>NZ_SAXY01000065.1 GCF_008016535.1 Brachyspira pilosicoli
GGAATCAAGCAAAGAGACATCTTCGTAAATTTAATGGAATACCAAAAGAACATTTTCACTTATTTATTAAAGAGTGTCAATTTAGATTTAATAATCCAAAAGTTGACAAACAGTTGGAAATTATATATAATTTAGCAAGAAAGGAGCTTTTTTAGTTATCTAGGACAGCCCCAAAAATAATATTGTTGTATAGTATTACTAATAACAATATTATTTTTTTTATTTTGAGGGAAAAGTATGCCAATATATGATGTAGAAATGATAAAGAAATTTTATTTAAACTATTCTAATAAAGTTAATAGTATAAAACAAAAATTAAATAGAGCATTGACTTTATCAGAAAAAATATTATACGCTCATTTGTATGATGAGAAAACAGTAAAAGATTTTAAGAGGGCAGAAGACTATGCAGATTTTCGACCAGATAGAGTAGCAATGCAAGATGCTACAGCACAAATGGCATTACTTCAATTTATGAATGCTGGAAAAACTTCTTCTGCAGTGCCTGCAACAATACATTGCGACCATTTAATAGAGGCTTGTAAGGGTGCTGAAGAGGATTTAAAAAATGCACTTAATGTTAATAAAGAAGTTTATAATTTTTTGGAAAGTGTTGCTAAAAAGTACGGGCTTGGTTTTTGGGAGGCAGGCTCTGGAATTATTCACCAAATAGTTTTAGAGAATTATGCTTTTCCGGGCGGCATGATGGTAGGAACAGATTCTCATACACCTAATGCTGGAGGGCTTGGAATGATTGCCATAGGTGTTGGCGGAGCTGATGCGGTTGATGTTATGACAGGTATGGAATGGGAATTAAAAATACCTAATATAATAGGGGTAAAATTAACAGGCTCTTTAAATGGCTGGGCTAGTGCAAAAGATGTGATATTAAAATTGGCAGGATTTCTAACAGTTAAAGGAGGCACTAACTCTATTATAGAATATTTTGGAGAGGGTGCTAATAGTTTATCGGCTGCTGGTAAGGCTTCTATTTGTAATATGGGGGCAGAGGTGGGGGCTACCACTTCAATATTTCCTTATGACAGTAATATAAAAGAATATTTAATTGCTACAGGACGCGAAGAGATAGCTAAACTTGCTAATGAAAACATAAATAATCTAAAAGCAGACGAAGAAGTGTATAATAATCCGGAAAAATATTATAATAAAATAATAGAAATTAATTTGTCTGAATTAGAACCATATATAAACGGCCCATTTACACCAGATGCAGCATGCACTATAAGTGAGTTCGCTAAAAAGGTAGAAGAAAATAAATATCCTACAGCTATGGAAGTTGGTTTGATAGGCTCTTGTACTAATTCTTCTTATCATGATTTAAGTAAGGCTTCTTCAATTGCTCGTCAGGTAATAGAGAAAAAATTAAAAGTAAAATCAAAAATAATAATTAACCCAGGCTCTGAAGCTTCATATAATGCGGCTTTAAGAGATGGTATAATTGATGATTTCAAAAAAATAGGTGCTATTATAATGACTAATGCATGCGGACCTTGTATTGGTCAGTGGAACAGAGAAGAGAAAGACAACACAAGAGCAAACTCAATAGTAACATCTTTCAATAGAAACTTCGCAAAACGTGCTGACGGCAACCCTAATACTCATGCCTTCGTTGCCTCTCCTGAAACTGTAATGGCTTTAAGCATTGCGGGAGATTTAAGATTTAATCCTCTTAAAGATAGTTTAATTAATGAAGAAGGAAAAGAAGTTAAACTCGATGAGCCTGTTGGAATAGCTTTGCCAAAAAACGGACTTAGCACAGAAAACAAAAACAGACAAAATGCACCAGACAAGAGTGTAGAAATTATAATAGATAAAGACTCTAAACGCTTACAGTTATTAAAGCCTTTTGATAAGTTTAATATAAAAGATTTTGAGAATATGCCTTTGCTTATAAAAGTTAAAGGTAAATGTACAACCGACCATATATCAATGGCTGGACCTTGGCTAAAATTCAGAGGACATTTGGAAAATATTTCAGACAATATGCTAATGGGGGCTGTTAATTTCTTTAACGGCAAAACAAACTCTGTATTTAATCAATTAACTAACAGTTATGAAGAGGTTTCAAAAACAGCAAAAGAATATAAGCAAAAAAATATATCTTCTATAGTGGTGGCAGAAGAGAATTATGGAGAAGGCTCAAGCAGAGAGCATGCTGCAATGGAGCCAAGATTTTTGAATGTTAAGGCGGTGCTTGCTAAAAGTTTTGCTAGGATACATGAAACTAATCTTAAAAAACAAGGGATGCTTGCTATAACATTTAAAAATAAAGATGATTATGACAAGATAGAAGAAAAAGATAAAATAAGCATATTAGGACTTGATGATTTTAGGCCTAAACAAAACTTAACTGTTAAAGTAATTCATCAAAATGGAAGTGAAAAGACTTTTGAAGCGGTTCACACATATAATGAAGCACAGATTGAATGGTTTAAAAACGGAGGAGCATTGAATAGTTTAATGAAAAATTGATTTATATAAATTTAAATGTTTGATATTCTTTATAGTATCTTAAATAAAATGCAGTTATTTTGGTTCTTTTATACCAATACCGAAGGCACTTCCTACGGTCGTAAAAGAACTGGGGGAGCGTGGGCTAGTCCCCGCAAATAAAAAACAATTAATAATAATAGGATTTTAATATGAGTAAAATAGAAATGAAAAATGGTAAATTGATAGTACCAAATAAAGTTACAATTCCTTTTATAGAGGGTGACGGAGTAGGTGCAGAAATTACGCCTGCTTCTCAAATGGTTGTAAATGCGGCTGTAAAAAAAGCCTACAAGGGAGATAAGTCTATTGAATGGCTTGAGGTGCTTGCAGGAGATAAGGCACAAAAAGAGTTAGGTACTCCTTTACCTGATGAAACTATAAACATTTTTAAAGAGTATCTTATAGGCATAAAAGGACCTTTAACTACTCCTGTTGGAGAGGGTATGCGTTCACTCAATGTGGCACTTCGTCAAACTTTAGATCTTTATGTTTGTTTAAGACCTGTAAGATGGTTTAAGGGTACTTCTTCACCTGTAAAAGAGCCTAATAAAGTTAATATGGTTGTGTTTAGAGAAAACACTGAAGATATATATGCAGGTATAGAATGGAAAACAGGGACAGAAGAAGCAAAAAAATTCTATAACTTCCTAAAAAACGAAATGGGAGTAACTAAAGTAAGATTCCCAGAAACTTCATCTTTCGGAGTTAAGCCTGTATCTGAGGAAGGCTCTGAAAGACTTATACGTTCTGCAATAGAATATGCTTTATTAAATAAACTTCCTTCTGTTACTTTGGTTCATAAAGGAAATATAATGAAGTTCACCGAGGGAGGATTTAAAAAATATGGATATGAGCTTGCTAGAAAAGAGTTTGCTGATAAAACTTTTACTATGGAAGAATATGCAGAAATAAAAAAAGAGTTTGGAGAAGATAAAGCAAAAGAAAAGTTAAAAGAAGCAAAAGCACAAGGCAAACTTATAATAAAAGATAATATTTGCGATGCATTTTTACAAAACACATTATTAAAACCAGAAGATTATTCTGTAATAGCAACATTAAACTTAAACGGTGATTATGTATCAGACCAATTAGCAGCTATGGTAGGAGGAATAGGAATAGCACCGGGCGGAAACATTAATTATAAAACAGGACATGCTATTTTTGAAGCGACCCACGGCACAGCACCAGATATAGCAGGAAAAAATAAGGCTAATCCTTGTTCATTGATACTTTCTTCTGTGATGGCATTAGAATATTTGAATATGAATGAGGCGGCAGGTTTAATAATAAATGCATTAGAGAAATCATTTGAAAGCGGATATGCTACAGAAGATTTGGCAAGCTTTATGGATAATGGCACTGCACTTGGCACAAGAGAGTTTGCAGAAAAAATAGTTTCTATAATGTAATAAAAAATAATATATTTAAGGGAATATTTATGAAAAAAGAGTATTTATTATACAAACTTTATGACCATTCAAGCAAAAGAATAAAAATAGATAGTGAGCTTTTTCAAAAATATAATGTAAAAAAGGGTTTAAGAAATGAAGATGGAACAGGTGTACTTGTTGGGCTTACTAATGTAGGTGATGTTGTTGGTTATGAAAAAGATGAAAATGGAAATGTATATCCTATAGACGGTAAATTGTATTACAGAGGATACAGTATTAATGATATAGCTGAAGACATATTAAAAAATAAACGTTTTGGATATGAAGAGGTTTGTTATTTGCTTCTTTCTGGAAAACTTCCTGATGAAGAGAGACTTGAGTCCTTTAGAGAGCTTATAGCTGAAAATATGTACTTAGATAAAAAAACTATAATGAATATAATTGATTTGGAAGGGCAAAATATCATGAATATTCTTTCAAGAAGTGTGCTTGAAATGTATATTCATGATCCTAATCCTGAAGACTTATCATTAGATAATTTAATGCTTCAGTCTATACAATTAATAGCAAGATTTCCTGCTGTTATTGCTTATGCATATAATATGTATAAATACAGCGTTGACCAAAAATATTTAAATATAACATTACCAAAACCAAAATATTCCATAGCAGAAAATTTCTTGTATATGCTTAAACAAGAGTTTACTCCTTTAGAAGCTAGAATGCTTGATTTACTTTTAATACTTCATGCTGATCATGGCGGCGGTAATAACTCAACATTTACAGTACGTGTTACAAGCTCATCAAGAACAGATACATATTCAAGCATTTCCGCTGGTATTGGTTCTTTAAAAGGGGATTTGCATGGAGGAGCTAATGCAAAAGTTATGGATATGTTTATTCATTTAAAAGAGGCGATAGATAATTGGGAAGATAAAAATGAAATAGATGAGTATCTAATAAAAATGCTTAATAAAGAGGCTTATGATAATAGCGGTTTAATTTATGGTATGGGACATGCAGTTTATACTTTGTCTGATCCTCGTGCTGTTATATTAAAAGATTTAGCTCGTCAGCTTGCTAAAGAAAAGAAAAAAGAGAAAGAATTTGCTTTTATAGAGTTAATAGAAGAGAGGGCGATAGAATGTTTTATAAAGGTAAAAGGAGATAAGAAAAGAGTTTGTGCTAATGTGGACCTTTATTCTGGATTTATATATGAAATGCTTGGTATAGCTAAAGAGCTTTATACCCCACTTTTTGCTATGTCAAGAATAGTAGGTTGGTGTGCTCATAGAATAGAAGAGCTTAATTTTGATGATAGAAGAATAATAAGACCAGCTTATAAAAATGTTATAGAGCCTCAAGAGTTTATAAGCATGGATAAAAGATAATTTTTATAGTAATGATTTTTAAAGGAGTTTTATTTTATATAAAGCTCCTTTTTATTATTAGAGTTGTTTCAAAACATTAATAAATATTTATATTGTTTTTAGTTTAATATTTAGTATATAAAATATAGTTAGTATTACTTTCTTAACTTGCAGTTTTTGGTTCTTTGACGAAGTCAGCACCCCAGTTCTTTTACGACCTAAGGAAGTGCCTTCGGTATTGGTATAAAAGAACCAAAAGAACTGCATTCTTATTATAAATTTTATAATTTAATTGTACATTAAAAGGCATTCCTCCGCACGACTAAGAAGTTATAATTAAAGTATAACATTACCGTGCGGCAAGGTGGTACAGCTCGTACGCGGGAAAAAGTTAAATAAAAGAAAAACTTATATTATAAAATATAGTTATTTAGATATTTTATTAAAACCTTTGAAAATATATTCAAACTTTATCTAATATAAGTGTTAAATCTTTTTTATCTATTACAATATTTGCTTCCTTTTTTAAAACTTCTTTAGCACAAAAAGCAGCCTTTTTTTTAGCATATTTAAACATACTTAAATCATTAGCACCATCACCCACAGCTAAAGTATCATCATAAGAAATATTAAGAAGCTTTTGTAATCTTACAAGCATTTCTCCCTTGCTGTTTGAAAACATCATTTCCCCTCCAACTTTTCCTGTAAGTATATTGTTTTTTATGTGAAATATATTTGCAAACTCTCCGTCTAAATTAAGTTTCTGTGCAAATAGGGTAGTGGCATTTTTAAATCCTCCAGAAAAGCATACACATTTATAACCTTTCTTATGAAGCTCGTGAATAGTTTCTTTTGCTCCATTCATTACAGGAAGATTATTACAAATTTCATTAACAGTTTCTAATTTTATTCCCCTAAGTAAAGCAACCCTCATCTCTAAACTTTCAAAAAAATCAATCTCTCCTCTCATTCCTTTTGCTGTAATATCAGAAATCTCTTTTGCAAAATTAGTTTCTCTTGCAATAATATCTAGAGTTTCACCGTCCATTAAAGTGGAGTCAAAATCAAAAACTGCTAATTTCATTTATATTTATCCTTATAGTGTATATTCTGAAGTAAGTTTAATATACTTTGGTTGATGAACGCCTTCTATTTGTGATATTTTCTCTATCATAGTATTGTCTATTATTCTGTCAACGTTTATAGCCATTATAGACATATTACTTCCTTTTATGTTTTCTGATACATTCATAGAGCCAATATTTATTCCATCACCTGATAATACAGTTGCTACTTTTGCTATCATCGCAGGCTGGTTTATATGCGGAACTATCAATATATGAGGCTGAGGCTTTATTATAACATCATAATCGTTTAACCTAACTATTCTTGCTATGTTTTTGGCTATTAAAGATACAGATACATTATTAACCTCTTTATCTGTAGTAAGTTTTACTTTTAATATGCCAGTAAATGTAGAAGGAGTTTCAGATTTTATTGTTTTTACTTCTATCCCTCTTTGTTTTGCAAGATAAGGAGCATTAACATAATTTACATCTTGAAACATTGAAGATAATGCCCCTTTTAATACTGCTACTTCAAGAGGCTGAATATCTAAATCTATTAATTCTCCCTGTGCTGTTATTTCAAAAGATTTAATTTTGCCGCTAGATATTTGCATTATCATCTCACCTGCATTTTCTGCTATCTTCATATAGTCTTTTACAGGCTCTAATTTTTCAGGATTAAGCGAAGGTATATTAACTGCTGATTCAGTGTATCCTCCAGAGAGAACTTGTTTTATCTGTTTAGCAACATCTAAAGCAACATTTATTTGTGCCTCTTTTGTACTAGCACCAAGATGAGGAGTAAGTATTAAATTGTCATTTTTATATTCAACTAATGGGCAAGTTTCTATCTTTGGTTCATTAACAAAAACGTCTACTGCAGCAGCTGCTATAGTGCCATTTTCTAATGCCTGTTTTAAATCTTCTTCATTAACAAGTCCACCTCTTGAGCAGTTTATAATTATAGCATTCTTTTTCATCTTGCATAAATTATCTTTATTTATAATGTTATTTGTTTCAGGAGTTTTTGGTATATGAAGAGATAAATAATCCAATTTAGGTAAAAACTCATCTAAAGAAGTTTCGTATACGGCTCCAGCTTTCTGAACTATTTCTTCTGTTGCAAATGGGTCATATACTATAACTTTCATTCCAATAGAAAGAGCAATATGCACAACCTTTCTTCCTATTCTTCCAAAACCCATAACACCTAAAGTCTTTCCAAAAAGCTCATTTCCTGTAAACTTATCTCTGTTCCATTTTGCTTCTTTTGTAGAAACTACAGCAGGAACTATATTTCTTGATACAGCAAGCATTAAAGCAATAGTATGCTCTGATGCTGCAATAGTGTTTCCGTCTGGTGAGTTTACTACTATTATTCCTTTCTCTGTGGCAGCTTCAACATCTATATTATCAACACCAACTCCTGCTCTTCCTATAATCTTTAAGTTCTTTCCAGCTTCTATAATTTTTCTTGTAACTTTTGTCTGGCTTCTTACCATTAAAGCATCATATTCTCCTATTATGTTAGCAAGCTCATCTTCGCTCATAGTAGGAAGAAATATAACTTCAGAAGTATCTGCTATTATATCCTTGACGCATTCATTTATCTTATCAGTTATCAAAACTTTCATTTTGCAATTCTCCATTTAATTTAATGTGTTATAATTTTTTAGTATATATTTTTTTAAATAAAAATATTAATTTTTTATTTTGTAGTTTTCTGAAAAACTTTTGAAGCATGAAAATCAAACAAATAAAAATTAATAATTTGTATATAAAATAATTATTATTTATTTAGTTCTTCTATTAGCTTTTTAACTCCGCTTCCAACTTCAAATTTGTATCCTAATTTAATTAAGCTAGCTTCTAATGCTCCCATTGCCATTATTAAATCTCTTTCGCATACAAATCCTAAAGTACCCATTCTAAATATTTTATTTTCTAAAGTTCCCTGTCCATTAGCAACAACAATATCATAATCATCTTTCAAAGTCTTTCTTATATCAGGGACAGTTATTCCTTCTGGTGGAAGTATTGAAGTGATAGCATAGCTTGCATTATTATCATCTTCCACAAAAAGTTTTAAGCCTATAGTTTTTATGGCAGCTCTTAAAGCAAGAGAAAGTTTTTTATGTCTTTTATTAATATTTTCAATTCCCTCTTCTTTAATCATTTTTAAAGATGTATGAAGTGAGGTTATAAGACTTACTGCAGGAGTAAAAGGTGTAGTATCTTTAGCTAAAGATTTTTTATGTTCTTTCCAATTAAAATAAAAGCTAGGGTATTTACATTTTTCATGCACTTTAAAAGCGTCTTCACTTGCAGTTAAAAATGAAAGTCCCGGAGCTATCATAAATCCCTTTTGAGAGCCTGATAATGCAACATCAATATTCCATTCATCAGTTTTAAACTCCATAGCACATAAACTTGTTATACCATCAACAACTGATAATGCTCCATGTTTTTTTATTATAGAACATAATGTTTTTACATCATTAGCAGCACCTGTTGAAGTTTCACTATGTGTGAGTGTTACTATTTTTATGTCTTTATTTTTATTAAAAGCCTCTTCAAGCATTTGAGGTTTTATTACTTCGCCAAGAGGCACTTCCACTTTTATAACTTCAGCTCCTCTGCTTTCTGCAATTTTTGCCCATCTTGCACCAAAATTACCAATTATCAAACACAATACTTTATCACCCTCATTAACAATATTTTCTAATGCTGCACACATTGCTCCTGTTCCGCTTGCTGTAAATAAAAATACATCATTCTTAGTTTGAAACACATATTTTAAATCTTCATAAACTTCTTTTAATATATTTGAAAATTCTTTGCTTCTATGTGCCATAGGATGTTTTGCCATTTCTATCAAAGCAGATTCTGGTACAGGTGTAGGTCCCGGTATCATTAAAAAAGTTTTATCTCTCATCATGTAATCTCCTAAAAAATACTATTTAAATATATTTAGATATTATATTACTTTATACATATTTTACAATACTGTATTTAGTAATATTTTAAATAATTTTTTATATATTTATCGTTTTTATATGATAAAATCAATATTTTAGTTTAAATCTGATGTACAATTTGGACATTTTACAGCTTTAATATTTATATTAGAATAACAATAAGGGCATACTTTAATTTCTTTTTTATCTTCTTTTTTTTCTTTTGGAAGTTTTTCTTGTATTTTGTTTACCACTTTTATTATTATAAAGATAGAAATTGCTGTGATTATAAAACTTATTATAGCGTTAAAAAATATTCCAACACTTATAACAACAGCACCAGCATTTTTTGCCATCTCTAATGAAGTGTATGGACCTTGGTTTTCTATTCCTTTTTTTATCACTATAAATATATTAGAAAAATCTATTCCGCTAAGCATTAAACCTATTGGAGGCATTAAAATATCTCCTACAAATGAGTTTACTATTTTACTAAAAGCAGAACCTATTATAATACCAATAGACATATCTATTACGCTTCCACGCATTATAAAATTTTTGAACTCTTTGAGCATAAATTATACTCCTTAATTTTTCTGTTATGTAATTATATAATATATTTAAAAATTATTGTATCAGTTATGATACATTTATTTTTAGTAGTGTTATTTATAGTATTAAAAGTTTACAAGGCTGTATTTTTTTGTGTATATAAATGATACATATATTAAAATAAGTATTTGTTTTATTTATAAAAACAGATAATAAATGTATAAAAAATATACAACTTACTAAATAATATTTGGCATAATTCTTGCATAATATATAGTGTAGCAAAAATAAAAATGCTACTTACTATTAATTGAAAAAAAAGGAGATTTTGTTATGTCAAGAATATTTTTACCTGCTTTACATTCTATATTAGATGATTTTGATAATTTTTCTAATGTTGATAATTTTTATAATTTTTATAATGAAGAAAATAGCATTTCTAAATATAGCGATTATAAATTAGAGGAGAATGATAATAGCTATACAATAGAGATGGATATGCCGGGAGTAAAAAAAGAGGATTTGGATATTGGTATAAAAGAGAATATGCTTTCAATATATGCTGAAAGAAAGAAAGTAATGAAAAGTGATGATGGTGACAAAGAAGAAATTGTTTCAAAATATGAACAAAGCTTTAATATTAGCGTGAAAGGAATAGATATTGAAAACATTTCTGCTAATTTTGAGAATGGTGTTTTAACTCTTACTCTTCCAAAAAAAGAAGAAGTTAAGTATGAGAAAAAAATAGAAATAGCTTAAAAAATAATATATATAAAAAAGGAGATTAGTATTATGTCAAGAATGTTTTTCCCAATGTTTAGTAGTAGATGTCATAGCGGAGATAGTTGTATGAGAGATTATTCTTTTTATAAAAGAAACTACAATATAAATGAAGATGATAAAGGCTATACAATAGAGATGGATATGCCCGGAGTAAAAAAATCAGATTTAGAGATTGGAGTAAAAGAGAATATACTTTCAATATATGCTGAGAGAAAGAAAGTTATAAAAAGCGAAGAGGGTGATAAAGAAGAGGTTGTTTCAAAATATGAGCAGAGCTTTAACATTAGCGATAAATCAATAGATGTTGATAATATATCTGCTAATTTTGAAAATGGCGTATTGATTCTTACTCTTCCAAAGAAAGAAGAAGTTAAGTATGAGAAAAGAATAGAAATAGCTTAAAAAATATATTGCCTTGTGAAATGCATGCATTTATGATGCATGCATTTTTTATTTTAAAATTTAATTACATAAATAATATTTTAAATAATTTATCGTTTTAGTATATATCTAAACAATTATATTTTATCGTTTTTTTATTCAACTTTTCCCGCGTACGAGCTGTACCACCTTGCCGCACGTTAATGTTATGCTTTAATTATAACTTCTTAGTCGTGCGGAGGAGTGCCTTTTAATGTACAATTAAATTATGAAATTTATAATAAGAATGCAGTTCTTTTGGTTCTTTTATACCAATACTGAGTAGGTGTCTATCGGCAAAAGAACTGGGGCGTGTACCCTAAGGGCACGCTTCGCAGGGGGTAAAGCCACCACAAATCACAAACTTAAAAAAATTGTCATATAAGTTTTTTATTTTATTCAACTTTTTCCCGTAGCAAAAAGTACGAGTGTTTTTACTCTATATCTTAGAATATATATAATACTTGTATTTTGACTAAAAATGCAGTTCTTTTGGTTCTTTTATACCAATAAAAGAACTGGGGTGCGGGGCAAAGCCCTGCAAATATCTTAATTTAAATAAATAATTTTTTATATTAATGTATATTAAAAAAATTAAGTTTGTAAAAATTTTATTGTTCTTTTTCCCGCCTTCGCACCACAGGCACTTCCTTCGGTCGCGGTGCGGACTTCGTCAAAAAACCAAAAAGTGCAAGTAAAAAAGAATATTAAACTATATTAATTTTATAAAAATACAGTCTTTTACTTTTTTGGGTCATACCTGAAGGTAAGTATTTCGGTCGTAAAATAATTAGGGTACGGAAGAAATTCCTGTAAATAGTTAAAATAAAAAAGCTAATTTTTGTTAATAGATTTTAAAATATATATAATTACTAAATAATATAATCTTTAGCTATGCTTCTTAATCTTTTAGCTCCAAGTACATGGAAATGTCTTAATTTTCTTAATGTTTCACTAGAGAATGTATTTAATGGCACATAAACTATCTCTACTTTTGTTGTCATTTTAGCAAACTCTTTTAATATGTTTGATGGCGGAGTAGGGGCAACGTAACCTAAATATTTGTCCACAGAATAAACTATAGCAGTATACAACAATAAATCAGCATAATTTCTCACTATACCATCTTTTTTAAGTTTAGCATATTCTCTCCATACATTATACGGAGCTTGAGGAGGCATTAAAGAAGCATAACCCCCAAAAGAGCATTTTGATATACCGGGACCAACCAAAGTGTTACCGGGCTCTGTTGAATAAAGTATTAAATCACTATCATCATGTGCTTCGCTATACCAAACTATATTCCAATCATAATTTTCGTCATGTTCCTCATCAAATATCACAACCATATGCCCAATATTGCCTTTTATCTTTGGAATCTCTTTAACATATATCTCTTTTTTATAATAATTTCTTATAGTCTCACGCATATCAATACCGTCTTTAATGCTCACCTTAAAAGGCTCTATTTTTGCCTTATCCTCTGTAAGCATATTTCTAATTTTGTTTCTAAGTATATTCATATGCTTTTCCATAAGCACATCTTCAGGTATATGTGAAAGCAAATTAGTTCTTTTATTCCAAGTATCAGCCCATTCACCGTCATATTTTTCTTTCGGACGTGTTGTAACATGCACTTTCTTAAAAGAAGTTTTCCATATATTATCATATTGATGAAGCTTTATTTTTTTGTCTTTTAATAAACCTTCCATTCCGTTAGTGGCAGGGTCACGGTTTAATTTTATTGTAGGATAATCTTCATCTTCATCTGTATAGTAAGGATAATATTCCATACCTTCCATTACTTCCAAAGCATAATCATTATTAATCATACACTTTGAAGCTGTAAGCATATCTATATAATCTGGAAGAATATAATTGTCTAATATACATAAGTTTCTTAAATATTTCATCATATTCTTTTGCTGCAGCATAGATATAGGAAGCTTGTATCTTAATTTAGCCTCTCTAAAAATAGTTTCTATAATTTCTATTTTATCAAACTTATCTAATTCATTGTTTCTATATTTCTCATACATATAAGAAGTAAATGGAAACTCTCCAAGTACTTTATTTATAGAGTTTTCATGTATATTAAATATTTTGTTGTTATCTTCATTATATTCAATATATTCAATTTTTTCATCATTAATTTCGATTTTTTCTTTTTTAAGTAAATTTAAAATATTATCCCAATGCGACATTCCGCAAACAAATAATATTCTTTCATGCTTTTGAGAGATATTGCTTAACTCTCTAGCCATAAATAATTCTCTCTCTTCATCTATTTTAGTTTTTACGAATGAATAATTACTTTTAACTTCATTATAAAAACTTTCAAGCCCAATTTTATTTAATAAATAATCATCAGGCATAAGATAATGAGAATTAGTGTTTATCGATGTGATATCTTTATCTATTGTATATAATGGCAGCTCTTCATCTATTGAAAGCCTTATAGCTTCTATAATAGAATCGCAAGGGTCAATAGGTATATAAACAGCTTCGTTTTCTATTTCTCTTATAATTAAGCTAACAAATGGAAGTCTAGCAACAGCATTTTTTAGAGATTTATAAAAGTTTAAAGGCTGCTCTACTACTATGGCATCAGGCTTAAAATTATAAAAAGCTTCCCTCACAGCCAAAGCAAAATATACCCTTGAATGTATAGAAGGTATAGCTAAAATATTATTATATCTTAAAACATTAGAATCAATATTAACTATATTACTCATAAAAAATTATTAATCAAAAAAAGAATCAATTATACTGTCAAGATTGCTAGTGTCTTCTAAATAAGTATCACAAACATTGCAAGTCTCTTGAGGTATTTTGTCTTTTATAAATAAATCTGTAGTAAGAGTAGGGCAAGAAGAGCTAGGCAATTTACCGCTTCTTGCACACACTTCTAATCTCACAACATTTTCAGGCTGAGAGTACCAAGTAGGTTTTATATCTTTTAGTGCAGCCACCATATATTTACCCCAAATAGGAGCAGCAACTATTCCTCCAACTTGATGGTTACCAAGAGAATATTTGAAAGAGTCAAAACCAATCCATATGCCAGTGGTAAGTTCAGGGGTATATCCCACAAACCAAGCATCTTTCCAGTCATTAGAAGTACCAGTTTTTCCAGCACCCATTCTAGTAAATCCTGCTTCATACATAGCACTAGTAGCAGTACCGCCTCTAAGTACTCCAGCCAATATATCGCTAATCATGTAAGCCACTTCTTCACTCATTACC
This sequence comes from Brachyspira pilosicoli, assembly GCF_008016535.1. GTDB lineage: Bacteria > Spirochaetota > Brachyspiria > Brachyspirales > Brachyspiraceae > Brachyspira > Brachyspira pilosicoli_A. The sequence continues at coordinate 14,301 of NZ_SAXY01000065.1, forward strand.
TGTTTAGCTCCGCCTCTAAGACTGATTTCTCTTTTTAAATCCTCTTCAAAATTGTCCATCATAACGCCGTATCTATCTGTAACATATCTTATAAGTATAGGTTCAACCTCTTTACCCTTGTTAGCTATAGTAGCAAATCCTGTAGTAAGCTCTAATGGCGTGAAAAGTCCTGTACCAAGTCCTAATGTCAAATCTGGGTTAAACATTCTCTTAGATTTAGCATCGTCAGGCTGTGCTTTAAATATAGGCTCTATATATCTTATGGCATTTGTAATACCAACATAGTTTACAACATTTACAGTAGCAATGTTAAGCGAAACAGCTAAAGCATATCTTAAGCTAACATCTCCCTTAAAATTGTCCGAATAGTTTTTCGGTATCCAAACTTTTCCTTCTTCTCCTTCCTCTGGTACAAAACCAATAGGAGCATCGCTTACTATAGTTGCTGGGTTATAGTTAGTTACGTCCATAGAAGCAGCATATACAAAAGGCTTAAATGCACTTCCTGCCTGTCTTCTTGCTTGAGTAGCTCTGTTAAATTGGTTTCTTGGGGTAAATTCTGAGCCTCCAACCATTGAAACTATATATCCATTTCTTGGGTCTATTGCAACTAACGCCCCTTCTATTTGACGGGATAATTCTGCCTCATCTGCCTTCATTACTTCCATCATAATATCATTAACTTCTTCCATACCAAACATATCCGAAATAAGTGCTAGTGAACTTGATGTGTCTTGGTTAAGAAGTGAACGAACAGCTATAGAGAATTTATTTCTAGCCATATTTTCTGGAAGCTCAAATAATAAAGAAAGCATTTCCACTTTATCTATAAGCTCTCTGTCATAGATAGTGCTTATATCCATAGAACCGCCTTCATATTTATCATTATATTCTTTTAAGGCCTCAGTTAATAATTTTTGTGCAGCTTCTTGTTTTTCTATGTCTATAGTAGTGTATATTTTAAGTCCATCTTCTTTTAATGCTTTTTCACCGTATTTATCAATCAATTCTCTTCTAACATATTCTGTAATATATGGAGCTCTGTCTATTGAAGCACTATAAGCAGTAGAGCCTCTTCTTCCTATCTTTCCGCTATAAGAAGCCCAAAATTCTTTGTAGGCATTATCTGCTTCATCTTTGCTTATAAACTTCAAATCTGTCATTCTTTTTAGAACAACTTTATGTCTGCTCATAGATATATTTGGATTATTAATAGGCGAATATGTGTTTGGTGAAGGAGGAAGTGTTGCAAGCAAAGCACATTCTGCTAAATCCAAATCTTCTACATTCTTATTAAAATAAAATCTGCTTGCAGCCTGTACTCCGTAAACCGAATGGCCGAAAAATATTTGATTGAAATATAATGTTACTATTTCTTCTTTAGTTAATCTCTTTTCTATTTGAAATGTTACCCATATCTCTTTTAATTTTCTTATAATAGTTCTTTCTCTGGATTTTAATACTATTCCTCTTGCTACCTGCTGAGTTAGTGTGCTTGCTCCTCTTGGTCTTTTACCAACAATCATATTACCAATAGTGCCTCTAAATATACCTATTATATCTATACCGTCATGTTTCATGAAATTATTATCTTCCATAGATATAATTGCTTCTATAAGATGAGGAGGCAAATCTTTATATTCCACCAATGACCTTTGTTCCGAGAAAAACTCTGATATCACTTCGCCTTTTATGTCGTATATTTTTGTTGGTATTGTAGGTTTATATAGTTCTACTGCTTGAACGTCCGGCTGCCTTATAATATCTGCTATTAAAAATGCGAATACTAAAGTGCCTATAGAAAATATTATAACCAATACTGCTATATATATTTTTATGAATTTATTAAGGTTTACTGTATTATATTTATTTTTTAAATTAGATAGTTTGTTTTTGAAAAAATCTTTTACTTTCAATTTTTTATCCTAAATATTTTAAAGTTATTCTCTATATTATAAAATAATTATTCAATTAATCAAGCATATAAATTATAGTTGATTTTAAAATAATTATAAAATTTTAGTTATTAATAGAGTAATATCATCGAATTGAGCAACCTCATCTCTAAATGCAACAGTTTCTTCTACTATATCATCTAATAATTCTTTAGGATTATCATAGTCATTTTTAAGGAGTTCTTTTAATCTATCATCTCCGTAAACCTCATCAAATTTATTAAAAGTATCAGTTACTCCGTCTGTAAATAATACTATTGTGTCATTTGATGAATATTTTACTTTCTTATTTGTATAAACTTCATTTTTTACAAATCCTAATGGCTTGCCTCTTGCATGCAGCTCTTCTATTATTTTTGTATTTGAAGTTTCATCTTTTTTTACTAAATATTGAGGTAAATGTCCGGCGTTAGAATAAGTTAAAGTTTTATTTTTTGTGTCTATTACAACTAAAAAACAAGTAACAAACATTCCGTTTTTAGAATCTTCATAAATATGCCTATTTGTGTATTTTAATATGCTTGCTGGGTCATCTATTTGGGAGAAATAAACTCTTAATATAGACCTTGTCATAGTCATAAAGAAACCAGCACCTAACCCTTTGCCTGATACATCTGCTATTATAAGTGCATATTTACTGCTGCTTATTTTTATATAATCATAAAAATCGCCTCCAACATTTTTACTTGGTATGCTTATTGCAGCAATATCAAATAAGTTATCATTTGGGAAATGTGTTGGAAGTACACTTTTTTGTAATTGCTCTGTATAGTTAATTTCTTCTGTAAGAGATTCTTTTATTTTAGACTCTTCAGATAAAAGTACATGCATGTAGTTTTCACCCAACTGCTGTGCTAACATTTCTAATAACATTAAGTTGCTTAAATTATATGGTTTATTAATATTTCTCTCTGTAGCACATAAAAAGCCTATTATTTCATCTTTTATAATTATAGGTGCTGCTATAAAACTCTCTCTATTATATCTTAAAGATTTATTTGGTTTAAATCTAGGATCTTTAGAAACATTAAAAGAATAAACAGGTTTTTTAGTTTTTAATATTTCAGCAAGTACATTATCTTCTACAGTAACTACGCCATATTGCAAAATATCTTCATCAATACCTATTGCAGCTTTAAATTTAAATACTCCATTTTCTTTTAAGATCACTGAAACTCTATGTGCTTCAAAAGCTTCGCATACTATACTAATGTTGTTGTTTAATATTTCATCAACCGTTTCGCATCTATTGATTGATATAGACATCTCATATAAAGCAGCAACTTCATATGCTCTTGATTGTGCCTTTTCATAATTAATCTTGTTTACTAAAGATAAAGATACTAAATGAGCAAAAGATTTCATTAATACAGTATCTTTTTCTACAAAATTACCATTTTTTTTATTTAATAGAAATATTGCCGCTATATTTCTTTTTCTAATTTTTACAGGTACAAATAATATATTTTTTAATTCATCTCCTATCATATCTTTTAAAGGCACAAAATTTGAATCTTCTTTTGGGTCATTAGAATATAATGAAGCTGAGGTGGTGTATGCTCTTACTGCTATTGGTTTATCATTATCTATAATAGAGCCAAAACATTTATCACCTAAAGGTCCTATAGACATTTCGAAGTTTAAATTACTTAATTCTTGATCTACTAAATATAAAAGTATTGTATTTGAATTCATAACAGCTTTTATTTCAGAGATAAGAGTTATTAAACTTTCTTCATAATCTGTTGAAGAATTCATTTTTTTTATGATATTAGAAAACACCTCAATTTTTTTTTCAGGGTTATCAATTATTTCATTTATATTCACTAAAACCTCTACATATTAGCCGTTTGAAGTAGATTATATCATAGTGTATTTTATAGTCAATATATTTGAATATAATATATGTTTAGGAGTATGAGATATTGGACATTTTTTAGTATAAAAAAAGCAGTATCCTTGTTATAATATTTTGATATAGAAAACAAATAAAAGGATACTACTATGAAAAGAGATTATAGCACAGAATTTAAATTATTTATAGTGGATGAAGCATTAGAAACTAAAAATATTAAAAGATTTTTAAAGATGGAAAGAATAAATAAATCCACTTTTTATACTTGGCTTAAGAAATATAAAGACACTGGAACTGTTACTAATCTTACCACTAGACCGAAAACTTCTCCAAATATCTTTAATAATCAAGAAGCTATTAATTTAATTATTGAACTCTATACTAAAGAATATCGAGGTAAGCATTATATTAAAGCATATTTGAACCGTGAAGGCATTAAGATAGGGGTTACAGCTATAGAGAATGTACTAAAAAGAAATAATCTTTGGAGATACAAAATAAAAAAGAAAAAGAAGCGATATGATAAACGTAAATTTGTCTCTAAAATACAAAAAGAAGGCAAAATAGTTCAAATAGACACTAAATATATCAAATTAGGCAGAAAAACAGTTTATCAATTCACTGCTGTAGATTTAGCTACACGTTATAGTTGGAGGCAAATCTATGAAGATAAAACACCTTATAGTGCTTTATCTTTCTTAAAATATGTCTTAAAAACTTCACCTTTTAAGATACAGGCTATACAAACGGACAATGGTATGGAATATACATACCGCTGTATCAATACCTCTAAAATCAATATTTTTGATGAATACTGCTTAAAAAATAAATTAGAGAGGAGATATATTCCTATAGCAACACCAAGATACAATGGTGTAGTAGAAAGAGTACACGGCATAGACGAAAGAGAATTTTATTCACGATTAAATAAAAATATAACTGTAGAATTATTAATAGAAAAATTAAAAGAATATACACATTTTTATAACAATCAAAGATTGATTTCTTCGTTATTGTATATTACAATCAAAGAAAGAATCAAAAATATTATAGCAAGTAAAAGTACAATATCTATGGCTCCATGACATTTGAATATAATATATTTTATAAAATAATAATTTAGAAAAATTGACATTAAGTAATATTTATTGTAATATATTAAATAAAAAATCGGAGTAATCTTATGCACCGCACCGCACCGCACCGCACCGCACCGCACCGCACCGCACCGCACCGCACCGCACCGCACCTAATATATTATAATTCTTTAATAAATTTATTTTTAAATAAAAAATTTATAGTCATGGAGTTATTATGTTATTTAGCTCCATGATTTTTTTGTGGCTTTTTCTGCCGGTAGTTTTTATATCGTATTATTTTATTAAAAAAGAATATAGAAATATTTTATTATTAATAGCAAGTATTATATTTTATGCTTGGGGCGGAGTTAGTTATACTTTAATAATGTTCTCTTCTATAATCATTAATTATATTTTTGCATTATTAATAGATAAAACTATAGAAGAAAATAATAAATTAAAAAAGAAAATATATTTAGCCTTATGTATAGCAATTAATTTATCAATATTAGGTTATTTTAAGTATACCGATTTTGCTATATCTATAATCAATTCTGTATCAAAAAAAGAAGTAATTCAATTGAAAAATATAGTTCTTCCAATAGGTATATCATTTTACACTTTTCAAGCTTTATCTTATGTAATAGATGTTTACAGAGAACATAATAAAGCTCAGAAAAATATTATAAATTTAGCTTTATATATATCTTTCTTTCCGCAGCTAATAGCAGGACCAATAGTTAAGTATCATGACATAGATACTCAAATAACAAATAGAACAGAGAGTTTAGAGAATATTAGTTATGGAATAAAAAGATTCATTTACGGACTGTCAAAAAAAGTAATACTAGCCAATATGTTTGCTTTATCCTGCGATGAAATATTAAAACAGCCAATAACTGATATAGGAACTGCATTAGCTTGGATAGCAGCAATTCTTTACGCTCTTCAAATTTATTATGATTTTTCAGGTTATTCAGATATGGCTATAGGTTTGGGGCATATGTTTGGTTTTAAATTTTTAGAAAATTTTAATTATCCTTATATATCAAAGTCAGTTCAGGAGTTTTGGAGAAGATGGCATATATCTTTATCCACTTGGTTTAAAGAATATTTATATATACCTTTAGGCGGAAATAGAAAAGGAAAATATTTTACTTATATAAATTTATTAATAGTTTTCTTTGCTACAGGTTTATGGCATGGTGCTAGTTTTAATTTCATTCTTTGGGGCTTATGGCATGGATTATTTTTAGTGATAGAGCGTATATTTTTAGGTAAGTTATTAGAACAAAATAAATTAAAGTTTATAAATCATATATATGTAATATTGGTATTTGTACTTGGCTGGGTATTATTTAGAGCTAATGATCTGAAACATGCTTTAGAATTATATAAATTAATGTTTAGTTATAAAGAAAGTATATTTACAGTAAGATATTTCTTTTACCCTCAGACACAAGTATGTTTTGTATTTGGTATTTTATTTTGCGGCTTACTTCAGAGTGTATTTCCAAAGATTAAAACAGCCATATTTTCAAGCAGAGTTTATGTGTTAGAAAGTGTTATTCAATTCATACTTTTATTTATTTGTATTATGTATTTGGTTAATGGTACTTACAATCCATTTATTTATTTCAGATTTTAAGAGAGTTGTTCTATGAAAAATATAAGATTATTTAATAAAATATTGTTATCTATAGGTGTTATTTTTATAATACTAACATCAATTTTATTTGTTTTAGGAAGGATTAATAGAGAAGGGTATTTATCAGAAATTTTTATTAACGCAGAAGATACTTTTAAATTAAATAATATTGATATAGAAGATACTAAAGAATTATTTGCTTTAGATGATAAATTAGATTATTCATTATTAACTAATTATATTTTAACAAATTCTAATATTTCAAAATATAGTTACAATTTTAGAATAAAATATTATAGTAAAATATTTAGAAATAGTGATATTTATGGGGTTTATACAGATACTAACAAAATTATTCAAGATAATAATTTTATAAAAGAAATAAAATTTGATTATAAAGGAAGTCCTTTTGGTATTCTAATATCATCTGATAAAATAGAAAGTAATATTGATAATGTCAAATATTTTTTGAAATTAAAGTTTTCTAATTTATTTTTATATTTAATATTATTTTATCTGTTTGTTATTTTAGTATATATTTTTAGAAAATCATTATTTAATATTTTTCATTACATCTTTTTTCTTTTCAAAAAATATAGGAAATTGTTATTAATATATTTAGTGATATATATATTTTTTTGGGTTTCTTTATCTATTTTAGGTAATATTGAGAGAGAAGGTTATTTATCAGATATTTCTATCAATGCTGATGATACTTTAGAATTAAATAACATAGATATAGAAACTACTGAAAAACTATTTTCTTCAGATGATAAATTAGATTATTCATTATTAACTAATTATATTTTTACTAATTCTAATATTTCAAGATATAGTTATAATTTTAGAATAAGTTATTATAGTAAAGTATTTAGGAATAGTGACATATACGGAGTTTATTTAACTACTAATAGTTTGCCTAATTATATAGTTAAAACAGAATTTTCAGAAAAAGGTAATCCTTTTGGAGTTTTGAGTTCAGATAAAATTATAGAGGAAAATATAGATAATATTCAATATAGTCTAAAAATAAAATCTAGTTTTTATATTATAATTTTATTAGTTTTTATATTTTTGAGTATTTTTGTTTATCTATTAAGAAATACTATTAAAAATATAAATAGATATGTTTATATATTAATAATATTTTTATGTTTTTTAATTATGCCTAATATAATATATAAAGTATTTTATAATAAATTTGATCACATCAATTATGAGAATAGAGTTTTTTCTTCAAAACCAATATTAGATATAAAGCATTTAGATAAATATCCAAAAGAGTATCAAAGTTATTTTAATGATTATGTTTCTTTTAGAAATGAATTAGTGCAATTAAAAAATATAATTGATATATTTTTTTTTAAGCATATTCATAATGATAGGGTTTTATTAGGTAAAGATAATTGGTTATTTTTTAAAACACAAAATTTAATAGAAAAGTATATTGGATTAGATTCTGAATATTTTACAAAAAGTGAATTAGAACAAGTAAAATATAATTTGTTGCATTTTAATATGGAACTGAAAAAATATAATGTGGATTTTATACTTATGATATGTAATGATAAACAATTCATATATACTAATTATATGCCTGACTATATAAAAAGGAAGAATATTATTTCTCCAGCAGATAAATTAGTAGACTATATAAGTAATAATACTAATATAAAATTAATTTATACAAAAAATAATTTATTGAAATACAAAGATAAATATCAACTATATTTTAAGTATGATACGCATTGGAATTACAGTGGGGCATATCTTGGATATATTGATATTTTGGATTTACTTGGTATAGAATATAACAATATTGACTCTGTTAATATTCTATTATTTGATAACAAAGATAGTTATAAAATGAACTATTATAAAAATATATATAATAACCCATATAATGATATGTCATATATGTTAGCATTAAATAAGTTTGAGTTTTATAATAATGATAAATATCCTGCTATATCAAATTATTTAAAAGAAAATTTTTTTATAGCTCCATCAAATACATTTGAACCTTATTTTAAATCATTTTCGATTTGTAACAATAGTATAAAAAAGAAAGTAATGTTTATAAGAGATTCTTATATGAACAATATGATTGATTATGTAGGTGAGAAATTTACAGAATCTATATATTATGATCCCACTGCATTTAGTTACAATTCTTTATTAAAAGAAAAACCTGATGTTATAGTATTGGAAATTATAGAAAGAGATTTGAAGAATAGACTACTGAATATTTTGCCTAATTATAAAATAGAAGAAATTAATAAAGATTTAAAAACAAATTATGTTGCAACGAATAATTAAATTGACAAAACTTTTATATTTAGTATTATATAATAATTATTATATTGAGGATAAAAATATTGAAAATAAAAGATATAGGCTTTGATGAATATTTTGAGAAATTAGTCTTATCAGCTTTGAAGGTTAATAGTTTAGAAGAAATTAATAACAAAGAACTTATGCCTGCTAGGGTGATAAGGATTAATAAAAGATATTACACACTTTTTTCTGATGAGGGAGAGTTTTTAGCAAGAATAAAAGGAAAGATTAGATATAACTCTGAAGTGCAAAGCGAGCTTCCTGTGGTTGGTGATTGGGTACTAATGAAAAAGTCTGATAATAATGCTTTTATTGATACTATACTTACAAGAAAAAATATTTTATATAGAAAAGCTAATATTAAAAAAAATGATATACAGGCTATAGTAAGCAATATTGATTATGCTTTTATTATAGTAGGAATTGATAATGAAATGCCGATGTCTGCTATTGCTAGATATTTGTCAGTTGTTCACACTTCTGGAATTAAGCCAATAATTGCAATAAGTAAAATAGATTTATATGAAGAAGCTGAGTATAAAGAATTGTTGGCAACTATAAAAGAAACTTATCCTAATGAAACAGCTTTTGCATATAGTTCGAAAACAGGAAAGAATGCTGATACATTTTTGAAATATATTAAGAAAGATACTTCATCAGTTTTTATAGGGGCATCAGGTGCTGGAAAATCTACTATTATTAATTATCTTTTGAAAGATGAGAAGATGAAAACTCAAGAGGTGAGAGAGTATGATTTTAAAGGAATGCATACCACAACTCATAGAGAGCTTTTAGTATTAGAGAGCGGAGGCGTTGTAATAGATACTCCAGGTTTAAGAAATTTAGGTCTTTGGGAAGATGATAAAGGTATAAAGAAAACTTTTGAGGATTTGGAAGAGTACGCTAAAAAGTGTAAATTTAAAGACTGTACTCATCAGCATGAACCAGATTGTTATATATTGGAGCTCCTTGAAAATGATGAAATACCTTACGAGAGATATGATGCTTATATAACACTTCTTAATGAAAACAGAGAGTTGCAGAAAAGTTCTATAGAGATAAAGAAAGATAGAAAAATGGCATTGAAGAAAATCACTAAGCATAGAAATAATTATAAGAAAATGAATATAAAAAATAAAAAATGATTTGTTTTTATAATTATCTTTATTAAAAATTAATATACATTATAGTTTGTAATGTAAATTTATTTTATTGATTTATATTAATATTTCAAAAAAAAGTAAACTTATAATAAATTTGTTTACAAAAAATTGACAAATTCTATTATATTTATTATACTGTTTTTTATAATGAGTATTTTAGAAATTAAATGGAGATTTTTTATGAAGAAAATTATATTTTTTATAATGGTTTTTAGTTTATCTTTATTTGCTCAAAGAACGTCTTTAATGGATGCTCTAGAAAGAAAAGATACTAAAAGTGCTATAGAATTAATAAACTCGGGAGCCAATATTAACACAAAAGACACAATGGGAGAAACTCTATTGATAGAGGCATCAGAAGAGGGACTTACAGAAGTTGTTAAAGTTTTAATAGAAAAGGGAGCAGATTTAAATGCTGTAAATGTTAGAAATAGAACAGCTTTGAGCAGAGCTTCATATAAAGGTCATACTGAGATAGTTCACATGTTGGTGAATGCTGGAGCAGATATTAATATCAAAGATAAATACGGAAAAACAGCATTAAACTATGCAACTCAAAGAGGACATAAAGAAATAGTTAAAATTTTAAAAGATGCATCTTCTAAATAATTTTTAAATATTATCAATATTTTTAACATAAAAAAATAAAAAAAATATTAAATTATATTAAAATTATAATATTTGTCATGGAGCCATAGATATTGTACTTTTACTTGCTATAATATTTTTGATTCTTTTTTTGATTGTAATATAACCTAACGAAGAAATCAATCTTTGATTGTTATAAAAATGTGTATATTCTTTTAATTTTTCTCTCAATAATTCTACTGTGATATTTTTATTTAATCGTGAATAAAATTCTCTT
>NZ_SAXY01000066.1 GCF_008016535.1 Brachyspira pilosicoli
CTATTTTGCCTTCTTTTTGTATTTTAGAGACAAATTTACGCTTATCATATCGCTTCTTTTTCTTTTTTGTTTTATATCTCCAAAGATTATTTCTTTTTAGTACATTCTCTATAGCTGTAACCCCTATATTAATGCCTTCACGGTTCAAATATGCTTTAATATAATGCTTACCTCGATATTCTTTAGTATAGAGTTCAATAATTAAATTAATAGCTTTTTGATTATTAAAGATATTTGGAGAAGTTTTCGGTCTAGTGCTAAAATTAGCGACAGTTCCAGTGTCTTTATATTTCTTAAGCCAAGTATAAAAAGTAGATTTGGGTATTTCTTCTATCTTTAAAAATCTTTTAATATTTTTAGTTTTTAATGCTTCATCCACTATAAATAATTTAAATTCTGTGCTACAATCTCTTTTCATAGTAGTATCCTTTTATTTGTTTTCTATATCAAAATATTATAACAAGGATACTGCTTTTTTTATACTAAAAAATGTCCAATATCTCACACTCCTAAACACAAAATATTTTTAAATTAACTTTATTTAAAATAAAAAATAATATAAAATAATTTTGAATAATAGTGAAAGGATAAAGAGATAATTTATGAGTAATATAATGGTATATTTAATAACTTTAATAGTATTAGCTTTTCTTACTTTTATCTTAATAAAAAAAATAATTGCAAACAAAGATAATAAGATAGGAAAAGTGTCTGGTAAATTAAGCAAAGAGAGAATATTAGAATTAAAGAAAAGAATTGCTAAAGATGAAAATGATTATGAGGCAATATATGAACTTGCAATGCTTGAAGAGAATATAGGAGAAAATGAAGAGGCCTTAAAAAAATATGAACAATTAATGGAGATAGGATATTTAAGAGGAAAGGCTCAGCTTGATGCGGCAAAAAAATTAGAAGAAAAATACTCTTCATTAGGAAATAGAGAAAATACATTAAAATATTCTGCTATTGTATTTAAAATAGACCCTAAAAATACAATATATGCTATAAAGGCTGCAACCATATTAACATACGAAGGAAATTTTAAAATAGCTTGCGATTATTTTTCTAAAGCATTATCTGCAAAAGAAGAATTCGATATTGACAATATTAAGGCAGCAGCATTTGCTTTTTATAAAGTAAAAGATTATAAAAAATCTCTAGCATTTTTAGAAACACTTTATAAAAGAGTAAACAAAGAAAAAAGTAATAAAGAAATATCTAAACAAATAGCTAAATCTTTAATTTCTCTTTACTTAATATCTGAAGAAATTAATATAGCAAAATCTTTCTTAGAGGCAACTCTTGCCAATAAATTTCATGATGACAACTATATATTTTATTTAAACAAAGTATATTTATATATACTATACAAATTAGATGATAGTAAATTATTTAAAGAATATTATGACAAAACATACGCATTATATAAAATTCCGCAATTTGACAAAAAAAATTCTGTTTTAATATTTGACTATGCCTTCTATTCATATTTTTTAAGAGATATTGATTTTTCTATACAAGCTTTTAGAAGTATAAAATCATTTAACTTAAAAGAATTTGATATTTATGATGTTGATAAAATCTTAAGCTATTTATCTGAAATATATAAAGCATCAGATCAATTAAATAAAATAAAAGATTCAGGCTCATATTCTCTACAAAAATATAAAAATGATAACTTTGAAAATTATATAGATAAAGATTTAACAGTATTTTGGGATAAAACTATAAACCTATGGGAAGCTTCTTTTATAGATTTTGATTATATATCAACTTTAATAGACACAAGAGCTACAATTAATACTGATACTATATTAAATCAATTAAAAATTTCTATAAATGAAAATAAAGCAAATACATTTAGCACTACCAACAAAATAGATAAAATATTCAAAATGAGTATGCTTGATTTTAAAAAGGTTTGCCAGAATATAATAAAAAACAAATTATCTCATTCCATAGTTCAGGAATATACAGGCGAAAAAGGAAAAAACAGTTACGGAGATGAAGTAGATTATTTAGCATACAATATGAAAAGCAATAAAAAAGATTTAACTCTAATATCTTTCAAAAGATGGAATAATGTAGAAATTGGAGAACTTATGATTAGGGATTTTTTAATGCTTGTTTCTGAGGCGGGTGCTAAAAACGGAATATTAATTGTACCAGTGGACCTTACAAGCAGTGCTAAAAGTTATGTGCTTCATAATGACAAAATAGAAGTTTATTCTAGAGCACAATTTAATAATTTATTAAAAGATGAGTCTATATAATTTATTTTACCGTTTATATAATTAAGATATTATAATAGTAAAATTTATTAAAGGATATTTACATAATGAGAAACTTTTTAACTTTAATTACTATTATAATGATGTTAGTTTTTACTGTTTCTTGTAGTCAAAAAACAGATACAACTTCTGCTGCAGAAAATAATATTGCACAAAATAATACAGCAGAAAATGCACATGCCTCTCATAGTGCTTCTGGCTCTAAAATAATAGATGCAATGCACGCTCCTATGATGGCTCAGCCTTTTGAGAAAACTAAAAATATAGATGTTGATTTTTTAGTTAATATGATACCTCATCATCAAGGAGCTATAGATTCTTCTAAAATACTTCTTGAAACTACTACAAATGAAACTCTAAAAACTTTAGCTAATAATATTATACAAGCTCAAGAGAAAGAGATAGAAGAGTTTAAAGCTTTGGTAGAAGAATTAAAAGCAAAAAACACAGATTATAGCAATATAGACACTGTAGCTTTTGGAAATGAAGCAGAGAAGATTATGAATGATATGATGATGGAAATGTCTATGATAGAAGTTACTGCAGACAATGATATAGATTTTATTAGAGGAATGATACCTCATCATCAGACTGCAGTTGATGCTTCTAAGCAAATATTAGCTTCTACAAAAGATGATAAAATTAAAGAGATTGCTAATAGAATAATAGCTGACCAAGAGAAAGAAATAGCTGATATGAATAATTTATTAACTTCATTAACATCAAAATAATAAAAAATGATAAATATTAAAAGGTATAGATATTATTATCTATGCCTTTTTTATTTTTATAAAATATAAATTTGCAAAAAAATATATTTGTTTATAAAATTAAATATAATAATTTATAATTTTTTAATATTAAATGGAGCAAATATGAATATTAAAGATATTGCTAAATTTTTAAATGCTATAAAAACATTAGGAGATGACAATGTTAATATAACAACCCTCTCTCCTATTAATGATATATCAGAAGGCTCTATAGTTTGTGTTGATAATAATAAGTATATAGAAGCTGCTCTAAATAGCAAAGCGAGTGCAATTATTTTAAGAGAGGATTTGGCAAACACTATAGAAGATTTTAAAAATAAAACAGCTATTATTCATCAAAATCCAAAAGAAGCATTTATAAAACTTCTCTATATTTTATTTGAAGATAAAAAATATCCATTAGGTACAGTAGAAAGTACTGCTGTTATCAAAGAGAATGCAAATATAAATAAAGAAACCTATATAGGAGATAATGTCCATATTGGAAAAAATGTAAAAATAGCTAAAGGAAGTGTAATAGAGAGCGGAGTATTTTTGGGAGATGATGTTGAAATAGGAGAGAATTGCATAATACATTCAAATGTTTCTATACATGACAGATGCATAATAAAAAACAATGTTATAATAGGTTCATCTAGTGTTATTGGCAATGATGGTTTTGGATTTTTTGAAGTTAATGGTAAGCAGATGAAAATTCCTCAAAGGGGAAATGTTGTAATAGAAAATGATGTTGAGATAGGTGCTAATGTTTGTATAGACAGGGCAACTTTAGGCTCTACAATAATTAGAGAGGGCGTAAAAATAGACAATTTAGTACAAATTGCTCATAACTGCGACATAGGAGAGCATTCTATAATTGTATCACAGGTTGGAATTGCTGGAAGCAGTAAATTAGGTCATCATTGTGTACTTGCTGGACAGGTTGGTTTGGCTGACCATGTTACTTTGGGCGATAGAGTTATATTAGGCGGACAAAGCGGTGTTATGTCTAATGTAAAAATAGAATCAAACTCTGTTATGCTTGGCTCACCTGCTCAAAATATTAATAGAGAAAAATTAAAAATGATAGCAGAGCAAAAACTTCCTGAATTAATTGGTTTGGTAGAAGAGCGTTTTGATGTTAAGATAAGAAGAGCTAAATAAAAAAATGATTAATGTACTATTAGTAATCATAGCATCTATTGCCTATGGTTTTCTTCCAATATTTACAAAAAATATTATAAGAGAAAATTATTCATCTGTAGCTATAGTTTTTTATAGATATGCTTTTACAGCAATATTTTTATTTTTTATAATACTCATAAGAAAAAAAAGTTTTAAAATAGATAAAAGACAATTTTTAGAATTAATTTTATTTAGTATAGTTGGTCTTGGTTTAACATTTTTCTTTTTATCGCTTTCTTTATTATATATATCAGCAGGGCTTACTAATATGATTCACTTTGGATATCCTGTTGTGGTCATTATATTAATGGCTATAGTGTATAAAGAGAAAATTAATATATTAAAAATATTCTCTGTAATTTCTGCTGTTATTGGTATAGTACTTTTAACTAGGGTTGTAGAAGTAGAATCTTTTAAGGGTGTAATATATGCTTTAATAACAACAATAACCTATGGGACATATATTATATCAAATAAAAAGGCATCATTTGCCAAACTTGATACTATGGTTTCTCTTTTTTATATGTCTTTATTTGTATCTATAGTATTTTTTATATTCGGTATATTAACTAATAGCATAAAAATGATTGACAGCATAAATGTACTTAATAATTTCCTTGCCACATCTTTGCTTTGTACAATATTTTCTTTAGGGCTTTTGCTTTATGGAGTAAAACAATTAGGTTCTTCACTTGCATCAATACTAAATATGTTTGAACCTACAACTACAGTAATAGCTTCTATATTTATTTATGATGAAACTTTAACTATTAATATATTACTAGGCTCTATTCTTGTTGTTTTGTCTACAGTATTTATGATAATGTCGTCTAAGATAAAAAGCTAACATATTTATACTTTCGCGAAATATATACGAATAAGCAAAATAATTTGCACTTTTCGCGAAGCGTACCCATAGGGTAAAAACTTTGACGAAGTCCGCAAAACGACCGAAGGAAGTGTCATTGCGGTGTTCCACAAAGAACCTTATATCCTACGGATACGCTTCGCGAAAAACTGCATTTTTATTATAAATTTTATAATTTAATTGTACATTAAAATGCACTCCACCGCACGACTAAGAAGTTATAATTAAAGCATAGCATTACCGTGCGGCAATGTGGTACAGCTCGTACGCGGGAAAAAGTTGAATAAAAATCTACAAAAACCTGCAGCCTTGACTCAACTCTCTCTCTGTCATCAATTTGTTTATAGAATTAATTATTTCGCCTTTAGATTTTTTCCATTTCGGTGCTATCAAACTATCTCCTAAACTGTCGCCCATAATCCTTGATACTATTATATCTTCTCTTAAAATAGACATAGCATCAACCATAAGCTCTATATAAAAATCTTCATCAAGTGTAGGAAAATCATAATTTTTATACATTGCCTCAAAAGCACTTCCTACTACAATGTCAAGCTGATGAAACTTTACACTGTCAATTTTTAAATTAGAAATATCCCTCACCGTTTGAAGCATCTCTTCCCTTGTTTCCAAAATTATTTTTTGTCCTTCTATTTTTTTAGGTAAACCAAATATTATATGAGTTGATATTATAAGATTGCTGTAATTATTTTTTATTTTTTCTGTCATATCAGCAAACGACTCAAAATTATGCCCCCTATTTATAAAAATAGAAGTATCATCATTTGAAGATTGAAGCCCCATTTCAAGCCATATCTCTTTATTATATTTTTTTGATAAGTTATCTAATTCTAATAGCACTGCCTCTTCAAGCATATCGCTTCTTGCCCCAAACATTAAGCCAACACAATCCTCAAACTCAATTAATTTATTTGCATATTTAAGAGATTCTGATGAAGCTAATTTTGAAAGCGGAGTACCAAGCTGAAAATAAGCATAATATTTTTTGTATCTGTTTTTATAATTGTTTACACCATTTATCCATTGATTTTTAATATCATCTTCTTCTACATACGGAGGTTTATAACTATTTAAATTGCAAAATCTACACCCTCCATTATTAACCTTATGAGCACAGCCGAAATCTGTGTCTATAGAAATTTTACCAACTTTAAAACCAAACTTTTTTTTTACATAATCAGAAAAACTATAATAATTTTGCATATCTATCTTTTAATATATCTTTCCATTTCTCTGTCTAATGCTTTTTTCTTTAGAGTTTCTCTCTTGTCATGAAGCTTTTTACCTTTAGCCAAAGCAAGCTCAACTTTTACTTTTCCCCTGCTAAAATATAAACTAATAGGAATTAAAGTAAGTCCCTGCTCTTTTATTTTACCATAAAGTCTTTTAATCTCTCTTTTTTTCATTAGAAGCTTTCTTTCACGCAAAGGGTCATGATTGTTTCTGTTTCCAAAATGATAAGGAGATATATGCATATTCACTATAAAAAGCTCCCCCTTTTTAAAAGAAGCATAAGAATCAGACATATTAACTCCCCTATCCCTAAGAGATTTAACTTCCGTTCCAAGTAAAACTATACCTGCCTCAAACTTTTCTATCACTTCATAATTAAAAAGTGCTTTTTTATTTCTTGCTATCTCTCCAGATGAAACAGCATTATTTTTTTTATCTTTCTTGTCTTTTTTAGCCATTTTTTATTTACTCTTATATAATGCTTAAAATTATACATAAATTGCAAAAATTGTCAAAATAAAGAAATAATTTAAAACTATATTATTAATTTATATTTTTTTACATGAGTTTCTAATTACTATATTAGGCTCAAGTACAATATTTATATTATCAGTTATTCTCTCGCTTATAATATTTAATACAGAAAGTACAGCATTTTTTCCCATTTCATAAGCTTGAGAAGACACTGTAGTTAATCCTATTATAGAAGAAAAAGGTATATTATCATAACCAATTAATGATATATCATTAGGTATTGATATCCCATACTCTTCTGTTGCTTTCTTTATACCAAAACACATAACATCACATGCAGAAAATATTGCAGTATATTTAAGATTTGAATTTATTATTTCTTTCATTCTAATATAACTTTCATCAAAATTAAAATTTGCTATTTTTTTATATTTTGTATTGTCAAAATCTATATTATTATCATTCAATGCCTTTATAAATCCATCAAATCTTTCTTTCTCTGTACTAATATCTTGAGGACCAGCCATATATATAATATTTTTATGCCCCAAATCTATTAAATATTTAGTGGCATTATAAGCTCCTATTTTGTTATCAGAACCAACATAATTTATATTATTAAACTCTACTTTTCTATCCAAAAAAACAATTGGTAAATTAGAATTATTAATTATATCATTAAAATATTCTGTACTTCCTACAGATGGTATTATAATATATCCAGATACTCCAATGTTTGTTATATCTTTAAAATTTGATATATCTCTATTTTCTTTAAACTGAGAAAGTATAATATGATATCCATAAAGATTAGCAGTATTTTCTATTCCTTCAATTATATTTGCAAAAAAAGGATTTGTAATATCTGGAATAATTACTGATATAATTTGTTTATTCTTAGTGGTTTTCTTTAAATTATAACCATCAGAGTTAATAATATTATTTATTTTATTTTTTATTTTTTCATCAACACTACTATTTCCATTTAATACCCTAGAAACAGTAGCAACAGAAACATTTGCTTTTTTTGCTATATAACTTAATGTTATTTTTTTATCATTCATAATATACAAATCATGTTAATTAAGATTTTTATTACTATAATATATGAAGTTTAATTTGTCAATATAGTTTCAATAAATAGTTGTTTTACAGAAAAATTTCAGAAAATTTTCTGTAAAAAATTGACTTCGCAACAAAATTGACTATACTTTTTATTATATAAAAAAATATTTAAGGTAATAATAAATATGAGCAAAACAAAAATTATTTTAGATTGTGATCCAGGTCATGATGATGCTATAGCTATACTTATGGCTTTAAAATGTGAAAAAGTAGAATTGCTTGGTATAACAACAGTATGCGGAAATTCTACTTTAGAAAATACCACAGCCAATGCCTTGAGAATTTTAGATTTCATTGGTTGTAATCACATACCCGTAGCAAAAGGATGTCATAAACCAATAAGAAGAGAATTAGTATTAGGTACAGCAGATGGTCCTTCAGGATTAGAAGGTTCTAAATATTTAAGTTCTAGCAATAAAACTTGTGAAGCTTTGCATGCTGTAGATTTTATAGCAAAATGTTTAAGGGAATCTGATGAGAAAGTTACTTTAATACCTACAGCACCATTGACAAATATAGCTTTATTTTTACTAAAATATCCTGAATTAAAGGAAAAGATAGAAGAAATAGTATTAATGGGTGGAGTATTTTATAAGCCAAATGAATATTATACTCCAACAGAATTTAATATATTTTGTGATCCTGAAGCAGCAGATATAGTTATTAACTCTGGAATAAAAACAACTATGATAGGACTTGATGTTACAATGAAAGTATTGGTTGAAGAAGAACAATATAAAGAATTTAGAAAAATAAATACTCCTGTTGGAAAATTAGTAGTTGATTGGCTTATGTTTTATGAGAAACTACATAGAGGTACTATGGGTGTTGGTGGTGCTTTACATGATCCTTTAGCATTTGCATATGTTGTTGATAAATCTTTAGTTAAAACAAAAGAAGTTTATTTAGAAATAGAAAAAAGAGGAGATATAATGTTTGGGGCTACTATTGCTGATTTTTGGGGATTAAAAAAACAAAAACCAAATGTAAATATAGCAATAGAAGTTGATTCTAATAGATTTTTTAATATTTTATATGAATTATTAAAAAAATATTAGTGATAAATTATGATTGAATATACAGAAGAACTTAAAAGTGGTTTAGTTAGAATAGATATAGTTTTTATGCATTTTAATTTAGCTACACAAAGATATTACATAGAAAATCTATAAATATATCAGTGAAGCTATTAAAAAATAAAAAAAGGAGTTAAATAAAATGAAAAAATATTTATTAATCATTTTAGCTTGTTTTATTGTTTTTGGATGTGGAAACAATAGTAATGCAACAAATGACACATCTAATACTAAATCAAAAATAAAAATAGCTGCTATATCTGGTTATTTTGGTCAAGGTTTTGGTAAAAGCATGGTTGCTGGTTTAGAAAGAGCAAGAGATGAATTAGGTATTGAATTAAAAATAGTAGATGTTGGTACAAGATCATTAGATTATGAAGATCAATTATCTAGTTTAGCACAAACTGGTGAATATTCTTTAATATTTTTAATGGGATGGGAATTAGCTAATGCTTTAGAAGTTGTATCTAAATCTTTTCCTGAGCAAAAATTTGTATTTGTAGATGGAGTATTGGAAAATCCAAATGTATATTATGTTAATTTTGCTGAAGAGCAAGGTTCTTTTTTAGTTGGTGTTATGGCTGCACTAATGACAACTAGAACAGATATAGCAAATATTAATCCTGATAAAGCAGTTGGTTTTGTTGGAGGAAGAGATATACCTGTTATTAGAAATTTCTTAAATGGATATATTCAAGGGGTAAAATACATTGATCCTAATATAGAAGTAAAAGAAGTATTTACAGGTACTTTTGATGATCCTGCTAGAGGAAGTGAACTTGCACAATCTTTATATTCTGGAAATGTTGATATAGTTTATAGTGTTGCTGGTCCTTCAGGAGAGGGTGTATTGCAAGCTGCAGGTGCTGCAAAAAAATATGCAGTTGGAGTAGATGTTGATCAGTGTGCTTCAGCTCCAGGATACATATCAGGCAGTATGTTAAAAAGAGCAGATGTTGGTGTTTATGATATGATAGAACAATATGTAAAAAATCCAGATTTGGCTCCAGGCGTATTTACTTACGATATTATCAAAGGTGGAGTTCAATTATGTAATGATGAATATATGAAAGCTATAGTACCTCAAGATATTATTGATAAAATAGAAGAAATAAGACAAAAAGTTGTTAATGGTGAAATAAAAATAGAATCTATAATGTAATATTTAAAAAAGTGGCATCTTATAAAATTATATAAGATGTCGCTTTGATGATTTCAATTGGAGTATAATATGGAATTAGCTATAGAAATGACGAATATTAATAAATCTTATCCGCAAGTTCAAGCTAATAAAAATATAAATTTACAAGTAGAAGTTGGAGAAATACACGCAATAATAGGAGAGAATGGAGCTGGTAAAACAACTTTAATGAATATTTTATTTGGTTTAGAAACAGCAGACAGCGGTAATATAAAAATCTTTGGACAAGATGTTAATATAAATTCTCCTAAGGATGCATTTAAAGTTGGTTTAGGTATGGTACATCAGCATTTTAAATTAGTACCATCATTAACTATATCTGAAAATATATTTTTAGGATGTGAATTAAAAAAAGGAATTTTTATTGATAGAGATTTACAAAATAAAAGTGTTGTAGAGTTATCTAAAAAATTTTCTTTAGATGTAAATCCTACAGACAGAATACAAGATATATCTGTAGGTATACAACAGAGAGTTGAAATATTAAAAGCTTTATATAAAGGAGCAAAAATAATTATTTTAGATGAACCTACTGCTGTACTTACTCCTCAGGAATCTAAAGAATTATTTAAAACATTAAAAGAATTTGTAGTTAAAAATTCTATGACTGTTGTTTTTATAAGTCACCATCTAGATGAAATAATGGATATTTCTGATTCTGTAACAATTCTTCGTTTAGGAGAGGTAATTGCCAGAAAGAAAACTAAAGATATAACTAAAGAAGAACTTGCTAGTTTAATAGTTGGTAAACAAGTAATAGAAGCTCATAATTCTAATACAAATAACAAAAAATGTGATGTTGTATTAGAGGTTAATAATCTTTGGGCTAGAAATACATTAGGGGTACCTGCTTTAAGGGGTGTGTCTTTTTCTGTACATAAAGGTGAAATAGTTGGTATAGCAGGAGTTGCAGGTAATGGACAAACTGAGCTTACAGATATATTGTCAGGTTTTGAATATCCAAGTTATGGAGATGTAATTTTAAATGGAAACAGTATAGTAAACAAAAGCAGTGAATATATAAGGTCTTTAGGTATGTGTCATGTTCCTGCGGATAGAATGAATAGAGGATGTAATAAAAATGATCCTATATGGTCTAATATGCTTATGGGTAAGCAAAGAAAAGAGCCTTTCGCTTATAAATCTATACTTCTAAATTTAAAAAATATAAAAAATTATGCTCAAGAATTAATAAAAGACTATGATGTAAGAGCATCTAATGGAGATGTATTAATAGGAAATCTATCTGGAGGAAATATACAAAAAGCAATAGTAGCTAGAGAATTTTCTCAGGATGTTGATTTTTATCTAATCGATCAACCTACAAGAGGAGTAGATATATCTTCTAGTGCTTTTATACATAATGAAATATTAAAAATGCGTTATATGAATAAAGCTATATTATTAATTTCTGTTCAATTAGATGAAATAATGAGGCTTAGTGATAGAGTTTTAGTATTATTTAATGGATCTATAGTTGGAGAAGTGATTCCTAATGAAACTACAGAAGAAGAAATAGGTCTTCTTATGGCTGGTATTTCTTCTAAAGGGGATGCTACATTATGAGAGATTTTTTGGAAAAAAAATTATTACCTATTTTAATTGGACCTATTATTGCCATAGTTGGTGCTACATTATTAAGTGCTATAGTAATATTACTTATAAGAGAAAATCCTATACATGTGTATTTTACCTTAATAAAAGGGGCTTTTGGAGGAATCAGACAAATAGCTGGAGTATTATTGCAATCTACACCAATTATAGTATCTGGCGTAGCTGCTTGTATAGCTTTTAAAAGTGGTATTTTTAATATAGGTATAGAAGGACAATTATATGTTGGAGGATTTGCTGCTACATATATTGGTTTCGCATATACATTACCACCTTTTATACATGTTATTGTTGCTATATTAGCTTCTATGGTTGCTGGTATGTTATGGATATTTCTTCCTGCATATTTTAGGTCAAAATATAATGCAAATGAAGTTGTAGCTACTATTATACTTAATTATGTTGCTGTTTTATTAACTTCATTTTTGACTATAAATGTATTTAAGATTCCAGGTGGTTGGTCAGAAACTCCACCTATACATGAAACTGCATATTTACAAAGATTGTTTGAATTTTCAAGACTTAATGTTGGATTTTTTATAGCAATAATACTAATAGCTATATTAACATTTTATTTTCAAAAAACATCTATGGGTTATGAATGTAAAGTAGTTGGATCCAACTTTGAATATGCACAATACGGTGGTATACAAAATAGAAAAATAATGTTTAGAATGATGATGATTTCAGGTGCTATAGGTGGTCTTGCAGGAGGTATAGAAGCTTTAGGAGTACATAGAAGATTTATGGAAGGGTTTGCTCCTGGTTTTGGATTTGATGGAATTACAGCGGCATTATTATCTAATGCAAATCCAATAGGAACTGCCATAACTTCATTATTCTTTGGAGCTTTGAGGTCTGGTTCTTTACTTATGGAAATAGATACAAATGTATCAAGAGAATTGGTTACTGTTATACAAGCTTTAATAATATTATTTATTTCAGTAAAAATTACTTTAAAAACTAAAAGTAAAGGTAGGTAAAAGTTTATGATATCAGATATATTTAATATTTCTTTAATTGCAGCAACTATCCGTACAACAACACCGATATTATTAGTTGGACTTGGAGGTGCTTTCACTACTAAAAGTGGCATATTTAATGTTTCATTAGAAGGTCAAATGCTTATGGCTGCTTTTTTTGCAGTTGTTGGTAGTTATTATACTGGTTCGGCACTAGCAGGTGTTATCCTTGCTATTATAATATCATTAATATTGGCTTTAGTATTTGTATTATTTGTTGTAAACTTTAAAGCAAATGAAGTTGTAGTAGGGCTAGCTATAAATACTTTTGCTAGTGGTGCAACTATATCGCTTATGAAAACTTTATTTGGTACAAGAGGGTCTGTTGTATCTGATAAAATAGTAGGATTACCAAGTATAGGAGGATTTACACCATTTGTTTATTTAAGTATAGTTTTTCTAATTTTAGTTGCATTATTTATTTATAAAACAAAATTAGGATTATATATAAGAGTTGTAGGAGAGAAAGAAGATGCAGCAACATCTCAAGGTATTAATGTTACAGTTATAAAATATATATCATCTTTATTATGTGGACTCTTTGCTGGTATAGCAGGGGCACATCTTTCTATAGGATATTTAACTTTATTTACAGAGAACATGTCTTCTGGTAGAGGATTCATGGCTGTTGCTGCTTTGATATTTTCTAATGGAGACCCTTTAAAATTGTTCATTGGATGTTTAATATTTGGTTTTTCTGATGCTATAGCTTTAAGAATGCAAGGTTTTGGTATACCATCTTATATAGTTTTAATGTTTCCATATATAGTTACATTGATATTCCTATTTGCTAATACATATAATAAAAGAAAAAAACGTATATTAGAAACAGAAGAAACTATAAAAAAATATAAATAAAGGATATTACAAGTGAAAAATGATTTATTTCCAATAATTATGGTATTGATTTCTGCTTTTATGTGGGGAAGTTGGGGACAATTTATTAAAAAGGTTTCTCAATGGTCTATAAGAATGTTCATGTTTATGCTATATTTCTTTTCATTGATATTAACTTGGACAGTTCTTTTAATAAATAGTGGAATTAGTGGATATGTTGAATTATTTAATTTAATACAAGAAACCCCTAAGCTTTTTTTATACCCTATACTAGGAGGTATAATATATACTTTTGGAATGTGGTTTAATATTATAGCAGTTGATATAGCAGGACTTTCTATAACTTATATAATATTTACTTCTATTTCTATGCTATTAGGTACAACTTTATCTATATTAGCTGGAGGACTTCCTGATGGTACACCTGTATATAGTGTATTATTAGGAGCTATTTTAATATTAATATCTGTATTCTTCTGTGGATATTCTTCTAAGGCAAAAGAAAATAACTCTAAAACTTCTAACAAAGTATCAATAAAAACCGTTCTATTATATGGAGTTATATCTGGATTTTTTATATCAGCTTATCCATTTTTTATGACATTGTCTATTAAAACTGATTTAAATAATGTTGGACTAAATTCCTATCAATATATGGCATTATTATCTTGTGGTTCTATGATAACAGCTATATTAGTTTGTTTAATACCTTTAATAAAATCAAAAGAATTAGTACCTGCTTTAAAAGTTCCAAAAATTTATTTTGTATTTGCGGCATTATCTGCAATAATGCATTATGGTGGAAATATATTAAATTCTGTTTATGCTTCTTTGGTTGGATTAGCTATATCTTGGCCATTAGGTCAAAGTATGGCATTATGGGCTGTATTATGGGGGGTAATATATGGAGAATATAAAAATGCTCCATTCAAATCTATATTATCAATTATATTGGCTGTTATATTTATTATTTTAGGTACTTTATCAATAACATTAACTGTTTATAGTTAATTTATAGTTAATTGATTATATATAAAAAAGGAGAAATTATTATGAAACGTTTGATATTAGATATTGATTCTGTTGGAGACGATATATTGACAATATTTTATTGTGCAAAAGAAAAAAGTTTAAAATTAGAAGGAATAACTACTGTATTAGGAGCTAGTGGAAGTATAGAACAAGCTACAAAAGTTGCTTTAAATACATTGTCAATTGCAGATAGTAGAAATATTCCTGTATATAAAGGAGCATCCAAACCTATGGTTGGTCATCCAAAAGAAATAATGGAAAAACCTGTAAAGATTAATGAAGAATTGGCAAATATTTTTGGAGAAAGAATAAAAGGTTTTAATCCTCCTGCTAAAGAACCTGACCATAGAGAAAAAGATAAACATGCTGTTGATTTTATAATAGAAACTATTATGTCAAATCCTAAAGAGATATCAATAGTAGCTACAGGACCTTTAACTAATATTGGTATGGCATTATTACAAGAACCAGCTCTAGCTGATAATATTAAAGAATGCTATATAATGGGTGGAGTGTTCAAAACCCCAGGAAATATAACACCTGTTGTTGAATATAATATATGGAATGATCCTGAAGCTTCAAAAATTGTATTCAACTCTGGTGTACCTATAACCTTAATACCTTTAGACATATGCGAAGATAATTCGGCAGCTGATAGTATGTTTACTAGAGATGATATATTTGATTTATCACTAATGAAAAACAATCCTGTTGCTTCACATATAGTAAATTTTTTGCCTTTATATATAGATATATGGAGAGAATATTTTAAATTAGTAGGTTTTCCTATGGATGATGTAATTACTGCTGCTATGTTAGTAGATGAAACTATATGTAATACAACTAAAAGAGTTTATGTTGATGTTGAAACTGAAGGAGAATTAAGTAGAGGTCAATGTATAGCATTTTTTGGAAGCCAAATATTGACAAAACCTAAAAAAGAAAATACTAGAATATGTACATCTATTAATGGATTAAAATTTAAAAAAATGTTTAAAGATACTATTAATTTATATTCAAAATAATAATTTTAGTATTTTATGTGAGAATAGTATGAGTAAAAAAATTTTAGTAATAGGCAGTATAAATAAAGATTTAGTTATAACAACTCCTCGTTTCCCTAAAGAGGGTGAAACTATACTTGGTAACAATTTTTATACTAATAATGGAGGTAAAGGTGCTAATCAAGCATGTGCGATAGGTAAATTGGGCGGAAATGTAGCTATGCTTGGTGCTATTGGAAATGATAATTTTGGTAAAGATTTGTCGAATGCTCTATATTCTAATGATGTTAATATAGATAATTTATTAATAAAGGATAATGTTTCTACAGGCATAGCAGTTATTACAGTTACAGATGATGGTGCTAATCATATTATAGTGGCACAGGGAGCTAATGCTTTAATTACAAAAGATGATATTAAAGAAAAATTAATTTCATCTTTTGATATAATTGTTATGCAATTAGAGATACCTTTAGAAATAGCAAAATATAGTGCATCTGTTGCTAAAAAACTTGGAAAAACTATAGTGTTAAATCCATCACCTGCAGTAAAACTTGATAAAGATTTTTTAAGCTGTGTAGATATACTAATTCCAAATGAAACAGAAATAGATATTATAGGCGGTGTTGATTATGTTCTTGAATGCGGAGTTAAAAATATAATACTTACTTTAGGGGCTGACGGATGCGACTTAATAACAAAAAAAGAAAGAAAACATTTTGATGCTTATAATGTAGATGTTATTGATACCACTGCTGCGGGGGATAGTTTTTTGGGAGGGGTTGTAAGAATGATTGCTGATAATAAAACTGTTGAAGAGGCTATTGAATTTGCTACTAAAGTTTCTAATATAACGGTCACTAGAAAAGGAGCAATAGACTCAATACCAACATACAATGAAGTTATTAATAGCTATAAATAACAATAATTAATATTCTATTATAAAGAGTGTCTTTTTTAAAAAGCACTCTTTTTTATACCCTAGTATGGTATAGAAAAAAATAACTTTTTTTATTTTTTTGGGAACTTTTATTTTTTTTGTACGTCTAATAAAGCATAAGAAAACAAAAAACAATAAATATAAAAGGGAGATTAAAAATGAAAAAAGGATTTATAATTTTAGTTTCTATAGCAATAATGGTATTTGGCTCTGTATCTTTATTCGGACAATACGCTAGAGGTTATGGTATGGGTTATGGAAGAGGATACGGTAGAGGCTATGGAATGGGTTGCGGTTATGGAAGAGGTTATGATAGAGGATATGGAAGAGGCATGGGATGTAACTATGGATATGGAAGAGGTTATGGATATTACAACCTTACTCAAGAGCAAATTAATCAAATACAATCTATAGAAAGTAAATACTTCCCTCAAATAGATGATTTAAGAAGAGAAGTTTACAATAAAACTCAAACTATAAATTTAGAAATGAGTAAACAAAACCCTGATCAAAATGCTATAAATAAAGCTATAGATGAAAGAACAAAAACTTTATCTGATTTAGACAAGTTAAGATCTGAATTTTTCTTGGAAATTGATAAAGTATTTCAAGTAAAATAAAATTATTTATAGTTAAATAAAAATACCTGCATATTATTATGCGGGTATTTTTTATTTTAAAATATATTTAATTAAACTAACAATTTTTTAATTTCAATTAACATAACAATAGATATTTATAGATAATAGAGCCGATAATAAATGATAGAGGTTTTAAACAATGAGAAGATTTTTATTTATTATTTTATCGGTAGCATTTTTTGCTGCTTTAGAAAATTTATATTGTCAATACACAGAAATTACACAAGATGATATTATTATAGAGAAATTACTTACAGGTTACCAAATAAATATAAGAAAAAAAAATAATATAGACAATATAAGACTACTATTTAAATTGCCAAATAATAAATACTCATACCTTTATCTTAATCAATCATCTGATGCTAATTCATTAATAAATATTAATAAAGTATCAGTAAATAGTAAATTAGGAACATCTTTGCAGGCATCTATAGGAGAATCTGTATATTTAGATACTAATAATGTAAATGCAAGAATATTATTAACAGATAATACAGAACTTGTATTAGAGGCATTGGATAATAATGGAAATATTGTAACAGATTCAACATTTTTATTTAAAATTGATAATAATAAAAAAACTAACCCTATAATAACATTAAGAAACGTACAAAAAGAAGGTAATTTATACGCATTTTATCTTTACTATTCAGGCGGAGAAAATGGAAAATATGCCTTTTATGTGAGAGAAGGCTTAACTAATACTACATATAAATTAATTAAAACTTCATTTAATTATGCTCTACAAGCAGATAATAATGGAATAATATTAGAAGATACATACAACAGCAAAATAGGAAAACAACTATATATAAAAGCTTATTTTAAAGAATTGCCAGAAGATAGATATTTATCATTTAATGTGTTTAATACTAAAGGAGAAACTTTTACTTATCCTATAGATTATATAATACAAAATCAAACAATAAAAAATACTGCAAATACTGTTACAACAGAAGAAAATATTAATGTTCCTCCTGTAATAGAACCTCCTAATCAAGAAATTATAGAATTAAATACAAATGAGATGATAGTAAGTAAAAAACAAATAAATAATAACAATATAGAAAGAAACTTTTTTGACGGTGAAGCAATAGATTCATTAAATAAAGCTAGTGAATTAAAAAGCCACTATGCTGATGATGAAAAAGATTTAAACAGCCAAATATATAATATTATAAAGAAATATAATTCAGCTATAGATTTAGTATTAGTATTAGATACAACAGAAAGTATGGATCCATATTTAATTTCAATAAAAGAAGAAATAAAATCTATAAGTAAAGAAGTATTTAAAAAGGATGTTAATTCAAGAATTGGATTTTTGCTTTACAGAGATGTAGGAGATGCATACCTAACTAAAAAAATAGACTTTGATAATAACATAAATAAAATACATAGGGATGTCAATTATTTTTATGCTAAAGGCGGAGGAGATAAGTCAGAACCTATGTATGAAGCAATACAAAAAGCTTTAGAAGATTTTGATTATAAAAATGAAAGTAAAGTAGTAATAGTAATTACAGATGCCCCTGCTAAAATTATAGGTAAAGCTAATGCTGACACAAACAAAAAAACAGCAAAAGAAAAAAATATTAAAATAGAATACATACTCGTAAAAGAAATAAAAAGAAACACAGAAGATATAGAAAAGCCAATATTTTAATTAGTTTTTCAATAGTAAAATCTTATTTAAAAGATTTTTTCAAGAAATTATATATTGTATTGACAAATTCTTCATTCCTTTTTTCTATATCTTTTTTACTCCAATCTGTTTTATTTGTATTAGCAATATCAATAATATCCATAACATTTGACTTTGAATAATTTGAATTGTTACCTAAATATATTTTTTTCTTCTCACCAAAATATTTATTTCCTGCTAATATATTTAGTTTATATTCTAAAGGTGCTTTGTTTCCATATTTATCTAAATATTCATCTGCATCTTTTTTATCCCAACCTTTATAATTTGTATTTTGCCATTTTTTAGGAAGAATATGTTCTATATGTACATCTTCAATAATAGTTTTTTGTTTTTTATTTAAATAAGCTTTTAATAAAATAATTGAAGAAGATACTTTTGATCTTGATGAATTTGATATACAAATTTTAAACTCTTTTGCATTTTTTAAACATTCAATATCATCATCAATGAATACTTTATCATATTTTCCATTACAAACATCTATTGAAGCTTTAAATATTGGAAGCTTAATATCATTAACTTTTTTACCCTCTATAGCTTTTATAAATAAAAATGAAATTAAACGTTGTAAAAAAAATGAAAAATTATCATTAAAGTTAATATTATCCTTATTTTCTAAATAAAACACACTTATTAAATATTTCCAATATTCATTTGTATAGTATTGTAAACAATGCAAATATTTCAAACAATTGTAATTTAAATTAATATTTGGAGATTGTTTTAACCAATTTACATCTATCCAAAAATCAGATAATGATATTAAATCATCTATAACATTTTTCTTTTTGAGAATATCATATTTATTTTGTGAATAAAAAGATCTTAAACCAACCTCTTTTGAACTAATTGAATTTCTAGCTCTAATTACATACATATAATATCTAAAAATATCATCTAAAGTAATGTATGCTTTTTCTACTTTTTCAGATAATTCTTCCCATTTTGAAGAAAATAGATCTTCTAAACCGTCCTTACTATAAATTTTAAACAATTCAGATTTAAAAATATCAGAATCAGAAAGCTGTAATCCTCTATTATTAAGAGTATGAAATATAGTCAAACCTATATCAAAATTATCACATTCTATAGGTAATATTATACATTTATGTAAAATTGAGTCACAAAAGTTATACCATTGTGTAGTATTATCCTTAGCAAATTCCTCTATCTTTTTATAAAAAAATATAGAGTTCAAAGTATATAAATCATCATCTTCAGAATCTAAATCAACTCCATTTATTAATATATCGTGAAATTTTTTTTTCTTTTCATCTACAATAACTTTAGATTCTATATGAATACTTTTATTATTATCTACTTTTTTAGTTATTCTATTTATATCCCAAATACAAGGTTCTATATCAGACATTAATCCTTTAACTTCATCAGTTTTCATCATATTTTCAAGTTTTTTATATAATGATCTTAATAATAAACTAAAAGAAGTTATTCTTTGTTGTCCATCAATAATGCCTAATCCTTTATCAGTTTTATAAGTGACTATAGAACCTAAAAAATAATATTCATCTTTTTTATTCATATTAGATTCATAAAAATCAACTAAATCATTCCATAAAGTATTACATTGTTCTTCATACCAACTATATGGTCTCTGATATTGAGGAATAATAAATTTTTTTCCTTGCATACTAGATAAAATTTCATAAATAGTCTTTTTACTTACATTTAATTCAGGCATGGGGCAACTCCAAATGAAATAAAAACACAAAAAAACCATCCGTTTGAGGATAGTTAATTAACAAGGTATAGAATATATAGAAAAGTTCTTTCAAATATGAATAGCAGTAAGAGTTTAAAGGGACAAACTCCGAATAAAGGAGGTGATCCAGCCACACCTTCCGGTACGGCTGCCTTGTTACGACTTCACCCTCATCATCAGTCCCACCTTCGACGCCGCCCTCCTTACGGTTAGGCTAACGGCTTCAGGTAAAACCAACTCCGATGGCGTGACGGGCGGTGTGTACAATCCCCGGGAACGTATTCACCGTAGCGTTCTGATCTACGATTACTAGTGATTCCAACTTCATGGAGTCGAGTTTCAGACTCCAATCCGAACTGAGGCAACTTTTTTGAGTTTTGCTCCACCTCGCGGTCTTGCTTCTCTTTGTACTTGCCATTGTAGCACGTGTGTAGCCCTGGACATAAGGGCCATGAGGACTTGACATCATCCCCACCTTCCTCCTACTTGAACGTAGGCAGTCCCCTAAGAGTACTCGACATTACTCGGTAGCAACAGAGGGTGAGGGTTGCGCTCGTTGCGGGACTTAACCCAACATCTCACGACACGAGCTGACGACAGCCATGCAGCACCTATGTTAAACGTCCTTGCGGTCTGACTTATCTCTAAATCATTCATCTAACAATTCAAACCCAGGTAAGGTTTTTCGCGTATCATCGAATTAAACCACATGCTCCACCACTTGTGCGGGGACCCGTCAATTTCTTTGAGTTTCACCCTTGCGGGCATACTCCTCAGGCGGTACACTTAAGACGTTAGCTACGGCACTCCTATTTAAATAGAAGCACCTAGTGTACAACGTTTACGGCTAGGACTACCAGGGTATCTAAGCCTGTTTGCTCCCCTAGCTTTCGTGATTCAGCGTCGATAAATGCCCAGATGACTGCCTTCGCTATAGGTGTTCCTCTCGATATCTGCGCATTCCACCGCTACACCGAGAATTCCATCATCCCCTGCAATATCCAAGATCTACAGTATCCGAGGCGTTCCCGAAGTTGAGCTTCGGTCTTTCACCTTAGACTTATAAATCCGCCTACTCACCCTTTACGCCCAGTAAATCCGAGCAACGTTTGCCTCCTACGTATTACCGCGGCTGCTGGCACGTAGTTAGCCGAGGCTTACATTATCTACTGTCACTCATTCTTCGATAATTTCCGAGGTTTACAACCCGAAGGCCTTCATCCCTCACGCGATGTCGCTCCATCAGACTTTCGTCCATTGTGGAAGATTCTCAGCTGCTGCCTCCCGTAGGAGTCTGGGCCGTATCTCAGTCCCAATGTGGCCGGTCACCCTCTCAGGTCGGCTACCTATCGTAGCTTTGGTAGGCCATTACCCTACCAACAGGCTAATAGGCCGCAGGCTCATCGTGAAGCGAAAAAACTTTCCTCTACTCTACTTATGTAGCAAGAGTATATACGGTATTAGTCCATGTTTCCATGGGTTATCCCCCACTTCACGGCAGATTACCTACGTGTTACTCACCAGTTCGCCGCTAACTTATCCAGTTGCCCGAATAAGCCCGCTCGACTTGCATGCTTAAGACGCATCGCCAACGTTCGCTCTGAGCCAGAATCAAACTCTCCATACTCACTTTTTTAAGTGAATCGTTTTCGATTCTTTATTTTATCACTTTACTAAGTGATGATTTACTTTTTTGCAAAGAAATTGTTACTTATTGTAACGCGTTTAGGTCTCCGAACTTAATTAAAAGTTCGTTTACACTAGTTGTGTTTTGTTTTATTAAACTAGCTTCTGCTATCCATATTTCAAAGAACTTTTGTTTCAAGCGATTTTTTTATTTCTCATCGTTTGTTATGTCATTATAGCACGAGTGCGATAAATAGCAATAGGTTTTAAAGCAGTTTTTTTAATTTTTTTCCAAATTTATTTAAAATTATACTATTTATACTACATATTATACATATTTTTAAAGCCAAATTTCTAAAACTAAAAATAAACACCAAATTCAGCCCGAATTCAATATGAAATTATTCTGAAATACCATTCATAAATGAAATTTTTACAACTTTAATCATTTCAAAACCCTATTTCTATAAAATAAATTAATAAAATTTTAATAATTACAAATTTCTTTGTTAAGCTTGATTTTATCTTTATTTTGATGTATCATTACAATCTATAATAATTGGAGAACTATTTTGGAAACAATGTTAGATATCATAAATAAGGTACAATTAGAAAGTATCAAAAAACTAGATAAGGATACTTTTATATCAATAGCTAATTTATGTTCTTTCATTCCAAAATCTCTAACAGATAATAACAAATGGAAAAAACTTCCTCTATCCGCTAAAGAAGTATATAGAGTTTTGGTTGCTAATTATGACTACGAAAATGGTATAGCAAAAACTACTCATTCTCAAATGCTTAATGAAGCTGGAATTGGAGGAAATGCTACTATAGTAAAATCTTTAGATACTCTAGAAGAAAATAATTTTATTACTAGAGTTGAATCTAAAGTAAAAAGCCATTATTATCTTATGCCATATCAAGAAAAATTTTTTGCTGATATGTGCCGTTTTAGTCCGAGAGATTTTTCTGTACTATACACAATAAACAAAAAAGTTAAAAAAGAACAGCAAGTTAAACAAGCTATAGACAAATTATTCTTCAAAGTTTGTTATAATTTAAGCTGCCTTGGTATAGATAATCCGCAAAAAATAATAGAAAAATACTCTTCTGATGGAAACAAATTAAGAATAATACTATTTATGGCTGATTCGGTTTATATAGTTAAAAAGTATAATCTAAACGATAACAATATAGACCTAAATAAATATCTTATAGATTTATTAAAAAAGGGAAACATTAAAGAAAATATATTTGACAATGATAAAATGAATACTATAAGAAATATAATAATAAAAAATAAACAAAATATTACAGAGTAAAAATATGGCAACAAAAAAAACAACAAATAAAGAAGAAGCAAAAAAAACAACTGCAGTAAAAAAAACAACTGCTGCAAAAAAAACTGCTAGTAAAGAAACAGCAGCTAAAGAAACTAAAAAAGAAGCAACTACTGCAAAAAAAACTGCTGCAAGCGTAAAAAAAGCTGATACAAAAGATACTACTAAAAAAATTACTACACTTAAAAAAACAACTGCAGCTAAAAAAGCTACTAGTAAAGAAACAACAGCTAAAGATTCTGCAAAAGAAATTACTAAAAAAACCACTGCAAGTATTAAAAAAACTGATACTGCTAAAAAAGATACTCCTGTAAAATCTGAAACTGAAGCAAAAAAAACTGTAGCACCTTTGACTTCTCTAAAAAAAGATAATACACAAAAAACAATAGACAATATTTTCAAAAAAATGGCTGCTAAGGATGATACTGCTGATAAAACTTCAACTAAATCAAAAGAAACAGCTTTTCCCCCTTTAAGAACATCAGCAACTATAAGAAAAATAGAGCCTATAAAAACAACTGAAAAATCTTCTGAAAGAGAATCTATTACATTACTAAAAGAAGCTATAAGAGCTAAATCTAAAAATGTTTCAAAACCTTTATATTCTAAAAAACATTTAGTAGTAACAGATGATAAAGTGGAAGAAGAAACAATTAATAAAGAAGTTAATAATGAAATAAAAAGCAATGAAAATATTTTTAATAAAACAAGCGATATAGTAAATAATGTACTTAATAAAAAAGAAAATGAAATTGTTCTTAAAGAAAATAATGACAAACCTCAAACTTTAGAGGAAGTTGTTAAAAAATATAACTTTGATTCATTTGATAAATATAAAGAAAATGAAGATAAAATTAAAGAACCTGAAGAAATAAAAGAAGAATTAGAAAAAATAAAAAGTGATATAGAAATTATAGAAGAAAAAGTAGAGGAAAAAGTAGAAAACAAAATAGAACCTGTAAAAGAAGAAATAAAAGAAAAAGTAACTTATACTAAAGGCGATATATTTAAAAATAGAAAAGTTGTACTTCCTACAATAATGCAGCAGAACTATAATGAAGAGTCAAAATTCAATCAAGAAGAAATGGATAAAGCAATAGAAAATGCAGCTGAAATAGATGATGATACCCCAGTAGAAGATTATCCAAGTTATTCAAATAAAAAATTAAAAGAATTAGAAGAAAAAGACATTAAAATAATAGAAACTGAAGAAGAATTAAAAACATCTATTCTTCCTGAAATAGAAAAAAAACCTGTAGAACCATATAAAGTTCCAGAGCATTCTATTGACAATAAAGATGAACACAAATCAAATAAACTTATACCTATTATAGGTATTATAATTATAATATTAGGATTATCATTCTTAGGTTTTCAATTCTTAACTTCTAAAAATGATAATAATGATGATGGCTTTTATAATATTGTTACAAATGAAAATGTATTAAGTAATGAAAACCTTAATGAAATAACAAATGATTATGACAACTTATCTGATATATCAAATATAAATGCTATAAGCAGTAATAGAAATAATATTATAACTAATCAGCAAAATAATAACACAAATAAAGTTATAACTAATAATATAGCAACTAATAATAACATTGCTACAAATAATGCTATTAATAATAATAATCAGATAAAAACAAATAATAATCAAGTAAATACTAATACAACAACAGTAAAAACAAACACAATTAATACAAATGTTACTCCTCCAAAAGAACCTGAATTGCCTAATCCGCCTGTAATACCTGACCCTCCTACTCCGCCAACAACACAAAATAATAATACTCAAAACAACACTGTTTCGTATATAGACGGCAATGTATATAAAACTAAATGGACAGATACTTTAACTTCTATTGCTACAAAAGAGCTTGGAGATGCTAGAAAATGGCCTATGATATTTGCTGCTAATGATAATATATTTACAGACCCTGATAAAATAGTGTTTAATGTAAATATAATAATACCTGATGACGGCAAAAAAAAAATTGAAGATATGAATCAAACTGAAAAAAAAAATCTATATGATGCTTATATAAAAGTGTCTGATAGATATATTGAACTTGGCAAAACTAATATGGCTAATATAGTAAGAAACGCTGCTAACAACATAAAATAATGAAAAAAACTAAAAAGAAAAATGATATATTAGAATTCTCTTGTACAGGGTGTGGATTATGCTGTAAAGAAAATGGATATATATATTTCTCTTTAGAAGATATCAAAAAAGCTTCAGATTATTTAAATATGAATCCGCTTGTTTTTATTAGTAAATATTTAAAACATAGCTATTCATTAGAATATCATATAAAAGTTGATGAAGAAAATAAATGTCCTTTTTTAGATGAAAATAATAAATGTATTATAAATGATGCTAAACCAAAACAATGCTACACTTTTCCTTATTGGAATGAATATACTGATAAAAATGGTAATTTAGTATCTGGAAAATTTAAAAGACCTTGTCCGGGTGTTAAAGCTAAAAAGAAAAAATAATATAAAAAATTATAAAAAAATAGTTGTTTTATTTTTTTATGAAATATTATATACTATAACTACATATAATTATTATAATTTAAGGAAAATTAATAAATATGCCTGAAGAATTAAATATTGATAAATATATCACTCTTACTTTAGATGAAATAAAAGAAATAAAAGATAATTTAATAGCACATAATATTCCATTATTTAGAATAGATAAAGAAAATAATATCATACCATTCCCCACAGAACAATTAAGCCTTATTTTAGATAATCCTAAATATTCTAATATAAAATTATATGCTCCAAAAACCTTCTCTCATTTTATAAACGAATTTAAATTATTAAACACTAATACTGGAGCAGCATATGTAGAAACAACTAAATATGTATTTCAAACTCCAAAAGAAGCTGCAGAAGAAATGAGCAGAAAAATATCTGAAATCTCTAAAATGAGCTATAATGAAAAAGTAAATATAATTGAAACTTACAATAAAGAATTAAAAGAAATTAAAGTTGATGAGAAACACGTAATCAACAGAAATACAGCACAGCAGATAGTAGATGCTGGTAATGATGTTGGACTTATTGCTAAAGTTACAATGTTTGAAAGTATCAAAAAAATAAAAGGAAATGAGCTTACACAGGACCAAGCTAAATTAGAAAATCAAGAGATTAATGATACTACTACTTCTTTGGTAAATACAATAGTTAATATGCTTTCAAAGAATTTAGAAACGCAGAAAGTTTTTACAGAATTAAGAAATTATTCTGATGGCGGTGTAATGGCTCATTCAAACAGGGTTTTTGTTTCTTATGTGAATTTTCTTGCTTTCTATAATAACCTTATTAAAAGAAGGAATTTAATACATATCATAAGAACAGCTTTCCCTACAGTGTATAAAAAATATTATGAGAATATGACCACTTCTTCAGAAAAATATAGAATATACGAAGATTTTAGAACACTTGAAGATTGTATTGATAATGGTATGCGTTTTGTTGAAGAGAAAGAGATGAACTTGTATTCTATTGGTGCTTTGCTTCATGATATAGGAAAAGTGAAGGATTTGGATTATTTTGAAGGCGAATCTGGAAGAGATTATGAGAGAATAAAAAAGCATTTATTTAACAGCTACACTCTTGTAAGTCAAACTTCTGAATATTCGCTTGAGGTTATTTTAACTGTTGCTTTGCATCATGAATATTATGGGCTTGGTTATGGACCTTATGAGCGTTTATACAATTTAAAATTAGAAAAAGTCCCTAGCTTTCAAATACCTAGAATAATGTCTTATGAGGCTAAGGTAATAGATGATTGTGATGCCTTTGCTTATTTCCCTGCTAAGATGCTTGAGATAATAGATGTTTATGATGCTTTAATTGACCCTGCAAGAAAGTATAGAGGAGGAAAAACTTTTACTCCAGAAGAAGCTTTAAACATTATGAAAGAAGATTTTATAGAAAATCATGTGAAGTTAGACCCTATACTTTATGATGTGTTTGTTGAGTTTTTAAGCAACTCTATAGAAAAAGATTTACTTTCTTCTAAGTTGGAATAGATTTATTAGTTATAAGAACTAAATTAAAAATATTTATAGTGATTTAATTTTTATTTATATAATTTTTTATTTTATTCAACTTTTTCCCGTGCAAAAAGTTGCAAAAAGTGCAAATACTATAACTTTATATTAAAAAATATGCATTAAATATATTGTATAGTATAAAATTATATAAAAAGTTTTAGTATATAACCTAGACAAATATATTAAAATCTCAATTTCTTTTTCTTTAGAAGAAGCTCTACTAAATATTTAAGCTCATACCTTGAATAATAATCTTTTACCATAGTAACCCCTCTTTTATTGAAAAAACTAAAATATTGATGCGTTTCTAATATATTTATAAGCGATTTAAAATGTTCTTTATCTAATTTAAAACTATTTGAAACTTCTTCTATTGTGTATAATTTATCTTCATCTTGAAAATATTTATTTAAAAAAAGATTGGCTTTCTTTGATATTATTATCTTATAGACTATATATTTTATAAGAATAGTAAAAGCAAATAATATTAATAAATAATTAATCATGATGGAGTTTGATTAAATATAATTAAGTTCATAAATATCTCTCCAAGCTCTGTTTTGTAGCATATAGAAAGTATTTTATCATTTTCTCTTTCAAGCATAGATAATTGATCGCTCATTAATATTGCAGGAGGTGTCATATCTAAATCTATATGTTTAGTAGAAAGTTCATTAATAGCAGCACCAGCAACCATATTGACAAACTCTTTTATAGTTGAAATAAATATATCATCTATAACCGTGATAGATTCCATATTAAGAGCAGAAGCCAATTTGAAAGCAGTAGCCTTACTCATATTAAACATAAGCCTTCCGCTTAAATCTCCATTAATTCCAATAAAAACTATAACTCCGCCAACATGATTAGCATTTCTATATATCTTTATGCTTCCCTTGCCAACATTAGAATTAAAATAACTCTTTAATATAACAACTGTACTCTTACTAAAAGCGTTTACAACATCTAAATCAAACATATTTTATTTACCTACAATAATATTTATATATAATAGTATCGGAAATTAATCAATATTTTTTTATATAAATAAACTAATATATAAATAATAGTATATTAATAATAATTAATTTATCAAGTATAGTAATATTTTTTAGTGTCATGGAGCCATAGATATTGTACTTTTACTTGCTATAATATTTTTGATTCTTTCTTTGATTGTAATATACAATAACGAAGAAATCAATCTTTGATTGTTATAAAAATGTGTATATTCTTTTAATTTTTATCTCAATAATTCTACTGTGATATTTTTATTTAATCGTGAATAAAATTCTCTTTCGTCTATACCGTGTACTCTTTCTACTACGCCATTGTATCTTGGTGTTGCTATAGGAATATATATCCTCTCTAAT
>NZ_SAXY01000067.1 GCF_008016535.1 Brachyspira pilosicoli
AAGAGTACACGGCATAGACGAAAGAGAATTTTATTCACGATTAAATAAAAATATCACAGTAGAATTATTGAGAGAAAAATTAAAAGAATATACACATTTTTATAACAATCAAAGATTGATTTCTTCGCTAGGTTATATTACAATCAAAGAAAGAATCAAAAATATTATAGCAAGTAAAAGTACAATATCTATGGCTCCATGACAAAAAAAGCTTCGCGGTGAGAATGGTTGTGCTTGGGATAGGGTTCAAACATTTGATAGTTTAATACCTTGTTTTTTGGAAGAGGCTTACGAGGTAGTTGAGGCTATTAATAATAAAGATTATGAGAATATAAAAGAAGAGCTTGGGGATATTTTGCTTCATGTGGTATTTTTTTCTGAGCTTGCTAATGATGAAAATAAATTCAATATAGATGATGTTTGTAATAATATTAATGAAAAACTTGTACGAAGACACCCGCATGTATTTGGAGACAGTCGAGTAAAAGATGTCAATGGCATATTAAAACAGTGGGAAGAGATAAAAAAAGAAGAGAAGAAAGATAATAATAAAAGCATATTAGACAGCATACCAAAATCTTTGCCTATAATGGAAAAGTCATATAAGTTAATGAAAAAAGCTGCTAGTGTTGGGTTTGAATATGAGCATATAGATGATTCTTTAGATAAGATAGAAGAAGAGCTTATAGAAGTTAAAGAAGCATATAATGAAAAAGACAAAGAGCATTTGGAAGAAGAGATAGGCGATTTAATAATGACTGTTTTGGATTTTGCCCGTATGAATAAAATTAATCCTGTCAATTCACTATTAAGAGTAAATGAAAAGTTTAAAAGAAGATTTCAGTATATAGAAGATATGGCAAAGAAAATGAATAGAAGTTTGGATAGTATGAGCTTGGAAGAAATGGATAATCTTTGGAATGAATATAAGGCCATAGAAAAAAATAATAGTTAGTAAAAATATTTATTTACTTCTTTGACAATATTAAATTATATAATATAATAACTCTAGTACTTAAAATATATTAGGAATATAGATGAACAAATATAATATAGGTCAAATATTTTTTATCACTTTTATCTTTTTATCAATATTTATAATGTATCAGCTTTTAAGACCATTTGGTATGGTGATATTTTTTGCTTTGGTTTTTTATGTTGTTTTATCACCATTATTTAAAAAGGCTATAGGTAAAAGCTATGGTAAAGAAGATAAGATATCTATGATTAAAAGGCATACTTTAGCTTTATTATTTTCTTTAACATCTTTAATTATATTTTTAGTGCCAACTAGTTTATTAATATATACTATAATAGTTCAGCTTATAGATATATCAAATATTGGTATAAAATATTTTATGAATTTAGATTTTAATTCTATTTTAAATAATGATAGATTAAGAGAATTATTATCAATGCTTCCTGTAGAAATATCTGCAGCAGAAATATTAAGAAGAATACAAGATAGTTTATTATCAAATTTAACTTCGGTTAGTTCTTATTTAACGCAGAATGTGGCAGGCATATTAAAAGGAACAGGTAAGTTTGTAAGTTCATTTATATTTATGATGTTTTCTTTATTCTTCTTTTTTGTAGATGGTGAATATTTAAAAAATCAGGTAAGTTCATTAATACCTATAGAGCAAAAATATTTAGACAGATTATTCAAACAAGCTTCTGAAGGTATAAGAGGAATAATATTTGGAAATTTATTTACTGGTATATTTCAAGGTATTTGTGCTTTTATAGTTTATTCTATATTTGGTGTTGCTAATTCTTTAACTTTTGCACTTCTTACAATTATAGCTTCATTTATGCCTATTATTGGTACTACTATTATTTGGATACCTCTTGGAGTGCTTTTTATAATTAACGGAGAAATTTTAAGAGCTATAATATTTTTAGTAGTTTCTTGGTTCTTTATTACTATACCAGACAATTTTGTTCGTCCTTTGCTTTTAGGTAATAGAATAGAGCTTCACCCATTATTTATATTTTTTGCTATATTGGGGGGTGTTTTATTTTTTGGACTTTCTGGAATTATACTTGGTCCTTTAACTTTTATATTATTCTTTGAAATTATGAGAATGTATAATGAAGAGAAATTGTTTTCTGATAAAGAAGATAAAAAAAGAACTGTAAATAATTCTGTTAGAATAAGAAGAGTTAATAGTTATAAAAGAGATCATAGACAAAATAGACCAAATAGAAATAATATTTAAAGGCTTTATTTTTATCAATGAAAATTTTAATAATAGGAATGAATTATATTGGAGATACTATATTTATCACTCCAATTATAAGAGCTATAAAAAAACATTATGCTGATAATTGCACTATTGATGTAATAAATGGAAAAAGAGGAATTGATATATTAAAAGAAAATCCATATATAGACAATATTATTATTAGAGATGAAAATAATTTAGAGTTTATAAAAAAAGAAAATTATGATATAGGTTTTGCAGTAAATACATCATTTGTTTCGGCATCAATTTTAAAAAAAGCTAATATACCAGTGAGGGTAGGTGTTAATAGTGAGT
Source organism: Brachyspira pilosicoli (assembly GCF_008016535.1). Taxonomy (GTDB): domain Bacteria; phylum Spirochaetota; class Brachyspiria; order Brachyspirales; family Brachyspiraceae; genus Brachyspira; species Brachyspira pilosicoli_A. The sequence continues at coordinate 2,544 of NZ_SAXY01000067.1, forward strand.
GCAGGGGATTTCTACTTACACATAAAACTCCTTGGAAAAAACACAAGAGGCATATTGTTGATACTATACTTTCAATTTTAAAACCTTTAAATATAAAAGACGATGGTTTTTATACGGAATTATTTTTAAGTAAAGAAGAAGAGGCATTCGGTTATAACAAAATGAAAAATTATAAAAATGCCCTAATAGTTCATGGCGGAGCTACACGAATAAGTAAAAGATATACTCATTTTGTAGAGTTAATTAAAGAGTTTAAAAAAGAGTTTAATGATGTGCCTGTAATTATTATAGGCTCTAAAGATGATGTGTCTTTTGCAAACATTATAAAAGAAAATATTGACGATATAATAGATTTTACAGACAAACTTACAATAAGAGAGCTTATGTCTGTAATAAAATATTCGTATGCTTTAATTGGAGGTGATAGTGCCCCTTTGCATATTGCAAATGCACTTGGAATATATTCTATAGGCATATTTGGAGATACACTTCCTTTAATATATGGAGTTAGAGGAGATAAGGCTTTTAATATAGAGGCAAGAGAAAAGTATTGCAATAAAATAAAGAGCTTTCATTGCGAGTATATAAAAAGAGGCTGTAAAACTATAGATTGTTTGAATAAGTTAGATTATAGAGATATTTTGCCATATTTAGTATCTATTTATAAAAACTAATTTTATTTATTTTTATATATAACTTCATTTTATAAAAAATAGTTGTTTAAGTGTTAAACATTTGCAGGGCTTTGCCCCGCACCCCAGTTCTTTTACGACCGAAGGAAGTGCCTGTGGTATTGGTATAAAAGAACCAAAAGAACTGCATTTTTAACTCAAATTTAGGTTTTACGCTATATTTAATACATATTCCAATATGTAAAGCAAAAACATTTGCATTTTCGCGAAACGTGCCCGAAGGGCAAAAACTTTGACGAAGTACGCACCGCGACCGAAGGAAGTGCCTGCGACTGAAAGAAGTACCTTTAGGTATGGGTGCGAAGGCGGGAAAAAGTTGAATAAAAAATTATCAAACTTACAAATTTTTACTGTTTAGGGGTATGAGATATTGGACATTTTTTAGTATAAAAAAAGCAGTATCCTTGTTATAATATTTTGATATAGAAAATAAATAAAGGATACTACTATGAAAAAAGATTATAGCACAGAATTTAAATTATTTATAGTAGATGAAGCATTAGAAACTAAAAATATTAAAAGATTTTTAAAGATAGAAGAAATACCCAAATCTACTTTTTATGCTTGGCTTAAAAAATATAAAGACACTGGAACTGTCGCCAATTTTAGCACTAGACCAAAAACTTCCCCAAATATCTTTAATAATCAAGAAGCTATTAATTTAATTATTAAACTCTATACTAAAGAATATCGAGGTAAGCATTATATTAAAGCATATTTAAATCGTAAAGGCATTAAGATAGGTGTTACAGCTATAGAGAATGTACTAAAAAGAAATAATCTTTGGAGATACAAAATAAAAAAGAAAAAGAAGCGATATGATAAACGAAAATTTGTCTCTAAAATACAAAAAGAAGGCAAAATAGTTCAAATAGACACTAAATATATCAAATTAGGCAGAAAAACAGTTTATCAATTCACTGCT
>NZ_SAXY01000068.1 GCF_008016535.1 Brachyspira pilosicoli
TTTAATTAAAATAAATCGCTATGCGAACCTATAGCAATGCATACGAGTATTAAGGTTGGCAACTGCCCGCTTGAAGCGTTATTTTCTTTTTTGTATATCAAAAGTAAATCGGGTTTTATATGGCATTCTCTAAAACCTGCATACTTTCCAATTAATTTATGGTCTTTATATTTTGATTCTAATATTTCGTTATTTGCTAATTTTTTAATTATATTTCTTACAAGATTTAAACTATTTTTATCGTTTTTTAATTTCTTTAATCCTTTCCTAAATTCTTTAGAATATTGAACTTCGTATTTCATTTCAAAATATCCTCAAACATTTCGTCAACATTTTTATAAGTTTTATATTTATGAGGATTTTTTTCCATATATTTTGCTTCTTTAAGCCAAGCGGGAATTTTTTCTTTCGTTATCTTAATTTCTGCATTTGCAACTTTTACTATACTTTTTATAGCTTTTATTAAATCTTCGTTAGCGTTTTCTATAGTTAATTTTACAGTCATTATTTTCTCCCTATAATTTGAATTTTATTTATTAACAAATTATACAATTTACAAACCAATAAGTCAATTTTTATTTTCCACTTTACTAAACCCTAAACTCCAACTCATAACCAATAATAAACTCTATCTCCTCCTC
>NZ_SAXY01000069.1 GCF_008016535.1 Brachyspira pilosicoli
ACTATAAATAATTTAAATTCTGTGCTATAATCTCTTTTCATAGTAGCATCCTTTTTATTTGTTTTATGTTCAAAATATTATAACAAGGATACTGCTTTTTTTATACTAAAAAATGTCCAATATCTCATACTCCTAAACATAAAAATAATTATTAGTTATTGCAATAAAGAAATATTTATTATATTATAAATATATGCTAAAAGATATTGCTGTACTTTATAAAAGTAAATATGGTTCTTCTAAAACATATTCTAAATGGATTTCAGATAAATTGCATGCTGATATATTTGAAATAGGGCATGTGTCTTTAAATACTTTAAATGATTATAATAAAATAATATTCGTAAGTGCATTATATGCTGGTAAATTATCTGCCATTAAAACAATTAGAAAGCTTTATAATAGTTTACATAATAATAAAAAAATATACTCTGTTGTTATAGGGATAGGAGATCCTAATGATAAAGATATTTATAATGCTTCATTAGACAAAAATTTTTATCCTAATGAAAAAGAAAATATAAAGTTTTATTTTTTAAGAGGATGCATAGATTTTGATAAATTAAAAATTCATCATGCTTTAATGATGCATATGCTAAAAACTATAATATCTAGAAAAGCAGTAAAAACAGAAGATGAAGAGATGCTCTTAAAAAATTATGGAAAAAAAATAGACTTTCTAAATAAAAGCTCCATATAGCCTTAAATAACTCAATCCAAATTTAGCACCACATATATCATATATTCTTTTAATATTATCTGAAATGATTTTCATTTTTTTACTTGGAATTAGTTTTGATATATCTGCAAAATCTTCCAACATAAAAGAAAAATTGAAATTATTGTTCATAACTATTATTCATCACCAAATATTTTTTTTATTTTTTTAAAGTTTTTTTTTATAATATTATTAGACTCTTCCTCTGTTACATTTTTAAAATTGGTTTTGAAACTACTAGATTTAGATGGATTTTTTGGTTGTTTATTATTATCCATCTGAAATAACTCATCAAAATCAATATTACAATCTAATAGTTTACTATCTTTTTTTTCCTTTGATTTCATCTTAATCTCCTTTTAAAAATATGTGAGGTTATTGATGGTAATCAAACTGTATCCCCCATGCCTGATAATATTATAATACTACTTATAAAAAATAAAACCCTCTTATAGTTCCTTTTAAGCCCCCTCAATAACTTTAATTTCTTCCTCACTCAAGCCATAAAGCGAGTATACGATATTATCAATATCTTTTTCAATTGAGTAAGTATCTTTGTTTTGTTTTTTTAATATTATAAATTAATAGTCTTATAAAGTCTATAGTCAAAGAAAGATTATTTAATAAGTATTTTTTTCTACAAAGTAAATATATATTTTGATATTAGATTATTAATAATTAAATAATCTATAATTTAAATCATTTGGTATATTTCTATTAAGCATTGTATTATTTTCTAAATTATAAAAATATAATGTTGTTTTTATTAAAATAAATAATTCTTCATTATCTTCATTTTCTGTAATTTGGAAATAAGTTTCCATATATTTTTTAAAATTTGAGTATATTAAATTTCTTACAAAAGTTATATCTATTTGACTTCTATTAGTATCAATTAAATATTCAGTTTTTGGTAAAATATAAAATAAATCTTTATTATTTGGATATTCAAGTCCTGATATTAATAATGTAAGTAAGTCAGTTTCATTATCTTTATTCGGATATTTTATACCAGAATAATTTTTATCTAATAATTGTAATGATTGATGATAAAATTCTATAGAATATTTAATAGCATTTTTATATAAATCAATTTTATTTTGATTGTAAGAATTAGATACACTTTTATTTAATAATAATTCTATAACAAAAAAATTATCTCCTAAACTTGTGTACAATGGAAAATTAATATCCCTATCATTAGCTTCTTCTTTTAAATAAAATAAATAATCTATATAATTTATAAAATCATTTTTAGATTTCATATTTGTATTAATTAATTTTTCCTTTTCTATAAATATATAATCATTTACATTTTTTATTATTTCATCAATAAAATCTATTTTTGAATAAATATGATTATATATATCATAAATGTTCAAATGTATATCTTTAATTTCAAAATCAACATATCTTCTTATGCATAAATGTGTATTTTTATTAATACCTCTAAGCCATATAGAAAAAGGAGAAGTATGAAAACTCTCTCCACATATTTTATGATGTCTATCCGTTACTATTGGATGTACTGATGATATAGAACGAATATAATTAAAATAGTCATCATCAGAACATTCATCATTTATAGAATCTAATCCAATTATATTTTGTAGATGGTACTTATTTTCTTTAATATCTGATAAATCAATATTGAAAACTTCAGCAATATGATATATACAATTAATTATAACATATGAATTATTAATAAAATCGTAAAAATCAAAAGCTTGAGGCGAATTTGTTCTATTTAATACCATTTCATTAAGATATATTGCTGTATCATTTAATCTATCTAAAGAAACATAAATTGTATCAATTGCTCTATATTCTTTAATTTGTTTTTTTTTCTTTAATTTAAATTTTGTTTTTTTTATTATAAAAATATAATTCTTTAGTACATCTGATAATGTTTTTATTTTATCAACATTTATATTAATTTTCTCTATCAAAATAATATTCCTAAAATAATAAATTAATGCTAATTAATCTAACCCATAAAACCTAAAAATCTCCCTCAATTACCTTAACCTCTTGCTCACTCAAATTATAAATTTTAATCTTCTTTACCAGACATTCTATATTTTATTTCATAATTTTTAATAAAATCTGTTTCTTCTTTAGTTAGTTTATATAAAGGACATATAAAATCATCTATTTCATCAATTATATTTTTAGACATTCTAATTTTATACTCTTTAAAAGAATTTATATTTTTGTAATTAGTTTTTCCATGAATAATAACATTTTTTTCTATATCATCTAAATATTTTGAATATAATTTCTCAATATATTTTATTTTATCATTATCTAATTTATCAATAGGAATTTTAAAACTTTCTATATCATATTTTTTCATATTTAAATTATCAGAGAATATTTGATAATACCAAAAATATAAATTACTACTCAATATAGCACCTATAGTATTAGCAATTTTTTTATCAAAATAAATTACTTTTTCTGAATCAGCTTTAGTAGTAGAATAATTAGTAATTACTTTAAAATATCTTCCGCCAGCCATTCTATAATAGATAGGATTGCCTTTATCTTTTAGCAATGAACCTATATCATTTTTTATCTTAAACAATTTTCTTAATATATTAACTTCTATTTCTTTACTTATTTTAGGATATCTGCCTAATAATTTAAATTCTTTTACATCAATAAATTCTAAATCATTCAAAATATTATCAATTGTATCCTCATTACTTTTTCTATACATTTTAGTGCATAAAATATTTTTATTAGTTGTATTAGTTTTTATACATTCCAATATAGATACACATACACTTGCATCTTTAAATATTTGTTTTGGTCTATCAGCATAATTTGAAATTTTTATTGACTCGCATTTTTCTTCTAATAACGAATGTAATAAACACATAGAATCGCTTGCTATTATAGATATTGGAGTAATAAAAACTAATATACCATTATTTTCTAATAATGATATTGATTTTTCTGTAAATAAAGAATATGTATTTAACGAACCTTTTAACAATCCTTTTGTTGTCTTTTTTGTTCTACTAGTGATATAATTATTTTCGAAATATTTTTTTTCTTTAGATGAAATTTTAGCTCCATAAGGTGGATTTCCTATAATTATATCAAAATTTCTTTTTATTCCAAATTGTATATTATGATTAAAAAATTTTGATGCTGAATTTGTGAATGGATTCCAAGAAATAATATTTTCTTTTATATCATTAGTTTCTTGGTCTAATGCTTCTATTTTGGATACTCTATGCTTAAATGCCTCAAATTCTGTATATACTGTTTGCTTTTTTTCTTTTGTATATGCTTCAAAAAATTTTTTAGATATTTCTTGCATATTCTCTATAATTCCATCAAAAATTAATTTTGTAAAAGTATCTGAGACATTATCTTCATCTATTAGTTTTACTAAACTATTGGCACATACAAAATGGAATTCAAGATTTGGAAGAGCTTCAATTCCTAAATTATTTTTTTTAATATTTTTTTTCTCTTCAACTATTAGAGATAAAAAAGCTCTTAATCTGCTTATTTCAATAGCTATAGGCTGTATATCGGATCCATGTATCATATTTTGTAGAATACCTAATTTATAAGCATAATTATATTTATTATTATCATATAACCTATTAAATTCATCTTTAATTACAGGCGGTAACTTATCAATTATTGAATTTCTATAAAAATCATGATTAGGGTCTAATTTATTAATAATATCAAAAACTCTCTGAAGTATACCCAAAGGAAAAGCACCGCTGCCGCAGGCTGGGTCTAAGATTATCATGTCATGTATATTCTTTAAAATACTCTCGCGTTCTTTATCGCTATACTCTATACTATCTTCAATATCAAAAATCCTATCTATCTTATCTTTTATATCTGGAAGTTTTTTATATAGATAAAGCTTTATAGCCTCCATTACCATATAATCTACAATCTCTCGCGGCGTATAAAATGACCCTTTTTCTTTTCTCGCATTCTTTTTGGTTTCTGGGTTTATCTCGGCAAGAAGGTTCTCAAAAATCCTACCTAACATCTCTGGGTCTATGCTTATCTCTACATCAAAAGGGGCACTCTCATCTACAGTAAAATTATACATCTCAAAAAACTCAAACAAACCCTTTACTATATCATCATCTATGATTTTTACTGCCTCATCATCTTCCTTCTTGGAAAATAACCCCCCATTCAAAAATGGTATTTCTTTCTCATAATTAGATATTACTCTATCCTTTGAAAAGCTTCGCTTCTCCATATCAATATTAAGTACATTAAAAAATAAATCCTCAAGTACATCGCTGTAATAATTTTTCTTATATTTTAGATTCTCAAAAACTTTGCTGTTTAATATCTCACTCGGTATAAGTTCCTTCTCTCTCAAAAACCAGCAGAAAAGTATACGGCCCAAAAACCTTAATGCAAACTCCTTAGCCCTGTTCTCATCTTTATTAAAATATTTTATTACATCTTTATATATATTATCAAAATACTCTTTAACCCCATTATAAAACTCTTTATTTACAGGCTCTACACTAAAAGCATTTTCTATACTCTCAACACTATTAAAAATATCGCTTTTAAGTCTGCTTTCTGGAGTATGAACCTTTATACCCTCCCCAAGCAAAAAAGTATATCTCTTAGGATTACTATAATCTTTCTTAAATCTTACATCTTTATTGCCCAATACAGCAACCTTATCATGCTTCACATAAGAAACCCTATAATTATTTTTTTTGTCATTATAAAGTATAAAAAATATCCCCTTGCCGTAAGTATTTCTTTCTCCCCCTGTAATTATCTTGCTGCATAGCCTTGAAATTTTTACTCTGCTTGCCAGATTAGTGTTTTTTATATAAACTTCATACACCCCTATAGTTTCGCCATTATCTGTATTCAAATCCCCAATCCAAATTACTTTCTCCAAAAAATCGCTATGCTTCTCTAATATCTCATCTTCATTGCTTATAGCTCCATACTCCTCTTGAAAACTCTCCCCAAAATGTAAAGCCCACTTTTCTTTATTATAAGCCTCATCAAATCTAAAATTGCTAATGTTTGTTAAATTATTGTTTTTAGCCATAGAGATATCCTTAAACACTATTATATATATAAACTAATAATATATTAAAATTACATAAAAATAAACTTAAAAAAATAACTTCATTAAAACATTATCATTCTATATCAAACTCTTCTTTTACTATCAAATTAGAATTTTTATACACACTCTCCAAATTATTTGTATAGTAGTTAAATTTATCTTCTGCTTCTTGTATAGAGATGATATTTTTAATAACATCAATATTCACTTCAGACTTTAATAATTTATCTATCTCTCTAATATTTTTTTCTGTAAGATGTTTATTATCTATCAAATAAGACAATTTTTTAATATACTCTTTTTTTTCATCATCATCAATATTCTTAGCAATTTCATCAAGTATAATAGAAGTATCCGATTTTTTATTAGCAGTTTTAATATTCTTTTTTCTTTTAAGCTCTTCTTCCAATTCAATAATTTTTTCACTAGCAGGCAAATATTTTTCATTTTCATTAGCCTTTAATATTTTAAATATATTTTCTATATTAAAGTCTATTTTTGATTCTTTTAGTAAAGCTCCAAATATTCCATTAGAAGAACGCACAATCTCTATAATTCCCTTAAAATCTGCTTTTCTTTTCACAACAATATTATTATCTATCTCTTTTATTCTTTTTAAGAGTTTCTCATCATTTTTCAATCTATTAAACACATCTCTATATTCATTATCCCAACTAACATCATCATCTTCATTTAGATTCTCTTTTTTCAAAGAAAACAAAGAATTAATTTCATCATCATCTTTTAATATTTTAGTATCATTTCCAAATATTGCATTTATCAAATTAAGTTTAAAATTAGATATCTGCCAATTTTTAATATCTTTTTGGGCTTCGAGTCTAGGTATAAAGTTATGAATATATATTTTATCGAATAATTTTTTTCCTATTCTGTTTATTCGTCCGACTCTCTGTATTACTCTAGTAGGGTTATAAGGTATGTCATAATTTATTATTATGCCCGCCCTGTGTAAATTAATACCTTCAGATAAAGTGTCTGTAGCTATCAATAAAAAGTAATCATCTTCTTGTTTTGATATATCAACAGAAGCATCAAAATTCGCTATAATAATATCTCTATTTTTTGACTGAGAAGTAGATTTTATAGGTTTTAATATTTCACTTAATTTTTCATCTTCACATATGGTATCATACAAATAATCAGCCGTATCTTTAAACTCAGTGAATATTATAATTTTTCTTTTATCATTTTCTTTTTGGAACTCTTTTAATAATTCTATAAGCTTTTTAAACTTCCTATCTTTATTAAATCCAATATCCTTCCAATCATTTTTTATTTCATTTAGCACTTTTAAATCATTTTCAAACTCTGTGAAGAAATTACTATCCAATACATTTTTTACATCTTCGATTAATTTTACATCTTTATATTTTTTATTTAACTTATCATAATCTAATACATCATCATCAATATCTTCATCAACATTATCCTCATAACTAAAGAAATCTTCTGTATAAAGCATGTCCCCTCGTTTATAAATAGGATAATACCCCTTATTAATCCAAGATTTTATATTGTCATATTTATCAATCATATTATCAATACTTTTCTTAAAAGCATAAACAGAACTTTCAAATCTTCTTACCAATAAAAGTTTCATAAACTTAGTTAAGTTTCTAGAAGAAGTGGAAGCAAAATCGATATTAATATTTTCTCCGTATATTTGTCTTATAATTTTGTTACTGATTTCTTTTTCTTTTTCATTATTATATTTTAAATATACCAAAGGCTCATAACGAACGGCTTTAAATTTGTTGTTAGCAAGATTTTCTTTATTTTTGTCATTTTCCTCGTTTTCTTCATTTTCATCATTTTCTTCATAAGGACTAATCTTTTCAAAGGTGTCAAAATACAATTTAGAAATATCCCCCAAGTTATAATCATGCAATTTTGGACTTTCAACAATATTAAATTCAATCTTCTGTTTTTCTAAGTCTTTTTTATATTCTATATCTTCAATCAAATCCCTTCTAGTTCTTCTTATAATAATAGGATTAATTAAACTTAGAATCTGTTTAGAAATATCTTTCATTTTCTTTTTAGTTTCTTTTTTATCATCATTTTCTTTATAATCTAATTTAATTTTTCTCTCTTCTTTTAATATTTTATTTTTAATATCTATTATATTTCTATTAGTTGTTAGAATTCTATCAAAAATATCTACCAATGAAAATATATCAGAAGTGGTGTTATGCATTGGTGTTGCAGTGATAAGCATAACTCTATTCATAGCACATATATCTTTTATAATGCTATAGGAAACAGTTTTGTTATTAACAAATCTATGTGCCTCATCAATAATAATAAGTCTTTTTTTTGCATGACTCTTAACATAATCATATACTTTATCTAATAAACCAATACTAAATACTTTGGCATTTAATTTAAACTCTGCATTATAATTTTCCCAAGAATAAATAATTTTTGGAGGGGATATAATAAGTATCTCTTCTACATATTTTTTTTCTAATAAATTCTTTGCTATAGTTGAAGCAATGATACTTTTTCCAAGACCAACAACATCCGATATTAAAACTCCATCATACAACATTATACTCTTTATGCCAGTTTTAATAGCATCAATCTGGTATTTATAATTAGAATAATGATAATCATTAGGATTAAATAATAATTCTTCACTTGTAAAAAAGCTAAAATATTCATATATAACTTTTAAATATATCTCATAAGGAGTAGGGGTTCTAATAAGATTTTTTAATGAATCATTATCATTATCTTGCATGCCAATCCTATTAAAAAATTCCTTATGATTATTTATATCCAATATACATTTAGAATATTCCCATTCCCTTTCAAAAATTTTATATGCATCTTTAAATATATCACTGCCGTAAACATTGATTTCTCTTTGATTTTTTAATCCATACGAAGAGAAGTTACTTGAGCCTATTATTACTTCACCAGTTACGCCTTTTAGAGAATTTTTTAATTTGTGTTTTAATAAATATATTTTTGCATGAGTTTTATCATTAGCACTTCTTATTTCAAGTGTGGAATTTTTACATTTCTCTTTGAATAATTCCAACACCTTAGCATTTTCTTCGCTTTTATTTAATTGAAAAATACTATATTCTTCAAAATCATTAATTTCTTCCTGATTACTTTTCTTGTTTTCTTCATCACTGTAACTCATATATATACGATGTATTTTTGGGTCTATATTCATACCCATAATGATTTTTACTTTTGTATTTAAAAACATTTTTTTAGCTTTATCATTATTAGCTATGTCATAAAATGCACTATAAGAACAATATCCTGAAAGTATACATATCTCTTCGATTTCCTCTTCAGATATAAATAAATCAAAAACTTTTTTATTAGAATTGTCTATTATTTCCATAAATAAAAACTTCCATAAATTATTTTTTATATATGATGAAATTATATCATATCAAACTATTTATGAAAATAATTATATATATTATTAGCTGCTTTATAACTTATGCCCGGTATATTAGCTATATTTTCTAATGAAGCATTTTTTATATTGTCTATATTAATAAAATGAGAATAAAGTTTTTCTATGCCTTTTTTACCCAAACCTTCTATTTTTTCAAGTTCGCTTTTTACCATTTCTCTGCTTCTCTTTCTTCCATGACTAGTATTAACCCATCTATGCGTTTCATCTCTCACTTTTTGTAAAAATAATCTTGCAGGTTCATTGTCATTTAACTGAACAGGGTCTTCTCTGTTTGGTAAATATATCTCTTCAAATTTTTTAGCAAGTGCCATTATAGGCTGATTTTTTATGTCTAATTCTTTTAAAGCTTCTATTGCAGAGTTAAGCTGACCTCTACCTCCGTCTATAAGTATTAAATCTGGAAATGTAGAGTTTTCTTCTTTAAGCCTTTTGTATCTTCTATATACTGCCTCTTTTATAGAAGCAAAGTCGTCTATACCTGTAACAGTCTTCATATTAAATATTCTATAGTTTTTATTATCAGAAATCCCATTAACAAATCTCACCATCCCAGCCATAGTGTAGCTTCCTTGAATATGTGCTATGTCAAAAGATTCTATTATAGAAGGAGCTTTTTTAAGTTTAAATATTTCTTGAAGCCTTGTAAGACCAATAGGTACTTCTCTAATTAATACCCTCTCTTTAAATAAATGTCTTGCATTTTCATTAGCTATAGATATTAATCCTTTCTTTGAGTTATCAAGTTTTATTTCAACATCTCTTCCTGATATCTCTTTTAAATAATCCTTTACAACATCAAAATCTTTAATTATAAAGTCCGTAGCTATTGATGCAGGTATTAAATTATTATGAGTATAATATTGAGTAATAAATGCTGAAATAACTTCACTATATCTTGATTTATTAGAATCTTCATCAATATTTTTGTCTTGCATAGCAAAAGTTTTTCTATCTACAAGTTTGCCTCCTTTTACAGAAAGCACTACAATAGTGTAATCTCCATTTTGTCCGTAAGCCCCTATAATGTCTATATCATCACTCTCTGGTACATATATACTCTGCTCAACTGTAATAGATTTAAGCAAGTCAACTTTATCTCTTAAATCTTTTGCCCTCTCAAACTCTAACTTCTCTGCAAATACAAACATATCCTGTTTCATCTTAGCAACAAGCTCATCAACATTCCCTTCAAGAAGCATAATAGCATTATCAATATCTTTATCATATTCTTTCTCGTCAATCAAATCAGCACAAGGAGCGGTGCATTTACCTATATGATAATAAAGGCAAGGTCTTATTTTTCGTTTTAGAGGAAAATCATATTTGCATCTTCTAAGTTTAAAATTATCTATTATAAACTTCACTATGTTTTCAGCCCTCTCAGCCGCAACATAAGGTCCATAATATTTTTTATATTTTTTAGCATTTTCTTTGTCTATTACATTTCTTGCTTTTATCACTCTTGGAAAATGTTCGTTTGTAATTGCTATAAAAGGAAAAGATTTTTGGTCTTTAAGAAGTATATTATAATGAGGCTTATGCTTTCTTATCATCTCAGCTTCTAGTATTAATGCCTCTACTTCGTTTTTTGTAACTATATAATCAATATCTCTAATATGTTCTACTAATGCTGTTGTTTTAGCATCTTTATTGTTTCCTATAAAATAGGAAGATACTCTTTTTTTTAATGATTTTGCTTTGCCTATATATATTATATTGGCATCTTTATCTTTCATAAAGTATACGCCAGATTTTGTAGGCAGGCGTTTTAATTTTTCTGAAATATATTCTTTAACTTGATTATTCATAATTATAAGTTTTATAATTATATAAAAAATAAAAAGTTTGTCAAAAAATAAGTGTTGATATTAATATCAAATAATATTTTATTTTTTATATAGCAACTAAATATCTATTTTCTTATAACTCATATTATAAAACTAGATAATATATTAAGAGGCTATAAAATATTTGATAAAAAAGAGGGTAATTGCATAAAAATTGCCGTTGAAAATATATAAAAAATATTAAATATAATTATAAAAATCATTTTTCATACATAGTTTTTTTATATTTGAAGCATTGGCTAGTCCTAGTTCTTTTATATCTATGTTGAAATATAGAGAAAATACTAAATCATCTATATAATCTTTAATTATATTTTGTTCTTCTTTATCTATGCAGTCTGAGAATTTTAAATCATTTAATGATATTTCATTATTGTTATTAAATTTTTCTTCAATTACAGACTTTACTAAATGATATTTTCTTTTTATTTTTTGTTTTATTATATATCCATTATTGTCTGTCAAAATTAATTCATTTTTATTAACAGTAACATTGTTAAATTTTTGCTTCTGAGTATTAAAATCAACAAAGTCTTTTAACATATATTTTTCTATGTGTAAAATACCAATTGAATATTTTATTATTTCTTTTTTTATCTTTAAATTTTGATTTGTAATAATAGGTATCTTTATAAAATCTTTTATGCTACTCAATGATAATAGTAAATCTTTTTCATTGTTAGAAAATAATAATTCTTTTAATAAAAAGAAATTAATTTTTGAATTTAATAAAGAGAATAAATATAATATTTCTTCTCTATTATTGCTTCCAATACCACAGAATTGATTTCTAGCCCATATGACTTTTTTATCCGTATAAAAAAATTTTTTTGCATTGGCATAAGACCAAATAACTTTATATGGAGAATCTAAAAAATAATACTCCTGATTACCCTGTCTCAATCCTATAAAATTTTTATTTTTTGGATTTTTTCTCTCATCAGGCCAATATCCTGATGCATCCCTTATACTATATAAATTATTATTGATTTTAGGATATATATAAAAATCTTTTTCTATTAACATCTGTTTTTCATCTATAGAATAACCTCCATCATAAAAAAACTGACTTTTAAAATTTTGATTTGCAAGTTTATGATCATAATATATATCAGAACTCAAATTTTTATTATATTCATAAATAAATTTAATAAACATATCATCTTTCTTTATGAAATTCCAATTATTAATATTATCTATTAAAATAGATTGTTCTAAATATTTATTTTTTATCTTATTAGAGTAATTTACATGGCTTATTTTTACTTTATTTTTTTTATTTGAAAGTTCTTTTTTTTCTACAAATAAAATTAATGATGAAGTTGCTACATCTTTATTTTGTTTTAACCCTCTATTGGTAAAAACATTATTATCAAATATTTTTATGCTTTTTATTTTTGTATTATGAGATAAATGATATCTCAAAACATCTAAATCACCTGCTGTTAATATTGTCTGAGGTATTATATAACATAATTTTCCATTATCTTTTAAAAGTGCTAACCCTAAAGCAATAAAAAAAGCATACAAATTAGGATTAGGTCTATATCTTTTAGGATGATTAGGAATAGAATGCAAATTTACCCCATATACATTTCCCAATGTTATTGAATCATCATTTTTGTCTTTAATAAGTTTAGTGAATTCTATTTCTTGACGGCAGCATTCATTATAACCTATATAAGGAGGATTGCCTATAACAAAATCAAATCTTTTTCTAGGCTCTCCATTTCCTTTTAATGATAAAAGCATATCCTCTAAATCTTTTTCATCTCTCATAAATGAAGGATAATCTAATGCTGTTTTTTGTATATGACTAAATAAGTCTAATTCTTCATCAGAAAGAGAATTAATACCTGTTTCTAAAAATTCGCTTATGCTGTCTTTAGTTTTAAAAATTTTTAGTTTATTATCAATAGGGTTCTCATAATTATCATTAACTATTAAAGGGAGCATTCTCATAAGTATATTCATTTCAGCAAGGTAAAGCGGAAACTCCTCTATATCTAAGCCAAATATATTTTTATCAATAAGTTCTTCTATTTTTTTAGAAGTATCAAGACTTCCATCATCGAAAGCATTTATTATTTTATCTACTGCACTATAGAGAAAAGTACCAGCTCCGCAGCTTACATCTATTAAAGATATTTCATCATCTGAAGCTTCTTTTAAATAATCTTCAGTATATCCAATTTCTTTTAACATAAAATTTACAACTGCAGGGTCTGTAAAATATTGCCCTTTATTTTTATCTTGATATAAATCTTTTAAATAATTTTCATAAATAAATCCAAATATTTCATTTTTTATTCCAGAAAAATTATATCTATTAATAAATACTATAATATCAAGCCAAGGAGATATATCATCAATATCAATTTCTCCTTTCAAGTTATCAATTAATTTTTTATTTATACTTTTTTGTTCTTCTGCAAAGGGTTTATAAATGTTGCTTGAAATATATTCAGATATATTTTTTATTTCATTAATTATGATAGAATAAAAATCTTTATCTAATAATGCTTTTTGAATTTTATTTAGAATTTTATTATATTCGTCATTGAATTTTTTATAACCATTATCAACTAACACTTTATACAATATAAATTGGATAAAATAAGCATAAGAAGTTTCTACTGCTTGTTTTTCTGCAAATGAATTATCAATTAAATTATTAAAACCTCCTATAGCTTTCATCTTTCCTTTAAAATTACTTATTAACTGAGTAATATCATCAAAAAATATATATCTATTTTCTTGTTTATTTAAATTTAACTGCTCTATTTTTTCTTCTTCATTTGTTTTTAATAAATCTATATAATAATTTTCTTCTTTTATATATGAATTCCAATAACTTAAAAAATCTTTAGGAGATGAAATCATATCATTTAAATAAAATGATTTATATTTATTAGAACGGTAAAATCTCCATTCATTTCCATCAGTTAATATTGAAAATTTTTTATTCCAATCTTTTTGATATTGAAATACTTGCTCTATTCCATTTTCTATATTTTCAAATCTTTCTACTTCTACAGGTATAACTATATTAATTCCATCTATAAAAATTACATAATCAGGTCTTCTTCCTTCTTTAGAAGTTTCTATTGTAAACTCATATTTGCGGTTTTGATTTGGTGTAGATTCTAATCCTTTTTTTAAATTAAATAATTCATTTTCTTGCAATACTTCCTTTACAAAATCTTGAAGTCCGCCTAATTCTTTATTTTTAAAAATATCTTTTTCTTTAAGCCATATATTTTTTAAATTTTCTAAACTCATAAAATCCTCATAATATTAACTATTATAAAAAATATATAATATTATAATTTAATTACATATATAATCAATAATAAAAATGAATATAACTCTAAATAATTAGAGCTATCTAACATTCCCTAATTGTAATAATATTAAAATAGGTGTATAATATATCAATTAAAATTTAATTAAGTATTGAAGAGGATATTATATAATGGCTACTGGAGAAAAGACATATAGTTCGAAAAATATTCAGGTATTAGAAGGATTAGACCCTGTTAGAAAACGCCCGGGTATGTATATAGGTTCTACTGGTTCTCAAGGTTTGCATCATTTAGTATACGAGGTAGTTGACAATAGTATAGACGAAGCTATGGCAGGCTTCTGTAAAAATATAACAGTTACAATAAAAAAAGATAATATAATAGAAGTAGAAGATGATGGAAGAGGAATACCTGTTGATATGCATCCGAAACTCAAAATATCTGCCTTAGAAGTTGTTATGACTAAACTTCATGCAGGAGGTAAATTTGACAATGAAACTTATAAAGTATCTGGCGGTTTGCATGGTGTTGGTGTATCTGTTGTTAATGCTTTAAGTACAGAGCTTATTGCTGAAGTAAGTAAAGATGGTAAGCTTTACAAACAAGTATATCATATAGGTATACCAGAAGAGCCTGTTAAAGAGGTTGGCAAATCAAATAAAACAGGAACAAAAGTAACATTTACTGCAGACCCTGAAATATTTGAAACAACTATTTATGACTATAAAATACTTGCTAATAGATTAAGAGAATTAGCTTTTCTAAACAGAGGAATAAGAATAACACTCATAGATAAAAGAGAGTCAAAACCTGTAAGTAATGAGTTTTATTATGAGGGCGGTATAGAAATGTTTATCACCCACCTCAATGAAAACAAAAAAACATTGCATGATAAACCAATATATTTGCATAAAACAGAAGATAAGACAGATGTAGAAGTGGCTATGCAATATGTTGATGCCTATAATGAAAATATATTTACATACTGTAATAACATAAACACTACAGAAGGCGGTACGCATTTAGTAGGATTTAGAACAGCTCTAACAAGAGTTTATACAGATTTTGCTAAAAAACTTGAATTAGACAAAAAGAATAAAATAACATTTATGGGCGAAGACACAAGAGAAGGTTTAGTTGCTGTAGTATCTGTAAAAATACCTAATCCTCAATTTGAAGGTCAAACAAAAACTAAATTGGGTAATACAGAAGTACGTGCTGTAACAGAAAAACTTGTAGTAGAAGGACTTAATGATTATTTCTCACAAAACCCAAAAGTAATAAAAGCAATACTTGAAAAAATAATATCAGCAGCAAATGCAAGAGAAGCAGCAAGAAGGGCTAGAGATTTGGCAAGAAGGAAAAATGCCTTAGAAAGCGATTCTTTACCTGGTAAATTAGCTGACTGTTCTGAGCAGGAAGTAGATAAATGTGAAGTATATCTTGTAGAGGGAGATTCTGCAGGCGGTACTGCTAAAGGCGGAAGAGACAGACATTTCCAAGCTATATTACCGTTAAGAGGTAAGGTATTGAATGTTGAAAAAGCAAGACTCGACAAAATAATAGATACCGACAGCTTAAAACCAATAATAGCTGCTTTAGGCTGCGGAGTTGGTTCTTCTTTTGATATATCTAAAATAAGATACGGAAGAATTATCATAATGGCTGATGCTGATATTGACGGTTCACATATAAGAACTTTACTTTTAACTTTCTTCTTTAGATATATGCGTCCTTTAATAGATTTGGGGCATATATTTATAGCTGTTCCTCCTCTATACAAAATTAGTTTTGATAAGAAAAATTTTGTTTATGCATACACCGATGAACAGAGAGATAAAATCTTAGAAGAAAATAAAGATAGAAAATATGACATACAAAGATATAAAGGTTTGGGTGAAATGAATGCTGACCAATTATGGGAAACTACTATGAACCCAGAGACAAGACTTATGTATCAGGTATTAACAGAAGATGCTGAAAAGGCAGATCAATTATTCTCTATGCTTATGGGTGATGAAGTTAAGCCTAGAAGAGAGTTTATTGAAGCTAATGCAAAATATGTTAAAAATCTAGATATATAATTACTAAATAACTTATATTTTGTAATTTCTTATTTTATTAAATTTTTATAAGTGTTACGCATCTAAAAGAGTTTTATTCTATTGTGGTGCGTACTTTGTAAAAGTTTGTATCTTTCGGATACTTTTAGAAAAGTGTGAATGCTTTAGCTTTATATGTTTATAAAATAAGTATAGTATTATTATTTTAATTAAAAACACAGTCTTTTGTAAAGCATATTCAAAATATATATATATTATTTTGTATAAATAAAATAGCTGTAGGAAAGTGCTAATAATATACTATGAATAAAAAACTTTTAAATTTTTTAGCATATAAAACTGTTTGACTTTTCTAACATTTGTTTTATAATGTTTCAAACAATAATTGGTTTTAGATGTTAAAGATATATATTTTTTGAGGAGGGAAATATGGATAATATATATGATTTAATTATAGTAGGAGGTGGTCCGGGCGGAATTGCTGCTGCTGTTGAGGCTGCTATACTTCAAATGAAAAAAGTGCTTCTTATAGAAAAAGGTGATAATCACTCTACTACTATTAGAAAGTTTTATAAAGATGATAAAAGAGTAGATAAAGACTATAAAGGAGAAGCTTTAGATTTGAAAGGTAACATTAAATTTGAAACTGCAACTAAAGGCGATGTATTAGATTTATTTAGTGAATGTTTATTTGGAAACTATATTGAAACTATGTTTAATACTGAAGTTGAATCCATTAAAAAAAATGGTGAATATTTAGAAGTTAATACTGTTGATAATAAAACTTATACTGCTAAATATGTTGTAGCTTCTATTGGTAAGATGGGAAGACCTAATAGACCTGATTATAATATACCTGCTAGTTTGAATGCTGTTGTAAACTTTAATATTTACAAATGTAAAGAAAATGAAAAAATATTGGTTGTAGGTGGCGGAAACTCAGCTGTTGAGTATGCTTATCTTTTGGGTAAAGATAATGATGTTACAATTAATTACAGGAAGCTTGAGTTTACAAGACCTAATGAAAAGAACTTAGAAACTATTAAGGAAGATATTTCTAGTGGTAAAGTAAAGCCTAGATTAGGTGTTGATATTAAATCTATAGAAGACAGTAATGGAAAAGTATTGGTTCATTATGCTGATGGTATTGATGATACTTATGACAGAGTAATATATGCTTTAGGAGGAGTCGCTCCAATAGATTTCTTAAAGAGATGTGATATAGAGTTAGATGAAAGCGGTGTGCCTATAGTTAATGACAAACATGAAAGCTCTGTTAAAAACTTATTTATAGCTGGAGATATATTATATAAATCTGGAGGTTCTATCGCTAAGGCTTTGAATGCAGGATTTGATATAGTTAAGCATATAGATGAATTAATGAAAAAATAATTTATTTAAAAGACATTATAAAAGATACTATAAGTGTTTATAAATAATGTTTTAGAAATTTAATTATAATATTAAAATAAAATTATAAAAAAGCGAAAGGTTATCTAAAAAATAGCCATTCGCTTTTTTATTATGACATTTTTTAATTATTAGGGTATATTAATTTATAATCTTTTTTCTTTCCTGCTTCAACATAATTTTCAGGCACTACTTTCCAATTATTAAGTTTTTCAACAGTGATAGCTCCATTTTGTTTTTCAAACCAATCTATAATATAATATCTCAAATCTTTATCTGTAGCTTTTAATACCAAATCCATGTTTTGCAAAATTTTTAAATCTATTCCAGCACCTTGTGATAAATGACCGCCGCCGCCGCTGCCTCTATAAGAATTAATAGCAACTTTATATTCTTTATCTAATTCAAAATGTCTTCCGTCAGTGAAAGATTCTATTATAACTTTTTCGCCTTTAGGTTTGGTAACATCAACAGTATAATTAATGCCTCCAACACTTTCATAATTATAGGTAGGAGTGACTGTATCATAAGAATTATATCTATTATTGAATATTAATTCTCCATTTGTATCCTTCTTAAATGCTATTAGATGGTCATTAATATTAGTCATAGTATTAAACCATCTGTCATAAGAATATTCCATAACATCTTTTATTTGCTTTCCTGTTAATTTCATTACATAAAAGAAATTCTCATAAGGATAAAGACTAAACATATCTCTTACCTCTACAACACCATTATTTAAAACAGCATCCTTACTTAAAGGAGCAGCAAAACTAATATCAACGTCTTCTCCCAACTCTTCTTTAGCTATAGTAAACTCTAATTTGTGTATAAAACTTAAAAAATGACTGTCTCCAAATATAGCCTCATCAGAAGTAAGCTTAGTGTTCAAATTACCAATATCACGGCTCACCCAAGTTTGTATAGCATTTTTAGAAGAATCAAAATTATTTAAAAAGTCTTTATCTGCCTCATACTTTGAAACATCAACTAATTCACCTTTAAACTTAATATCCCAAGCATTATTAGTGTAAGTCATACTCACATCAATAGAAGGTATAAATCTTGCAGCATTAACTCCTCCAAATATAGGCACAACTTTACCGCTTGGACTTTTTACTTCTTTAGTTTTTTGTTTAGTAGCTTCATCATAACCCAAACCAGACCAACCCTGATGATCATGACCTACAAGTATAATGTCAAAACCATCAACTTGCTCAGCCACTAATTGACTAGCATTCTCATTTTTGAAAGTTTCTTTATCTTCTGTGTAATTAGCCCCCGCATGGAAAAGCCCTATAACAATATCAGGACTCTCTTTTTCTTTTATGGTTTTTATCCATTTTTTTGCTGATTCAACCATATCTTCTACAGCTAATCCTTCATATAATACTTTTGGAAGTTGCCTATCTATTGCAGGCTCTATTAAACCAAGTATTGCTATTTTTACTCCATTTTTTTCTACAATAGTGTAAGGCTTAAAGTATGGATTTTTTGTTTTTTCATCTACTAAATTAGCAGAAAGTAAAGGAGCTTTTATCTCTTTAACTATTTTATCATAAACATTATGCCCAGACTCAACATCATGATTGCCCACTCCAACAGCATCATAATTCATATAGTTAAGTACTTCTGCCCATATATGAGGCTCATTAGTGGCAACAAAGTTATAATAATAAACTGTAGGCTGCCCCTGAAGAGAATCTCCATTATCTAATAATAATATAGTTTTACCTTCATCTTCTAATTTTTTGATATATGTTTTTACCTGAGCCATAGAAGTATCTTCTTCTTTATCTGTAATAAAATTATAAGGAAAAATCATTCCATGTATATCTGTAGTTTGAACTATAGTAAAATTAATTTCTCCTTCAGGATAAACTCTTTTAGAATTATTAGAATTATTACAAGACAATAACCCCAACAATGAAATAATTGTAATTATAATATATACTTTTTTCATTGAAAACTCCATATTGTTATTTCAATATATAAGTATATACAAAAAAAAGGATATATCTATTTTATTTTTAATAAATTACAATTATTTTGTAAAACCTTTGGTCTCGTCATAAAGCTCTATATATTTTTTTATACCTTTTGCTGTGGCTTTTACCATTTTTAGTCTTGTTTCTTTGTTTTTTAAGAACTTTGCATCATCGGCGTTTGTGATAAAACCAACCTCTATAAGAGTAGAAGGCATTATTGCCCCTTTTAAAACATAAAACAATGCATTTTGTACAGGTTTAGTTCTCTTTGCTACTCCAGATACTTTATAAACTTCATCGGTAATAGACTCTGCTAATATTCTGCTTTCTTTTTGATACTGCTCTATAAGCATATAATTATGAGTAATTTGAGATGAGTAGTCTTCGTATTTCGCTGAATCTATTTTATCAAATTTCACCAAAGCATCATTTTCAAACATAGACACAGCTCTAGCATATTCACTAGATTCTTGAGCACTCACAAAATATGCTTCAAACCCTTTAGCACTAGAACTTAATGAAGCATTAGCATGCACGCTTATTAATAATGCATTATTAGCTTTTTCTGTATTTATTTTTGCTGCAGTGTTTGCTATTTCAAAACGTTCAGCAAGGGTAGGGTAGGTATCATTTGTTCTTGTTAATACTATCTTTACATTTGGAAGTATATTTTCCAATTCTTTTTTTAGTTCCAGAGAAAATGACAAAACTATATCTTTTTCGTATACCTTTCCAACACCAATAGAACCGGGGTCTCTTCCGCCATGTCCGGGGTCTATTATTATTGTTGTGATGCCTTTAGAATCAAATTTGTTTTTTGCTGGGTTAAAAGCTTTTTTTAATTCTTCTGCTGTAATATTTAAATTGTTTAATTTTATTTTATCATTATTCTGAGAATATAAAAAGCAAGTATTAAATAGAGCTAATACAAAAAATAATATTATTCTTCTTTTATTTCCTCTGAATAACCACAATCTTCCTTGATACAAACCTTAAACAATCCTTTGTTTTTAATATTTTTCTCTACCATAAGCCCATTACATTTAGGACAAGGCTCAAGCAAAGGTTTATCCCAGCTTACAAAATCGCATTTAGGATAATTGGAACAGCCATAAAACTCTCTTCCTCTCTTAGAACGCTTTAATGTAATGTCGCCTCCGCATTTAGGACAAATACCAAAAGATATACCCTTAGTATTCTTACATTCAGGGAATCCGGAACAAGCAATAAAATATCCGTATCTTCCTAAACGTTTAATCATCTTCTTACCGCATTTCTCACATACAAAATCAGTCTCTTCATTAAAGAAATCTTTCATATTGTGAATATTTTCTGCAGCAGTTTTGAGCGTATCCAAAAAATGAGGATAGAACTCTTTTAATATATTATTCCATTCTACATTATCGTCTTCTATTTTATCAAGTTTACTTTCCATATCGGCAGTAAAGTTAATATTTACAAGCTCTGGGAAATTTTCACTTATAAGTTCATTAACAAGTTTTCCAAGCTCTGTCGGTACAAGCTGTTTACCTTTTCTCTGTACATAATGCCTTGATATAATTGTTTTTATTGTAGGAGCATAAGTAGAAGGTCTTCCTATTCCTGATTCTTCAAGTATTTTTACGAGTGAAGCATCTGTATATCTTGGAGGAGGTGCTGTAAAATGCTGCTGAGGATTATGCTCTACAAAATCGCATACTTCACCATTTGACAAACTAGGCATTTTTGAAGCCTTTTCTTTATCTTCTTTGTCTATAGTAAGCACTTTCATAAATCCGTCAAACTCTATTTTTGATGAAGAAACAGCAAACTCACAATCGCCTGCAACAATTACCGCTCTTGTATTTTTCATTTTTGCAGGAAGCATTTGAGAAGATACAAATCTCTCCCATATAAGTTTATAAAGTTTATACTGTTCAGGTTTTAAATATTCTTTAATACTATCTGGTGTTAAAAATACATTAGTAGGTCTTATAGCTTCGTGAGCATCTTGTGCATTCTTTTTTACAGAATAGTTTGGAGGCTCTGGAGGTAAATAATTACTTCCATATTCTTTTTGTATAAAATCCCTCGCCTGCTCTTGTGCTACTGGAGATATTCTCACACTATCGGTACGCATATATGTTATAAGTCCTGTAGCTTCTCCTGCTATAGAAACTCCTTCATAGAGTGTTTGTGCTATTTGCATTGTCTTTGATGAGTTATAGCCTAAAGATGTACTTGCTGCTTGCTGTAATTTACTTGTAGTGTATGGAGCTGTTGGGTTTCTTAATCTGTCTTTTATCTCTATGCTTGATACTGTGTAGGTCTTGTCTTTTAAATGCTCCATTATAGCATCAACATCTTCTTTTGTTTTTAAATCCGGCTTTTCACCTTTATATTTTTGAAGTTCTGCTAAAAACTCTTTATTTTTGTGCTTTAAAAATACTCCGAAAGTCCAATATTCTACAGGAACAAATGTTTCTATTTCATCTTCTCTGCTGCAGATTATAAGCAAAGCAACATTCTGTACTCTTCCAGCAGAAAGTCCCCTTTTTATCTTCTCCCAAAGCAGAGGACTTAAATTATAACCGATAAGTCTGTCTAATACCCTTCTTGCTTTTTGTGCATTTACTTTTGCTATGTCTATATCTCTTGGCTTATCAATGGCTTCTTTAAGCGCATCTTTTGTAATCTCGTGAAAAACTATTCTCTTTATAGGTACAGCAGAGTTAATACTTCTTATCTTATTTCCTATATGCCAAGCAATGCTTTCTCCCTCTCTATCGTCATCGGCTGCAAGCAATACCTCTTCAGATTTCTTTGCCTCTTTTTTAAGCTCATTTAATATCTTAGCTCTTCCTCTTATTGTTATATATTCAGGCTCAAAACCATTGTCTACATCTATAGCTAGTCTGCTTCTCGGCAAATCTATTAAATGCCCCATTGATGATAATACTACATAATCTGAACCTAAATATCTATTTATAGTTTTTGCCTTAGCAGGCGACTCAACTATTACTAACTTTTTCTTATTAGTTTTTTTTGCTTTCTCTTTAGTTTTTGCAGCCATTTTTTATATCCTTAAATTTTATTTCTCTATACTATAATATTTTCCAGATAATTGCTTTATAAAACCATTAATCTCTAATTGCATAAGCAAAGATGTTACACTCTGAGTCTTCATATTGGTTTTTTCTATTATATCGTCTATGTGTATTTTTTCAACCTCGCTTATTATATCATAAATTATAGCTTCGTCATCTTGTAAATTAGGTTTTATAATACTCGCTTTTTTATTTTGCTTTTTATTATCTAATTTATTTTCTTGTTTTGAAACATTATTATTTTCTTTAATATCATTAACTTTTTTTACTTTTTTCACTTCTCTATTTTTGTTAATATTTCCGCCCTCAAAATATTTAAGCTTCATTTTAACATAATCTTCATCATTAGAAAATATATCATCAAAATCTTCTAATATATCCAACACATTATATGCTATTTTAGCACCGTCTTTATAAAGCTTATGATTGCCGTAATACTCTTTTAGTTTCTCATCGTACGGAGCTATATAAACATCTCTGCCTTGATTGAGTGCAAAGTCTACTGTTATTAAAGCACCCGATTTGCTGGAAGCCTCAACCATAACAACGGCATATGAAAGCCCTGATATTATTCTGTTTCTTCTTGGGAAATTAGTTTTATCTGGCTTTCTTCCTGCTTCAAACTCGCTAATTATAAGCCCTTTTTCTATTAATTTATTATAAACCTTTAAATTCTCTGAAGGATAAACATTGTCTATTCCGCATCCTAAAACCGCCACAGTGTTTGCCCCAGAACTTATAGCACCAATATGAGCCTCTTTGTCTATCCCCTTAGCCATACCTGATACTACAGATATATTTAATGCAGATAGCTTTGAAGATATATCAAAAGCATATTTAGAACTTTTATCTGTGGGAAATCTTGTGCCTACCACTGCTATAGAGTTTCTTCTTAACTTTTTTAAATCGCCTTTATAATAAAGTATATACGGAGGGTTGTCTATTTGTTTTAGGTTAAATGGATATTCTTCGTCAAATAAACTTAATATGCCAATGCCGTGAGCTTTTGATTTTTCTATTATGTCGTTTGCTTTGTCTAATATTTCATTTTTATTAAAATTGCCTATTTGTGATTTGAACTTTTTTTCTAACAGCAATTTAATATTTTCTTCTTTATCTTCAAAAATATTTTCTACAGAGTCATAGTGAGTGATAAGCTCGGATATTCTTTTATCGCCTACTTTGTCAATATGATTTAAGGCTATTAGATATGTATTTTTATCACTATGCATTTTAACTTGTTCTCCGTAAGCTCACTCTAATTCATTTGGTTTATTATTTGATTTATGTTGTTTAAGGCTGTTTGCTTTATATTGTTTTCTTTTGCTAAATTTACTATTTTTCTATAGGCTTCAATAGACTCTTTGCCGTTTCCTAAACTGTATTGTATACGTGCGAGTATAAACAAATAATCTATGTTATTGGGGTCTGTTTCAAGAGATTTGTTTATTAAGTCTAATGCTTCTTTATAATAATTTTGCTGTATGCCTCTGAGTGATGACAATGCTGCATAGTAGTTTGGGTTATTGGGGTCTTTGTTTATGGCGAATTGTATATTGCTTTCTGCACGGGCTAAAAAGTTAGTTTTTTGCGCTTCATTGTCGGCACTCTCTGCGAGGTTGGCATATGATAATCCTAAACCATAACGCAAGTATGGGCTGTTGGGGAGAATTTTTAGAGCTTCTGTAAAATATTTTGCTGAGTAGGCATATTGTTTTTTTGCGAGGCTTCTTTCTGCCAACACTCTATATACTGCCCCTAATCTGTCTTGAGCATAAATTTTTTGGTTTATAATATCGTTGTAAGTGTCTGCAGCATCTAAAAGAGCTTTGTCATCATCAGCATTTTTACCTTTCTCATAGAGATTGTATGCACGGTTTAGATTAAATCTGTTTTTAAACACTTGACTGCAGGACATCAAAAAAAAGCAGGAAAAAATAAGCAATGATATTTTTAAATTTTTTTTCATATTAAAAAACCTCATATAAAAACCTTCACATAAGGAAATATACTATATTATATAAAAAAGTAAAGAATTAATTAACAATTATATTTGATAATACTTGTAATACTTGATAAAAAAATAAAAATGAATATAATTAATTATAGAGTTTTTTTTTGAGGTTAAAAATTAATAAATAAGCTATTTTTATCCGAAATTTAAGTAAATAATTTGTAAATTTTTACTTGACTTTATATTTTATTTTAATATATTATATATATAGAGAGTATGGGTATAAAGTTCTTTCTATAATATGTTCTTTTGGAAATAATAAATTGTATAAAGCTTTTCCGCTCATAAGAGTTTAATACAATTTTTTATTTTAATAAATAAGCAAAAATTTTATAAGGAGATTTATATGAATAAAAAGATTATTTATTTATTATCTTTGCTTATGGCTTTAAGCTTAGTGTTTGCTAGCTGTAAGAAAAACGGCATAACAGACGTTAAAGGCGACACTAATAAAGAACAAGAAGTAAAAAATGAGACAGGCGGTTTAACAAAAACATGGGAAGACTTAAAAAAGTATGATACTAATGCTATGAACGACTATGCTGTTATTAGTGAAAGTGGCGGCGACTATTATAGAAACCCTGTAATAGTTGCTTTAGGCGGAGCAAATGTTTTAATAGTAACTGAGAAAAGAATACAATATCCCGGTTCTGCTAACGACATAGGTGTAAACGGCGATAAACCTGTAAGCATGGTTTACTTATTAAGCAAGGACGGAGGCGACAACTTCGATGCCCCTAAGCCTGTTGTTAAAGACTCTCAGAACAAAGACGATGCAGTTTCTGCCCCTGTAGTATATTTTGATAAAACATCTAAAAAAGTATATGTAATAGCTTCTGCTGGTTCAGGCATATCCCGCACAGGTCAATATTATGCTGATAGAAATCCAAAATCACAACTTAAATATTCTGTAGGAACAGTTACAGGCATTAGTGGTGAAAATGCAATTCCAACAATAGAATGGGCAGAATGGAAAGAATTAGGTGTAAAAAATGCTAATCTTAATAATATACAATTCGGCACACATTCAGGAAGAGGCATAATTGCTGATGAGAGTGGTACTAAATTAATTCTCCCTATAATTATAGCAGAACAAGGCATAAACGGTGCTGCTAAAGAACAGATGGGAGTAACATTTGTTAAAGTTACTGTTACTGGCGACACACTTTCCATTGAGAATGATTCTACAATTGGTGCTAGATTTTATTTTGCTGACGGAAGAACTAGCGGTTTCAGTAAATATAAAGAAGCAAAAGCTATAGCATATGATGGTACTAAAGTAACTTATTTAGTAGTTCCAAATCCTGCAGGCGGTGATGGAAAGATGGGATTAGGAGATAGTCAAAAAGGTCAGCAAGCTACAGATACAGTAATAGCGGGTTCTGAAGGCTCTTTCGGTTTCTTGAAATTAGCTAAAGGCTGGTATGGTTCTACTCAGTATGAGCCTGCTAGTTATAAAAATGATGGTAAAGGTAGTGGTCAAGATGAAATATTATTCTCACATGTAAAAACTCCAGCTGGAGAAAACCATATGTATTTACTTGATGCTCAGCAATATCAGCCTCAAAATAAATCATTTAAAATAGCTATAACTGGTAAAAGCTCTTCTATAGATGTTTTAGATGACGGTACTATAATTGTAGCTGCTGAAAAAGAAAGAAATACAAAAGCTGAAGGTTTGAAATTCAATATATTCTTTAGCAGATATACTCAAAGTTATTTATCTAGTCAGTTAGAAAGTAAATAATTTTAGAGAAAAATAATTGAATAGATACAAGGAATATATTTGATAGTTTCAAGTATATTCCTTGTTGTTTTTAATTAGG
>NZ_SAXY01000007.1 GCF_008016535.1 Brachyspira pilosicoli
TTAAATTCTGTGCTATAATCTCTTTTCATAGTAGCATCCTTTTTATTTGTTTTATGTTCAAAATATTATAACAAGGATACTGCTTTTTTTATACTAAAAAATGTCCAATATCTCATACTCCTAAACATTCTCACTATTTCAGTATAATTTTGACTGCAAGCTATCATCAATGTTGTTAAATAATTTTTTTCTAATTTAGTTTCTATATACATATCAGCTTTATGTTCAAGAAGAATTTTAACGACATCTAAATTGCCATAAATACATGCATATATCAAAGCAGTATAATTATAATTGTTAGTTATATCTACAGAAGCATTATACTCCAATAAAAGTTTTACTATATCAGTATTTCCTTTATAAGAGGCAATCATTAAAGGAGTGTATCCTTCTTTATTCTTAAAATCTATTTCAATATCTTTTTTTTCAATATCATTTTTATTATTTTCAATTAATATTTTTGCTATTCCAAATACATTTATATTTACATAATTATTTTTATTCAATAAATATTTTATTTGCTCAATATCGCCCTCTTCTACAGCATTGAAAAATTCAATTTTTTCTCTATTTGTAAACATCATAAATCCTAAATTTATAATTTTTTAAACAAAAAATAAAGTTGTATAATACTTATAGATAGTATATTTAAAAATGAAGAAATATCAATAAATATATGTTTATAAAGTAAAAAACACAAAGAAAAGTTTATAATTACATAATAAACATAACATTTTACAAAAAATTATAAAAAAATATCTAAAGTAAGCAAAAAAAATTAATAATTAATTGATAGCAGCCGATAATATATACTAGTTCAAGGACGGACTAATAAACAATTTTCACGGAGGAACCATATGGTTATCAATAATAATATAAGTGCAATAAATGCACAAAGAACTCTTAAATTCCGCCAAGTAGATTTAAGAAAAGACGCAGCTCAAATATCTAGCGGTATGAGAATCAACCAAGCTGGAGATGATGCTAGCGGATTAGCAGTATCTGAAAAAATGAGAACTCAGATTCGCGGTTTACGTCAAGCTGAAAGAAACACTCAAGACGGTATATCTTTCATTCAAACAACAGAAGGTTACTTGGAAGAAACTACTAATATCCTTCAAAGAATTCGTGAATTAGCTATACAAGCAGCTAACGGTATCTACACAGATGAAGACAGACTTTATGTACAAATCGAAGTTTCTCAATTAGTAGATGAAATCGACAGAGTTGCTTCACAAGCTCAATTCAACAAACTTAACATGTTGACTGGAAGATTTGCTAGATCTACAGGAGAAAATACTCCTACAGCTTCTATGTGGTTACATATCGGTGCTAATATGGACGAAAGAAAACGTGTTTATATTGGTACTATGAACAGCCAAGCTCTTGGACTTAAAAATCCAGTTGGACCTGCTACTACTGCTACTTTCATTAGTGTTTCTAGCCCTAATAAAGCTAATACAGTTATAGGTATGGTTGATGAAGCTCTTCTTAAAGTATTAAAACAAAGAGCTGACTTAGGTGCTTATCAGAACAGATTAGAAATGACTGCTCAAGGCTTAATGGTAGGCTTTGAAAATATGCAGGCTTCTGAAAGCAGAATTCGTGATACAGATATGGCTGAAGCTTCAGTTAAACTTGCTAAAGATCAAATTCTTAATCAAGCTAACTTGTCTATGCTTGCTCAAGCTAATCAGTTACCACAAGGTGCTCTTAGATTATTACAATAATAATAGCCTAATAGCTTAAAATAAAAAGGGTGATGCTATTTTTTAGCTTCGCCCTTTTTTAATGCAAAATAAATAATAAAATATATATAAAAAATGGCTTGCAAGTATATATACTCACAAGCCTTAAAACATTTTCTATAAAATATTATTTATTAGACTGTATATAATTAGCAGCATTTTTTCCAGCCTGTCTTCCAAAAATAATAATATCGGCTATAGCATTACCGCCAAGTCTATTAGCACCATGTATACCTCCAGTAACCTCACCAGCAGCATAAAGTCCAGCTATGGCAGTATTATTTGTTCCTATAACTTCAGCATTAGTATTAATTTTTATACCTCCCATAGTATGGTGTACGGCAGGAGCAATTTTTATAGCATAATAAGGAGCCTCTTCTAAACTCCAATCAATAGCCTGAGTTCTTCCAAATTCAGTATCATTTTTAGCCTTAACATCATTATTCCATTTATCCATAGTAGCTTTAAAAGCATCAGTTGGAATATTTAATTTTTTAGCAAGCTCTTCATAAGTAGCAGCTTCAGTAACTATTCCAAGAGCAACCATTGATTCAACAGTAGCCATATTTTTTCTTAAATTGTTATCAAATATGATATAAGCATAACTTCCAGGCTGAGCTAATACATCAGCAGAAACAACATCTCTAGTAGCCATTTCATCTCCAAATCTCTTTCCTTCCTGATTTACAAGTATAGCTCCCCTTCCTCTTAATCCTTCTGTAACAAGCTCGCTTTTTGATTGCTCAACTGTAGGGTGAATCTGTATTTGTTCCATATCAACCAAAGCAGCCCCAACTTTTTCTGCCATAAATATACCATCGCCTGTTCCGCCAGGATGACCTGTAGTAATGAAACCTTTTAATTCAGGCTTATATTTGGTATACAATTCTTCATTGGCACTAAATCCGCCTGTAGCAATTATCACAGCTTTAGCATTTATAGTCATTTTTCCATTAGGAGTTTCAGTTATAACACCAGCAGCTTTCCCATCTTTCATAATTATTTCAGTGGCTTTAGTTTCAGTATATATATTTATGCCTTTAGGCTCTAATTGCTTTTGAAGTCCTGCAATGATATATTTTCCTGCATCTGAGCCTCCTTCAGGAGCATGCATTCTTGGTCTGCTAGCTCCGCCGCTAGATACTACTGATTTTAAACTTATTCCCATACTGTCTAACCATTCTATAGCATCAGAAGAATTTTTTGCTAAATAAGCAACCAATTCAGGATCATTTATATTTTTTCCGCCTTTCATAGTATCATCTATAAATGTCTGAATACTATCTGCAATACCGAGTGATTTTTGATATTTAGTTTCAGCAGCATTCAATCCGCCTTTAGCTCTTACAGTATTTCCGCCTAAATAAACCATCTTTTCTATTAATGTAACATCAAGTCCGCTTTCTTTAGCACTTAAAGCAGCACTCATACCTGCTCCGCCTGCCCCTATAACTAAAACATCTGTATCTATTGTAACATCTTCTTTTACTATAGCTTCTTTTGAAGATTCCCCTATAGTTCCAGCCTGACTCAATGCCACTGTAATAGCCTCTATAGCACCTTTAGTAGTTCTAGTTGCTCCACTTACAGTATTTACTCCATCTATAGTATTCTTTTTAATAGTTTCATCTATAACTTTTTTTACAGCCATATCAGAAAAATCACTATCAGCTTTTTCTAATACATCTATTTTCTCTATCTTATTATTTGATATTGTAACGGAAACTTTTATCTCTCCTTGATGTCCCATAGCAGAACCTTCATAAACCCCATCTGCATAAGAACTTTTTTGAGAATCTCCGCAACTAATCAGTAATGATAAAGTTAATAATGCTAAAAAAATAGTTTTTTTCATTAAAAAACTCCTTAATATTTAGATAAATTAATTATATAAAAAAAGATTAGCATTGTCAATTTGTTTTTATATTTTTATTACAATTCTATTATTTTAAAGTATAAAAAATAACAAAATTATTATAATTATCAAAATTTATAAACTTTTATAAACTTAAACTATATTACTAAATTATTATATTAGCTATTTATAACCATCTTGAATTGATTTGATATCTCCTTCTTTATAGCCTGTAAACTCTGTGATATAGATGATTGGCTAACATTAAAAATCTTAGCTAACTCTCTTTGGCTCTTACCTTCAGAAAATAATTTTAATAACTGTTTTTGCTTTGGTGAAAGTATCGCCACAACCAAATTTGAAAGCCTCTCATATTCTACATAACTTAAACTATTTGTATAAAGTATATTCTCTAAGTCTTTATCTGTTAAAACCACTTCCCTGCTATAATCCCTATTTTTCTTAAACTCCCTCTTTCCATATCTAATCTTCTTTAACATCTCATCGCATAATTTTACACAAGTATTATATTTAGGACATAAATTACACATTGTTAATACTCCTTTAATACATATAAAATATCTTCTAAAAGCATAGCTGAATATTCAATAGATGTATCAAAATTAAGTTTCTTTACAGCATTATCAACATCTACCCTCATTATAACCCAATCCTCCCAATTAACCTTTTTATTGTAAAAATAATCATCATCGTCAATATTATCTAGTATTATTTTTACAAGTTTTTTGTTATAATTTTTAAACTTTCTTGTTGGCGGTTTATTCATAATAGCTCTCCCAAACTAATGTATAGTAATATACTGTATATTACTATAGTAGTTTTATATATCATATATCGTTTTTTTTCAATACCCATTTTGATGTTTTTTAACATTTTTTATGTTTTTTATGCTTTTGATATTTTTTTATTTTTCGATTAGAATGGTTTATAAATCATAATAAATAGTAAGAGTAGTATAATGATAAAAGAAGATAGTAAATATATATGTAAATGTAAAGAATTATCTATTGAAGAGATAGAAACATTAAAAAAAGAATATGGATTAAAGACATTAAGAGATATAGTAAAGAAGACAAAAGCAGGCACAATTTGCGGTGGATGTAGAAATCGTTTAAAGGAGCTATTTAAAGATAATTTAAGATAAAAGCATTATAATTCTACATAGCCTCTGTATGCGTATCTTGCTTCGCCTTTCATAAAAACTGTATTATCTTTATAAGTTAATATCAACCCCCCCCCCAAAAGGTGATTGAGTATAATATTGTCAGTTCTTTTACTTATAAATCCAGCCACACAAACGGCAGAAGCACCTGTACCGCATGCCAAAGTCTCACCGCTTCCCCTCTCCCAAGTTCTCTGTATAACTTCTCCTCTACTTATAACCTGCACAAACTCTACATTTGTTCTATTTGGAAATATAGGATTATTTTCAATAAAACTTCCAATATCATCAATTCTCATATTTTTTACATCATCTACAAATATCACACAATGAGGATTGCCCATAGATACACAAGTAAAATAATAAGTTTTTCCATTAAAATTAATAGGCTCATCTATTATTGGAGTTTTATCTATAGTAGTTGGTATTTTTAAGCCTTCAAGTATAGGAGAGTCCATATTTATCTCAACGCTATCAACTTCATCATTCTTTATAAATAAATTAGCCTCAAGAACCCCTCTTAAAGTTTCTATTTTCATTGGGTTATTTTTTGATATATCATTATCATAAGCATATTTTGCAACACATCTTATGCCATTTCCGCACATTTCAGACTCAGAGCCATCATAATTAAACATTCTCATAGTTACATCAGCTATTTTACTAGGCATTATTAAAATAATACCATCAGCACCTATAGAATAATGTCTATGACTCAAAATTGGAGAATATTTTTTGGCATCTTCAACTGTAAAACTCTCTTTAAAACAATCTATATATATATAATCATTACCTATGCCATGCATTTTAGTAAAATTCAAAGTCATAACAATAAACTCCAAAACATAAAAAAATATTTATTTATTTTACTTTAATTTCTATAGTTTTGTCTTTTACCCTGCTGTTTGAAACAGTAACTATTATAGAGCCTTTCTTGTTATTAGATTTCACCCAGAAAGAGTAATATCCGCCCTCAAGTACAGGGTTATCATTTCCTATTAAAGAACCAGAGCCTTTAACTTCTATTTTTATAGCTTCGTTAATATATGGAAGTCTGTTTCCTATAGAGTCAATAGCTTTTACTGTTATTCTTGTAGCATCCCATGCAGAACCATTGCTTACAGCATTAATTTCTTTATCATCAGCAATTACTTCCAACTCTTTGAAAGTAGGATTTTTTAAGAAATGTTTTTCTATTACAGGATTACTATCAATATATCCTACAACTTTAGCATCTTCCCAATTCATAGCACTAACACCGGGAATATTTCTCTCCATTTGTATAATAACAGGAGCATGCTTTAATCCTTGATATTTTGCAGAAGCAGGATATTCTTTTGCTAGTAATTCATTCTTATAATAAAACTCCACATAATCACAATTTGTAGCAACCATTAAAGGAGATATTCCCCCTATAGCTCTTTCACCTCTTGCATATATAGTAATAGGCTCTAATACAACACAATCTTTTTTATTCATCTGAGAAGAATATACACTTGCAGCCAATTTTTTATTTCTAAACATATCGCAAACGCCATGATAACATATTCTATCACCCGAACCAAAATCATAATGAGTATGATAATCAAAAGCACACCAGCCAGTAGAACCAGATATACTGTCATCTATAGCAACAGCATTAATAACATCAAAATGTCTTTTAGTATGCTCAATCAAACGCTCCTCAGAGTCTTGCATCTTTGTAGGGAACATATGTCCATTATACTCTGTTATCATATAAGGCACATTTTTATCTAATTTTGTTACAAACTTTTGAGCTCTTATAGGGTCATTAACTCCATCGCAATTAAAGTCATTCATAGTATATACATCTTCTAAAAGCTCGCTTCCCATTATATATCTAACTCCGCCTGTTTGTCTTGTTTTATCTAACTTGTGAGCTACTTTGTTAGTTTCTTTGTAAAAGCTATGATTATCCTGACTCTCATTGATTCTCACTCCCCATATAATTATAGAAGCATGATGAAAATCTCTCTCTATCATGTCTTTTACATTTTCTATAGAAACCTTTTGCCAATCTTTATCACCTATATGCTGCCAGCCAGGTATCTCTTCAAAAACCATCAACCCTATTTCATCGCATCTGTCTAAAAAATGTCTTGAAGCAGGATAATGAGATGAACGAACTATATTAACTCCCAAATCAAACTTTAATATATCAGCATCTTTTTTCTGCATTCTCTCAGGCATAGCATAACCAACATAGGGAAAACTCTGATGTCTGTTTAATCCTCTTAATTTTATTTTTTTACCATTCAAAAAAAATCCGTTATCTCTAAATTCAACATCTCTAAAACCAATACTTACACTAATAGTATCTTCATTAGAAAGAGAAGCCTCAAGTCTATAAAGTCTAGGATTATCAATATCCCAAAGCTCTATTCTGTCAGTATCAATATATTCTTTTATATTTATATCAGTAAATAATTCATCTTTTTTTAGAGTAATTTCTTTTTTTATCTCGCATATATGATATTCTCTATTATAAAGATTAATAAATAAAGTTTCTTTTTTGTTTTCTTTTTTGCTATTTCTTATTCTCACTTTTCCAATAATATTTTGTTTAGCGTCACCTATAATCATAACATTCTCTATAGAAACTTCATCAACTATAATAATTTGTACTTCTCTATATATACCGCCGTAGCATAAATAATCTATTTCATTTCCAAAAGGAGGAATATCTTTTCTCTCTGTACTATCAACTTTAACTGCTATAATATTATCTCCCTCAATTAAAGAGTCTGTAATATCATGAACAAAAGGCAAATATCCCCCCTTATGTTCTGCGAAACTTTTGCCATTAATAAATACTTCTGCAGCAGCCATTACTCCTTCAAAATTAATTAAAACTCTCTTATTTACAAAATCTTTCTTATTATAATTAAATATATTTTGATATCCGGCAACAATCCAAGTATCAGATTCATCAAAATAATGAAGCGGTATTTCTTTTACAGTATGAGGTAAAGTTACACTTGTTGTTTTTTTAATGGTGTTTTTTATATCATCATTCCATTTATCTAAAAACTTCCAATTAGTGTTAAAATCAATTACTTTTATCATAATATTTTACTCCGATAAGGATAAATAATTTTTTATTAAGTATAGATTTTATTATTTAAACAACAAAAAATCAATTATAATTTTATCATTTTTTGTTTAGGAGTATGAGATATTGGACATTTTTTAGTTTAAAAAAGTAGGTATTCCTTATAATATAAATAGCCCAAATTTAAAGGAATACCTATGAAAGAATATACTTCAAATCAAAGAAAAAAGATAGTTATAAAAATAAATAAAGTTAAAAATAAAGAAATATTAGCTTTTAAATATCATATTAGTATTAGAACATATTATTATTGGAAAAGACAATTAGAAACTTGTTCTATTATAAAACCTAAATCTACTAAATTTAAAGCTAATAAAAACATTCTGCTTTAAATTATAATACGTCTTTTGTTTACTTTTATAAATTAAGGAATTCCTAACTGCAATATATTTGTCCCCTGTGCATATTAAACTTATTTTTTTATTTCTTCTATTTCATTTATCTCTATTAAAGAATCCCCTATTTGTAAAGATGGATTTGTCTTTAAAATACAAACAACACCGTCATAATCTGATACTATGTCTTTAATTTTTTTACCAAAATAATCTTTTATTTCTCCAACCTTATCTCCTTTTTTAACAATATCCTCTGTTTTTACAATAGGATACCACATACCATAACAATCAGCCTTTATAGAAGCAGTATAATTTAATATAACTCTCTCTTCTGTATCTTTTATTTTTTCATCGCATAACATATCTAAATAAATCATAATATTTTTTATTCCATCATAATGAACTTGAACATTCTCTTCATCTAATATACCGTTGCCTCCAGCTTCAGTAAGTATAGAAGGAATACCTCTAAAAGCTAATCTGCTATAAGCTCCCCCATATTTATTATCTTTGTTCATTTTAGTATCTATTATATATTTTATATTATATACTTCAGCCATCTTTCTTGATATATTATCTGTTTCTTCTATACCAACTATAGGAATATAAATACAATTAGCTATTGATTCAGGTATGTCCCCTCCATGAAGTTCTATAGAGTAGTGAGCATCTTTTAATATTTCATTCCAAAAATAATAATCCATAGCTTCGGTATAACTTCCATACTCTTCACCTGGAAAAAGTCTTAATGGATTTTTATTATCATTAGGTACAATAAAAGCTCTATTCTCTCTAAAAGCAGGTATATTAAATATTGTAGTTATTATTAATTTCCCTTTAACTTGCAATTTATTTGATTCCAAATCATTTAATAATCTTATAGCAGCCTCTATTCCTGTAAATTCACTTCCATGCATCCCGCCTATAATAGCTAAAGTTTTATCATTGTTATTTGTTTCGCCTTCTACATATGCAATAGGAAAAATTATTTCTTCTCCTGTAGTCTTACATATAAACTTTTTAATTTCTTTTTTTATTTTATTCATTTTTTACTCCATTATCAATTTTTTTAAATAAACTTTTTATAAAAGGTAATATAAAAATACTTCTGCCAAAATAAAAAGAAAGTAATGCAATCCAAAGCCCATTATTGTTTAAATAATCAAAACTTATAAAAAGCACAGCTAAAAATAATATTAAACTCAAAAAAGTAGATATAAACACTGCCCTATTAAAAGAAGCCCCTGTAAATATTCCATAAAGTGTAAGCCCCAAAGCAGAAATAGTAGGATATAATGCTACCCAAAAATAATATTTATAACTATAATTTAGAACTTCAATATTATCTGTAAATAAATTAATAAATGTTTTATTAAAAATTAAATATAAAGTTGTTAATAATATTACAAATATAAATCCATATTTAATATTTTTTATTATTGCATATTTTAATAAAGTTGAGTTTTTTAATCCAAAAGCTCTGCCGCTATAAACACTTGAAGTATTAGCAATTCCATCAAACATATACGATATTATTGATTGTATTTGAAGAAGTATAGAGTTTGATGAAATTAATATGGTTCCCAATGAAGCACTTTTTGATGTAAAAATATTTATTTGAATTAGTAAACATATTGTTCTAAGCATAAGATATAAATTTGAAATTAAAGAAGTTTTCATTTTAGATAAATCAGTAAAATCTTTTAAATTAACTTTTCCAAAATTTCCATATCTTAAAATAAAAAACACACCAATAAAAAAAGAAGTTAATTGAGATATTAAAGTTGCAATTGCTATACCCAATACCCCCATAGATAATGATAAAGCAAATATTACATCCAATATCATATTTAATAAATTTCCGCTTATTTGCATTATTAAAGAAGCCTTAACTTTTCTCTGCCCCATAAGCCAGCCTAACATCACATAATTAGATAATAAAAATGGAGCCCCCCATATAAGCACATTATAATATATATTAAAAGCTTCTAATGCCCCTATTTCTAAATCAAAACTATTTTTTGCATAAAAACTAATAACTCTTTGAAATATTAGTATTATAAATGATATTGATAATGCAATATATAAAGGCTGAAAAAAAGCAAAAGCTCTATCTTCTTTTTTTCCTGTACCTAATGCAATAGCACTAAATGAAGTAGTATTTACTCTAAGAAAACCAAATACCCAATATATAGTATTAAAAACAACACTTCCAACCGATACACCAGCTATATATATTGGATTGCCTAATCTTCCAGCAACAGCTGTGTCTACTGCACCTAAAAGAGGTTGTGTCATTGTGGATATTACAAAAGGTATTAATATTTTTATATAATCTGAATCTTTTATTAATTGTTTTGTATCATTATTCATTTTATAATTTTTATATTTTTATAATTGAAAAAATCATATTGCAATATATTCTTCTTTTCTTAATTCTCTTGCTATATTCACTATATCAAATGTTTTTACACTATTAAGAAGCTCTAAAGCATATTCTGTTTTTACATTATTAAGATTTTTTATATCATCTACTTCTTCTACAATATTTCCGCTATTAAAAAATAACACTCTATCACATAAATATGTTATAGTAGATAAATCATGAGTAATAAATATATAAGAAAAACCATATATATTTCTTAACTTTATTAAATAATCCATAAGCTGAGTTTGTGTAGAAACATCTAATGAACTTACTGCTTCATCTAATAAAATTATTTTTGGGTGAACCGCTACTGCCCTAGCTATACAAATTCTTTGCAATTGCCCTCCGCTTAATTCATGAGGATATCTCTTCAAAAAACTTTCATCTAACCCTACATTATTTAAAAGCTCTATAGCCATGTTTCTTCTGTTTATTTTATCAAGTTGCTCTCCTGTATTGATAGTATGAACATTAATAGCTTCATCTAAAGTTCTCATAACCGTAAATCTAGGATTAACAGAAGATACATAATCTTGAAACACAACACTTATATCATATCTTAATTTTTTATTCATTTTGTTTTTATATTTATAGAGGTCTATATTATCTATAATAACTTTCCCATTCTCAGGTCTTTGAAGTCCTAATATAACCTTTCCTAATGTGCTTTTACCGCTTCCGCTCTCTCCTATAATACCAAGACATTCTCCCTTTTTTAAATAAAAAGAAACATTATTTAATACAGTCTGTCTTTCTTTACCAAAAACTTTTTTTTGATTTTCCTTTCTAAAACTTACTTTTATATTTTTTGCTTCTAATATTATTTTCTCATTTGTCATTATATTGCATCTCCATAAACTATTTCATTAAACTTTTTCATAACAGACATTCTTTTTGATACCAGAGAAGCTGTATATTCATCTTTGCTGTTAAATATAATGTCTCCTACAGAAGCATTTTCCAATATTCTTCCTTTTTTCATTACTATCATTTTGTTTGATATTTTGGATAATATTCCTAAGTCATGCGATATGAAAAGCATAGAAACTTTATTCTCTTTTTTTATTCTCAAAAATTCATTCATAATAGTATTTTGACTAATAGAATCTATTGCAGTAGTAGGTTCATCAGCTATTATAAGTTTAGGGTTTAATGATAATGCTAATCCTATCATTATTCTTTGAAGCATGCCTCCGCTAAGCTGATGAGGATATTTTTTTATTGTATCTTCTGGATTTCTTATTTTCATTATATTTAGAGTATCTATACATTTTTGATATATTTGTTTTTTATTTAAATCCGTGTGCTCTAAAAAAGTTTCCTGCATTTGATTGTATATTCTGTATAAAGGATCAAAACATGTCATAGGATTTTGAAGTATCATACATATTTTATTTCCCCTTAATTTTCTTATGTTTCCAGAACTCTCTTTTATTAAATCAATATTGTTAAAAAGAGCCTCACCTTCTACACGAAAATTATTATCAAGCAAACGAAGTATTGATTTTATGGTCATACTCTTGCCGCTTCCGCTTTCTCCTAATATGCCTAAACATTCGCTTTCTTTAACAGAAAAAGAAACATCATCTATTATTTTTATATTATTGTTTTTTTCTCTAAAATAAACATTGAGATTTTTTACTTCTAAAATATTTTCATTCATATTTAATCCTATTTAATAAATAATAAAATTATGCCCTGCTTTCTTTAGGGTCAAGAACATCTCTTAAAGCATCTCCAAGGAGATTGAATGAAGCTACCAAAAATACTATCGCAACTCCTGGAACTATCATCTGCTTAGGATTTGTAGTCATTACATTTTTTGCTTCATTAAGCATAGCACCCCATTCAGGTATAGGAGCCTGCACACCTAACCCCAAAAAAGATAATGTTGAAATATTTAATATAGCCCACCCTGTATCTAAAGTTGCAAGTACTATCATTTCTGACGATATTGAAGGAATCATATGATTAAATAATATAAATCTTGAAGAAGAACCTATAGTTTTTGAAAATAAAACAAAGTTCTTTTCTCTATATTTAAGTACATTCGTTCTTATCATTCTTGAATACCATGCCCATTTTATAAATACATTAGCTATAATAACATTTGCAATATCAACTCCTAATAAAGCAACAACTGCAAGTATCATTATCTGACTTGGAAAAGAAAGCATAACATCTACTATTCTCATTATTATCTCATCAACAGCACCTTTAAAATATCCAGCAAGTATTCCCATTAAAGTGCCAAGTGCTATAGTTCCAAGCATAGTGAGTAAAGATAAAAATAAAGTGTATCTTATTCCATATATCATTCTTGATAATATACATCTTCCAAGCTGATCTGTTCCTAATGGATATTCTTTTGATATACTTGCAAATTTATTTAATATATTATTTGCATAAGGATCATTTGGAGCAATTAACGGAGCAA
Organism: Brachyspira pilosicoli; assembly: GCF_008016535.1. Taxonomy (GTDB): domain Bacteria; phylum Spirochaetota; class Brachyspiria; order Brachyspirales; family Brachyspiraceae; genus Brachyspira; species Brachyspira pilosicoli_A. The sequence goes on from NZ_SAXY01000007.1 coordinate 13,120, forward strand.
ATATTCCTATTAAGGCAATAATTAATATAAATACCGTACAGCCTAATGCCATCTTATTTTCTAAAAATCTTTTTAACATTTTATTACTCTCCTATTCTAAGTCTAGGATCAGCTACTCTTTGTATAATATCAAAAATCAAATTGAAAAATACAAATAAAATACCCGTCATTAATATATAAGCTTGTATAACAGGATAATCTCTATTAAATATAGAAGCTATGCATAGTCTTCCAACACCGGGCCAAGCAAATACATTTTCAACAACTATAGTACCCGATATTAATTGAGGTATACTCATCCCTATTGCTGTAATGCATGATTGAAGAGAGTTTTTTAATATATGTTTTACTAATATTATTCTTTGATTTAATCCTCTAGCATTTGCATATAATACATAATCTTCTTTCATATTTTCAAGCATATTATTTCTTATAAGCCTTATATATGTGGATATGTATGTTATTGATATTGTTATTGCGGGAAGTATAGCATGACTCCAAGTTCCGCTCCCGCTTGTAGGGAGCAAATCAAGTTTTATACTAACAAGCCATATTAATAAAAGCCCAACCCAATAAGCAGGCATAGCAGTTGTTGCAAATACTATAAATCTAATAACTCTATCAAAAATGCTATCTTTATAGACGGCACTAAAAAAACCAATAGGCAAACTCAAAACTACTACAAATATCAGAGAAAGAAATGCTAATTGCAATGTGGCAGGTAATGATCTTGCTATTTCTCCTACCACTGTTCTTGAAGGATTAGTATAGCTTACACCCAAATCTAATCTTAAAAAATCTAATATCCATCTAAAATATCTAACAAAAAAAGGTTCGTTTAAGCCCAATTCTTCACGCATTTGTTCTATTGCTTCATCAGATATAATGGGAATTTGCTGAACTCTCAAAACAACTTCGGCTGGGTCTGATGGTATTAGATTGATAAAGAAAAAACTTAGCAAAGTAATTCCAAATAAAAGCGGTATTGTAACTAATACCCTTTTTATAATATATGCTTTCATAATGAAAACCTCTTTTTTTATATATAATTGTATGCTGCAAACTATTAATTATAATTTGCAGCGATGAAATCTATTAATTAAAATACATTAGCCAAAAAGGAACTTCATATTGAGTTTGAGCAAACTTAACATTTTTTAAATCTGATGTATAAACCGCCTTGTTACATTCATAAGTAAGCGGTATATAAACAGCATCTTCATGAAGTCTAGTGAGAACGAAATTATAAAGCTCTTTTCTTTCATTTTCATCTACACTCAAAAGAATCTTTGTTATAGCTTCATCAATTTCTTTTTTGTCATGCAAACCCTGCTGAGCTGCATAATCGCCATATACCCTCTGACGCATAGCTGCTAATGATGATTGCGGGTCATAAGGAGAGCCCCAACAAATATTAAACACCATATCAAAATTACCAGCCTTCATATTATCTCTATAAGATTGCTCTTCTTCTCCTGTAATATTAACTTCAACTCCTATTTTAGCATACTCAGACTGTAAATATTCTGATATTGTTTTTTCTGTTACACTATCACTATTATATAAAAGATTTAAACTTAATCTTTGTCCGTCTTTTTCTCTTATTCCATCATTGCCAACAACCCAACCAGCTTCTTCTAATAATTGATTTGCTTTATCCATATTATACTCATAAGGAGTAAGTTCTATATCGCAATATGCTACAGTTCTTGAGAAAAGTGTATCAGCAGGAGGCTCTAAACCATAAAATATTCCATCTGATATAGCTTTTTTATCAGTAGCATGCTGCAATGCTTTTCTAACATTGCTATTAGATAATATAGAATGAGTTGTATTTAATACTATTTGTCTTGTTGAAGTAGGTGCTGATAGAGATGATACAAATTTAGAATCATTTTTATATTTATTGATAGCATCAGAGTCTATCATGTTTTTACCAAATATTAAATCTATCTCTCCCTTTTCTAAAGCTAGTAGTCTAGTTTGATTATCAGGTATAACTTTTACTCTTATTCTTTTAATTTTAGGCTCTTCTCCCCAATAATTAGTATTAGCTTCAAAAACAGCATATTTATCAGTTTCATATTCTTTTAATACATAAGGCCCTGTACCTATATATTCATTAACTCCATTCTTTGTAGAACCATTTTTCATAGCCTTTGGAGATATCATAGCAAATGGTCTTGTAACTCCTAATTCTGTAAGCATAGGATAATATGGAGAAGTTAAAGTTATTTTTAAAGTATAATCATCAATAGCCTCAACTTTATCTAATATATGCATCATTTCAAGCCATGTATGTCTTTCTTTATTTTCTATAATAGCATCAAAATTAGCCTTTATAGCATTAGCATCACATATCTCACCATCAGAAAAATAAACATTCTTTCTAATATTAAATGTATATACTTTTCCATCTTCACTAATATTCCAGCTTTCAGCAAGACAAGGCTCGTATCCATTCTCTCCGATATTAACTAATGTTTCATAAAGCATCTCTTGTGCATACATCTCCCCAGCATATAAATGCGGATTTAAATCCCTTATATCTCTATAGTTTACAAATATTAACTCTTCATTATTAAGTTTTCTGTTACTTTCTGCCGTATCTGAACTTCCAGAACAATTTACAAAAAGCATTAATAATAATATGCTGAAAAGCAGATTTTTAATTATTTTATTTTTCATTTTAGAATCTCCATTGTTTTGTTACTAATATATTTTGTTAGTGTATTCTAACATATAATATATAAATGTCAACACATTATTAGTGATATAGAACAAATTTTTAGATGTGTGAAATAGATAAAATACTACTCAATATACGTAAAATACAACTCAATTGCTATAAAAAACTTTAATTATACTTTAATTTTAATATTTATTACAAAAAAATATAGACCTTAAAATTACAAAAACTTAATATTTTATCTCTTCATATATTAAAGGTTCATCTCTAAATGTTGTGTATATTGTTAACGTATTATCTGTTATATTAAAAGAATAAGCTGTTTGAAGAATTGACAAATATTCACCCTCTGCATTTCTTTTTTTTGAGTCAGCAGTTTTTCTTGTGGTATTTATCATAGATATTGAAATTTTATCATTTTCTATTTTGCAATCTGCCCAATACTCATTAATTGAAGACTTACCATATATTTTATTTTTATCAATACTAATAGTAATATTCATATAACTATAAATATTGACAAGTTTATATACTTTTATCTTTTCAACTTCTTTAGAATCTTCTTGCACAAAGAGCATATTATGTTTGCAAGATATAAAAACTAGAAAAAATAGTATTATAATATTTTTTAAAATAATGTAAGCTCTCCTTCTTTGCTTGAACCAGAATCATCAAAAGATTCCATAGTGTTTGCTGCATCCAATGGAGATAAATTGCCTTTAAGTGCATCTTCAAATAATGGCGAACTTATAAGTCTATTATAACCCTGATTTGTTCCTTTATCAAATGTGATGTCTGGGTGAAGCTTTATTGCATGCAAAAGAAGAAGCTTACCAAATCCTCCCCTTCTATATGGGAAGCTTATATATATGTATTTAAGCATATTCTCTTTATCTACATAATAATAACCTTCTATTCTTCCATCTATTGTTAAAAGACCTACATTTTGATTGTTATTATTAATTATTTTATAGAAAAAATTATCAGTATAGACAATTTCTTTATTATCTTTTATCTTGATATTTTTTATAAAGTTAATTAATTCATTTTTGTATAAACTATTATATTCAATAACAATTACTGAAGGATATTCTTCATGGTCTATTGTTAAAACAGGCATATAAAATTCTCCCAAAAATATAAAAAATCTCTCTTACAATATCGGAAATATTGTCAATATATATACTAATTAATTGACTTAAAAAATTAATAGCTATATATTATTAATATAATAAATATTTAGGATAATTTATGAAAAAAACTATAATTTTATTTTTTGCATTATTTTTATTTTCAGTAAGCAATCTATTTTCAGCACCAGGTTTTTTTAGTTTAGGCTATGTTATAACATTAGCAGGAAGCTTGCCTGAATACAAAATAGAAAATAACGGCGGAAGTTTAAATAAAAATGACTATCAAAGTCAATCATATTTTGAAGGCGGTATAATATTACAAACAGCTTATAATTTTATAGTTAGCTCAAGAACACAATCTGCTATAACACTTGGTATTGATTTTGGATATAATAGAGATGCTTTTAGTTTTATAGATTATAATATTAAGAAAAAATATGCTAATTTATTTGACAGCATACTTGTGGGAGGATATTTAGAATCTACCATATATGGATTTATGCTTGGAGTTGGAGGAGGAGTAAAAATAGCTTTGGGCGGAAACTATAGATATGATAATATAATAGAGCTTCTTAACTATAATAGATTAAGAGAAAGATTTGATGATTTATATATACCGTATATAAAATTTGTAGTTGGTTATAAATTCTATAAATATTATTCAAGCAGCAGTTTGAGTTTTTATTTTAACTATGATTTTCCTAATGTTAAAGTAAAAGGAGTTTCTCCAGATGTACAAAAACTTGCAGCAATAGATTTAGGTGTTCAGATATCAGGACATTTTAATTTTACAGAAGACTATTAATTAATAAAACTAATTAAAGAAATTAACAATGGATTTTTCTAAAAAAGTATGGAACAAAAACATAAAAAACTATCAAAAAATTAAAGATATGCCATTCAACAAAGAATTGATGTTAGGAACTTTAGATAAAAATAAATTTGCCTACTATATAGAACAAGATGCTCATTACTTAAAATATTATTCAAAAGTTTTAGCAATAATATCTTCAAAAATAGATAGTGCAGATACTGCTATTACATTTTTACAATCTTCTATTAATTCATATATAGTTGAAGAAGAGGTGGTTCATAAATATTTTAGAGAGTTATTTAATTTTAAAAATACAAATAAAATAACAACTGCCTATTTAGGCTACACTAGTTTTTTAATAAATACAGCACATACTGAATCTGTAGAAGTTGCAGCATCTGCTATACTTCCTTGTTTTTGGATATACAATGAAATAGGAAAGTACATAAAAGAAAATGCTGTTACAAAAAACAACCCTTATAAAAAATGGATAGATACTTATGCAGACGAAGAGTTTTCTAAAGCAACTGACAATATGATTAGCATTATTGACAATATGTATTCAAAAACTTCTAAAATAAATAAAGAAAAAATGATTAAGGCTTTTGATACTGCTTTTATTTGGGAATATAGGTTCTGGAATGATGCTTACAATTTAGAAGTATTTAATAAAATATAATTATTTTTTAATTTTTATAGGAAGCAGTCTTTCTAATTCTGTTTTTGATACTTGAGTGTTGCCTGTTATTAAGCTTAACACTTTTATATTAGTTTCATCATTTAAAGCATTAAAAATATATTCTAAGCTATAATTTTTATTATAATTCTTTAATGGATATATTATATTCACATGATTTTCGCATACAAACACACTCTCTTTTACTATTGCTGACTTTATATTAATATTTTTATGAGAGCCTGTGATTCTATTAACTGCTATAACCTCTTCTCTTATTATTAAATCTTCTGAAATATTTTTTATATATTGAAGTTTTCTTTTATTTGGTATAACAATTTTTCCATTTACTATATTAGAAGAATATATTAAAGGAATCGCATTATTTTTACTTTCTGTAAGATTTTCTTTATATTTATTCCAAGCAATACTTCCTGTTTTTACAGAGTAGCCTATTTCTTTTAAGCTAATTGTGTCTTTATATGCCTTGTTTAAAAATAATTTATCTTCTGTAAATATTGTAATATCATTTTTTGAAAATATATATTTTTTATTTTTTTTAGTATTAGTTCTTTTGAGTATTAAAAGCATCACTTTTTGATTTGCCATATAAAAGTTATCAGAGCCTTCCACTATATGCATATATTCTATACTGCTATTATTAATTATATATTCTCTTAATTTAGCAAAGAATGCTCCATTATTCATTGAAGGCGGCACAACATAGGCTAAATATCCACCATCATTAAGAAGCTCTAAACCTATTTTTATAAACAAAGAAAATATATTAACTCTTCCGCTTATAATCTCTTTAAATCTTAATTTTTGCTCTTTATCTAATTTAAACTCAAAATATGGAGGATTTCCTATTATATAATCATATTTAATAGATTTATCAGTGTTAATTTTTAAAGTATCTAAACATTTAACATCTGCATTATTTATTATTTTTTTTGATATAGCTACTAAACTCTCATCAATATCAAATCCATGTATCTCAGCATTATTAAAATATTTTCTACAAGATAAAAGAAACTCTCCGCTTCCGCATGCTGGATCTAATATTCTTACATTATCTTTTTTTTCTGAAATATTTATTAATTCTTTTAAAAGTAAATCTCTTATACTTTTTGGCGTAAAGTACTGTCCTAGTTTTTTTCTTTTTTCTATATTTGTATTTTTAAAATAATCTATACTTTCTTTTGTGTACTCTTTTATCATCATATCTCTCTTACAAACTATTACAAAACTCTATAACATTATCTTCGCATCTTTGTCTATCTTCATGTAAAAAATAATCTATCTTAGCATTTTCATTTATCGTCTTATTTTGTTCGTAAGCACGCCTCACATAAACATTAAATCCCCTATCAAACTTATATGCAAATAAATTATCTTTATTATTTCTTTTAATTTTCTTTTTAAAACTATCTTCAAGTTTTTTTATCTCTTCAAAAAAATCTATCAATTCATCTCTCTCATTCATAGGAAGCACATCATTACCCATAAAAAAAGTAACATCTCCCCTACCATAAGAACCAAATATGTAAATAGAATTCGCTTTAGGAAGATTACTATTCCACATTGGTTTTGAAGATATATTGCTACTATATTTTATTTCTATAGATATAATTTTTTTTCTGCTAAACACAAGAAAATCAGGGAAATTCTGACTTCCATAAGGCTGCGATACAAAACAATTTTCAAAACTCTTATCTTCTAAAGAATAAATATTATCAATAATCTTATCAGACTTTTTATTTAAAATATCACTTTTTAAAATAGAAAGTATTTTTTTTATTTCTATATCATTTCTTCTATTGAAGCCAACCTTTTTTAAAGCAGTCTCAAATCTATCTTCAAACTCAATACCTTTTTTACTTTTTAGCCACTCTTTTTTATTATTTCTTATATCTATAAATATATCTCTAAGCATGCTAATAATATATTTTAAAAAATAATATTGTCAATATATAACTATTAAAAGTTAGTATGTATAAAATTAATATAAAAAATAATAGAAAATGCTAATAAGTCTATAGCTAAATTGCTCTAGCTATAGACTTATTATTTATATACTATATTTTATCAGATCTCTTATTTATTAATATCCTCTCGCTGACTCATCTTTCCATTTTTTGATAACTCTCTCAACCTCATCTCTGTCATAAGAAGTATTTTTTACTATCTCATCATATTTCCAACCCTGCTTATACATATTAATAATAATGTTTTCTTTCTTATCATTAATCTTTGTACTAGTAGTTTTATTTCTCTTAGTTAAACTTTTACCCGCATCATTAACATACTTCTCAGCATTATCTAATAGAGTTTCCAAATAACGAACAAAATATTCAGCTCTCTCAAGATTTTTCACTATATTGTTATCATAATCCTCATACTGCTTCTTCATATATTTTAGGTTTTCTCTCTGATTCTGTATCTCTTCTATGATAACATTAAGCTCTTCTAACTTGCTAAAGAACTTCTGAACCTTTTCATCATTCTTATCTATCTTAGCTATATCTCTTTCTAAAGCAAACATCTTATCAGAGAACTCTCTTCTAGTATCTTCTATATCAAGCATAGCAGATTTAATAGTATCTATTTTTTGTAATATATCATCAGATTCAGTGTCTGCAGTATTTACTTTTTCTAATATAGTATTAGCCTGCTCTTCTTTATCATTGATAATAGCAAGTTTATTTTCTATCTGAGAAGCTATATCTATAACAACTTTTATACCCTCTTGAGTATTTTCTATCATAGAGTTGCTTTCTGCTATTTGCATAAACTTGTTTTGTACCTCTTCAGACATCTCTACAAGCATATTTACTTTTTCTTGAGTATCTTTCAAACTTTCTTTCTCTTTTCTGATACTATCCGCATAGTCTAATATAGTATCATGCATATTCTTAAGCTCTTCAAACTCAGACATAGTTTTATTCATATCATAAACTGTATTTTTAGTATCATTTACTAAAACGTCTAATTTAGCTACATCATCTTTAATGAAATTAGCCATCTCTTCCGCTTTATCAAACATTTTTACAGTATCCATATACTTATCTATGTCTTTGCCTATTTTTTCTATCTGTATTTTTAATGTTTCATACTCACTGTTTATATCATAAGTTTTATCATCAAGCATTTTATCTATAGAGTTAACAACATCATTTAATTTTTCTGTTAAATTATCTGTTCTTGAATCTAAATCTTTGAGTATAACATTAGTTTTATCTTCATACTTCAAATTAATGTCTTCTAATCTAGCATCTATCCCACTAGCATATTTAGCTATATCCTCTTCTAAAGCAGATATAATATTTTTCATGCCTGAAAGTCTCTCATCATAAACATCTAAATTTGAAGATTGAACCTTTAACATCTCCTCTTTAGCATTTTGTACATACTCTTTAGCATCATTCATAAGCAATGATAAAGTCTGTTCCATATTAGAATTAAGTCTGTCTATATATTTATCATACTTATCATTAGCAGATTCTTCTATATTAGTTACACTCTCTTCAATAATACTATTAGCCTCTTTAATCTTTTCGTTAACAGCATCAGATATAGATTCTCTTAACTCCAACAATGAAATAGAAATATCTTCATACTGAGTTCTTAATTCATCAAATTGAGTATTCTTATCTTCTAAAAGCTCATTTATTCTATTAGTAACATTCTCAATTATAGAATCAAATTCACTAACTTTGCTGTCTAAAGAAGTTTTAGCATTAGAAGAAAGCTCTTCAAGTCTAAACTTAAACTTATTGCCTTCTTCTTCTATATCTTTAGAATACAACTCAATTTTATTTTGTAACTCTAATGCCTTCTCTTCAACTATAGCTTGAAGTTTCTCTATAGAAGGAGAAAACTCATTTTGTAAGTTATTCATCTTCTCTTCTACATCTTTTAATAAGTCTTTATTATCTTCTAAAGATTTATTAAACTCTTCTTTAGCATTAATAGCCTTCTCTAAATCACCTAAAAGATTATCAACTGAAGAATGCATACTTTCTTTTGTTGACTCTAACTCACTATAAAGAGAATTAATCTTATCCTGCCATTCTTTATAAGTGTTTTCAAATAAAGCTACAATATCTTCTTTGCTTCTCTCTTGTCTGTCACTATAATACTTCTCTGTTTCAAGATACATATCTTTTAATTTTGTAACTTCTTCCTCATGCATAGTTTTTACTTCTTCTATGCTTCTTTCACTCTCATAATTAACAGCACTTCTTAATTCGCTTAAAAGCTCATCTTGATAAGAAGACATATTATCTCTTAACTCTTTAGCAGTATCATCTAATTTAGAGTTCATCAATTTGAAAGTTTCATCAATCTTATCACTAATAGTTAACTCTACCTCATCTATAGCCTGTTTAACATCATTGAATCTCTCAAACTTCTTCATCTCATTATTAACAAACTCATTTACAATTTTCATTATATGAGGAGTTAAATCATTAGTCTCTTTCAATATACTCTCATTAAATGAAGCAAGTAAATTATTAACAGCCTCTTTAGATTTGTCTAAATGCTCATTATTTTCATTAATAATTTTCTCTTCCATAGAAGATATATATTCTTCAACTTCTTTTATCTTTCTATTAAACTCTAATTCTTTCTCAGCTATTCTTTGAGAAGCATTATCTGAAGCCTCAATAACCGCAGATGTTAAACTATCAATCTTATTATTTATATTAACATCACTAGTTTTTACCATCTCAATTAGAGCTTCTCTTTCTCTGCGAACATTTTCTATGTCCTGAGATATTAATTTTTGAGATTGACTTAATAATCTTATCTCATTTTCCTGCTCTTTCAAATTAACTTTAATAGTATCAACTATAGCATCTATTTCATTTTGAGCATTATCTATTTTCTCCATTATAGATTTTACTTTATCATTTTCTATATCATTTATATGCTTCTTAACTTTTTCAACATTGTCAGTAATATCTAATAATATATGAGAAGCACTCTCTTTAATATTATCAACTTCAACCTCTATAGCATCTCTATAAAACTCTTTAATTTTTTCTGGCTCTGAATAAGCATCTTCAAAATGTTCTATTCTTGCCTCTATACGTTTTCTGAAAGCCTCATTAGATTCTTCAAATACCTTGATAATATCATCTCTCAACTCTTCTGTCATATATTTGAAATCAGCTTCTATAGAATCACCCTTAAAGTTCTCAAGAACATCTAATATCTCTTTTTTCTGTTCATCTATTAGAGAAATAGCATCATCTTTACTTATTAAATCTAGAGAAACTTTTTTGTTTAGCTCATCTATATTATCAATAATGCTTATTTTCTCATTGTTCAAAACCTTCATAGCTTCATCTTGTTCTCTTATAAGCTCTAATATAGATTTTCTAAAATTAATAAACTCATTAATTAATCTATTTCTATCGCTTTCCATACTATTTATAGCATCATCAGAATATAAAGTGCCTGTCTCATACTTTAATCTAATATCCTCTACTTCTAAAGCAATTCTCTCTCTCTCTTGTAATAAACTATTAGCCAACTCTTCTATGAAAGAAAGTTTATTAGCAAACTCATCTCTAAAGTTAGAAATATCATTTGCTATATTATCCCTATAGCTATTAATATTGCCAACTATTTCTTCTTGAAGCATAGCAAAGTTATTTCTCATATCAGCCTTTTGCTCTTCAGCAATATCTTGGAAATGATTCTCTTCTTGAAGTTTAGATTCTATATCATCTCTAAATGAAGCAAACTCTTCTCTCAAAGACATCTTCTCTTCAACAAATATATTGCTTATATCCTCTAAAGTTGGAATATCTTTAAGTATTGATTCTTTTAAACCAGATAATTTATTTTCAAAATTAACTTGCTCTTTTGATAAAATCTCAGCTATAACATCTGTAGGAGAATAGTTTTCTTCTAAGTCTTTTCTAAACTCATCTATAGTTTTATTAATATTAGCTATCTCTTCATCAAATAATTTTGAAACATAATCTTTATCTGCAATATTAGAAGATAATTTTTCTTTTGTATCATCTATAGAATCATCAATACTGCCTTTATACTCTGACATAAGCTCTTCAAACTTATCTAAAGAAACAGAATTATCTTTTAAACTTTCAAACTCTTTTCTTATATCATTTAAAGCATAATATAAATTAGCTTTTTCTTTATCAATTATATCATTAAAGTTCTTTAAATATTCGTTTCTAAAAGCTTCTATCTTATCAGAATTAGACATATATTCTACTCTAATAGCAGATTTGAAATTATCCAATTCTTCTATTAATTTATTTTTCTCTTCTTCAAACATATCAGCAAAGTTTTTATTGTTAGAAGTTAATATATCATTTTTAAAGTCTTCAAACTCATTAACTATATTGTTCTTCTCTGAAACAAATAAATCGCTAATATCTTCCATGCTAGGTATTGATTCAATAACCTCTGTTTTAAACTTAGAGAACTCTTCATTCATCTGAGCATCTTTTCTCTCTATAGTTTCATAGACATCTTTCTTAAGCTCATATATTGAATCTAATAACTCTTTCTTATCTTTAGCAAGTTCATTAGAAAGCTCTAAAGAAGAAATTAAATTATGTTCTATATGTCCAGTATCATTTGATAAGCTATCTTTCAAATTATTTATCTTAGTATCAATAGCTTCTTCATAATCATTTAATACTTTATCTAATCTGTTTACATATTGAGTGATATCATTATTTAAGTAATGCTGACTATCCTCTACATCTTTTATTCTATCTTCAAATGCTTCCATTTTATTTTCAAATGTAGAAAGTTTATCATTAATCAATGATTTTGATTTATCATTATCTTCTTCAATAGAAACTATTTTTTTCTCTATATCAGATTTTAAATTATTTATAGTATTTGATATACTTTCTATTTTTTCATTAGAAGTAAGATTTTCTTTGTCTAGGTTTTCAATTATAGAGTTTATATTTTCATTAAAGCTCTTTTCAACATTATCTATTTTTAAATTAAACTCCTCAAATGAATCTCTAAACTTAATCTCTAAATCAGATTTAAAACTATCTGCCTTCTCAGTTATAAAATCAGAATATAATTCTCTTATTTTATCTCCGTCACCCCAAGAATCTTCAAAGAACTCTATACGCTTCTCTAATCTGCTTGTAAAGTTCAAGTTATTATCTTCAATATCTGATAAACTATTCACTATAGAAGATATTTTAGATTTATATTCTTCAAGAGTATTAAATATATCATTATTATTAGATTTAAATAACTCGAAACTCTCCTCTATTTTTTTCAACTCTTCAGATAATTCATCTTTACTGATTTTATTATTCTCATAAGAAGAGATTTTATTTACTAATTCTAATTCTTTGCTATTTATAAACTCATTAATCTTACCCTCTGAACTTTCAATAGCCTTAGATATAGCATTATTGATGTTTTCATTTAAATCATTTAATGAATCTGTTATAATATTATCTAAGCTCTCTTTGCTCTTCTCTATACTATCCATCTGCTCTTTTAATTTTGAATCTATCTTAGAAGAATAATCACTCAAATATACATCAATATATCCTCTATTAGCATCCATCTTAGATTTTTCTATTTCTAATTTCAAACTATTACAAAGTTCTTCTAAAGATTTAGAATTATTTTCATAAGCAGTATTCAATAACTTAGCATAGCTTTCATAGTTAGATATAATACTTTTACCTATATCATTGATATCTTTCATTATAGAAGATGACTCCTCTAATCTATAGCTTTCTATATTTTTTAACTCATCTTCATATTTATCAATAGCATCAGTTATCATATTATTAAATCTATTAATATCAGAAGTTAGCTTGTTTTCCAAATTATTAACTTTATTATTAATAGAGCTTATTCTAGATTCTAATGATTCATTTAACTCATTTTCTCTATCTGCTATTTTTTCTCTAACAGCTTTTACTATATCATCTACAATAGAATCCTTTTTATCATTTGTGCTGTCTATAAATGATTCTATATTATTTTTTGCTTCTTTTAATTGTTCAAGCAAATTATATAAACTATCATCTTTCCAAATAGATATGCCGTTTTCAACCTCATCAATTTGCTCTTTTAAACTTGACATTATCTCATTTTTCAAGTTGTTTACTTCTGGAGTAATAGCATCTTCATAAAGTTTTAATATTTTACTTGAATCTGATAAATTATCTTCAAAATAAGCAACTCTATTATTGATATTTTCTCTAAACTCATCATTATTAGAATTTAATTCATCATACAAAGAATAAAGCTTCTCCTTCTCTTCGTCAAAATATTCTTTAGAAACACCATTATCCTCTAATGTATCTATTTTGTATTCTAATGAATATTTAAACTCAGATACCTCTTCAAATAATCTATCAATATCAACTCTTAAATTACCATCAACACCTTCTAAATTATTTTTTAACAAATAAACTTCATTTTCTAACTCATCAAGCTTATCAAAATCTTCTTTCAATGAATTGAATGTATCTTGTAATTTTATTCTCTCCTGTTCTAATTCATCTAATACATCATTATTTTTCAAAGCTTCTAATTCAAATTTAAAGTTATCTATGCTATCTAATATACTATTTTTTTCATCATCCATAGTATTTTTTATATTAGAAATCATACTCTCAGAATCTGATACTCTATCAATTATCTCTTTAGTAAACATGTCAAAGGATTCTTCAAATTGATTTTTTAATTCCTCAAAAATACTTGGAATATATGATTTTTTAGCTTCTAATATAGAATCTTTGAAATTAGCAAACTCTTCTCTTAATGCTACAACATGCTCATCACTTAATACAGAACTTTCTATATTTGAGAATTTATCTTCATAAGATTTACCTATAGACTCATACTCTGTTTTAAGTTCTGATATTTTTGAATCTAAATATTCATACAATAATTTTTCTTTTTCATCTACTTTAGATATTTGTTCAGCATAATCATTTAATTTGCTCTCTACAATAGATATTCTTTCATTTTGATTAAGAGTATTCTCATTTATTTTACTTATAGTATCATTTAAATTAGAATTAAGCTCATCAAAACTATTTTTTATTATACTTTCTAATTCTTCTTTTGCTTTATTTAATACACTAAACTTATCTTCTATTTTTGAATCTATATTATTTAAATATTCTTGTAAATATTCATCAATATAATTCTTATCTGCATTCTCCTCTCTAATACGTTCTATCTCTTCTCTTAAACTATTTGAATACTCTTCTAAATATTCGTTTACATAATTTTTGTCAGATTCTCTATTATCTTCTCTTAAAGTATTCAATTCATCTTTTAAATTATTTGAATACTCTTCTAAATATTCATTAATGTAATTTTTATCTGCTTCTGTATTTTCTTCTCTAAGAGAATATAGATCATCTTTCAAATTATTAGAGTACTCTTCTAATAAAGATACTGAATTATTATAAACTTCTTCTAAGTCTTTTACATAATTCTCATAGCTATTTTTAACCTCTTCACTAATTTTGTTTAGAGTATCCTCACTTAACTCTGCACTATTAACTTGTAGAGTATTTATTTCTGCTTTATAGTTATTAACAGCTTCATTTAAACTATTATAGAAGTTCTCTAAATCTTTGCTAACATCATTAGTTATCTTATCATCAAATACTGACAACTTACTTTCTATATCTTTAACTCTGTCTTCTAATTTGCTGTATATAGCTTCTTCTTTTGATTCTATCTCTTTCATCATATAAGATAACAATTCTTCTTTTTTAGCGTCTGTATCTTTTATATAGTTTTCTATAGTAGACTTAGACTCTTCTAATTTATCATATATAGATTTCTCTTTTAATTCTAATTCTTTCATTATAGAAGACAATATTTCTTCTTTTTTACTATCTGTATCTTTTATATAGTTTTCTATACTATTTTTTGCTTGTTCCAACTCAGACAATAATCTATTAATATCATCTTCTTTGTAATTATCCACACTTAATGATAAATTATCTACCTTAGATTTTAGCTCTTCTAAATAATTCTCAAACTCAAGCTCTCTTTCATATCTTATATTGTCTAGCTCTTCTCTTAAATCTGCTGAATATAAGCTTCTTATTCTTGTGCTGTCTGACCAAGTATCTTCAAAATATTCTACTCTTCTCTCTAATCTCTCTCTAAACTCTTTATTGTCTTTCTCTAAATTATCAAATAAATTATTTAGTTTTGACAACTCTTCATTAAACAAATCTTTTACACTGCTGTCATTATTCAATGAACTAATGTTATTTTCTATTCCTATTAATTTATCTTCTAAATCTTTTCTGTAATTTGATATACTATTTTCTAACTCTAATGATTTGTTAATAGCTTTATCCACATCTTCTTTGAAACTGCTTAATCTATTATCAAAATCATTTACATTACCATTCACACTCTCAAAGTTATTATTTAACACCTCAAAGTTAGATGATATTGTATCTAAATTAGCAGATATATTTTCATTATTTAATGATAATTCTTCAACTCTGCTATTTAATTTATCCATTTCTAAATGAACATTATTATATTCTTTTTTAAGTTCATCTATTGATGAGTTTATTGAAGATTTTAATGAACTATCTAATTCTGATACATTATCTCTCAATTCATTTAAACTGCCTTCTAATTCATCAAACTTAGACAACTCTTCTCTTATACCATTAAAAGAATCTTCTAATGATAACTTATAATCTAATAACTCATTTAATCTGTCATCATTATTAATATTATCTATATCAGAGCGAAGAGCGTCTAACTCCTCTAATAAAAGATTCTTATCACTTGATAGCATATCTTTTACATAGTTTATGTCACTGTCTGTGTCATTTAGTCTAGTTAATAAATCCCTGCTAAACTCTTCAAAGCCTCTCTCTAACTTCTCTCTCTCCTCTTCAAATAAACTATATAAATCACTGCCATCATTATTAACCAAATCATTATTATCATTAACTGATGAAATATCTTCTTTCAATGATAAATAATCATCTCTAAGACTCTCTAGTTTAGATATAAGCTCTTCTTTCTCTTGACTTTGTAAATCTATTATCTCATCTCTATCTAAAATGCTCTTCTTAACTAAATCTAAAGCTTCCTCAAAATCTACACTCAACTCTTTATATTGACTGCGTACTGAAGATATATCATTATCTAAACTTGCTTTTATATTAGTTATCTCTTCTTCTAATTTAGAGTTAATACTATTTATACGTGAATCTAATTCTTCAACATAATCTTTATTAAACAACTTGCCAAAATCTTCTTCTAACCTGCTTAACTTCTCTACATTTGCAAGAAGCTTATCATTAATATCATTCTCTAATGATGTTATTTTTTCTTCTGCTAAACTATTTACTTTAGATAATGATTCTTCTATACGAGTATTAAGATTTTCAAAAGAAGTATTTAATATATTGTCTAATTCTTTTTTGCTCTCTTCTAATACATTTAACTTCTCTTCTAATCTGCTGTCTAAATTATTTGAATATTCTTCTAAATATTCATTAATATAATTTTTCTCATCATTTAAAAGCTGTAACTGAGATTCTTCTTTAATATTTTCAATCTCTTTTTTTACATTATCAAGATGCTCATCTAAAGAAGAAATAGCAGTATTATAAGTATTATCAAGCATTATAGAATATTCTTCATAATCTGCCCTTATACTATCTGATAAAGATTTTAAATCAGATATAATGGCCTCTTTTTCATTGCTTCTGTAATGTTCTATATTTTTTATCTCTTCACTATATTTATTAGAAGCATCATTTATCATTTTATAAATATTTTCTAAACTGCTTCCTATATCATTGTTAATTTTTTTGTCTATATTAGATAATTTATTATCAACATCTAATATCTTTTCATCTATACGAGAATAAATTTCTCCCTCTTTAGCCTCTAATTTTTTTAGTATATCAGAAAGCAACTCTTCTTTTTTGCTGTCTGTGTCTTTTATATAAGATTCAATACTATTTTTAGCATCATTTAATTGAGATAAAAGCTCATTAATATTTTCATTTTTCCAATCTTCTATACCGCTAGAAATCTCATCTATCTGTGTTTTTAACTCATTAATATAAACATCGAATTTCTCATCAGAATATGCTCTAAGATTGTTAATTTCTTCTTTTAGCTCATTAGAATACATACTTCTAAGTCTAGTAGGATCAGACCAAGAATCTTCAAAATATTCAATGCGTTTCTCTATTCTATTTTTAAACTCATCATTTCCAGCTGATAATTCTTTTAATATATTTTCCATTCTGTTTTCTATATTATCAGTCTTATCAATAGAACTAGAAATACTGCCCTTTACATCATACAATTCTTTATTAAGAGTCTCTAAATCTTCTAATAAAGAACTAGAATCATTAGATATTTTCTCTTCTAAATTGTCTTTAAAATCTATTAATTTTTTAGATAAAGAACTAACATCATCTTTTATAGTAGAGTCTATTCCTTCCATTCTATCTTTCAAAGAGTTAAAATCTTTTTCTAAGTTTTTAACTTTTTCTATATCAGATTTCAAATCATCTAAAGAACTCTCTAATTGTAACTTATCCTCAACTAATGCCTCAACTCTATTATCAGATTTAACATCTTCTAAATCTTTTTCTATCAATTCTATTTTTTCTATTAAACGATTTCTCTCTTCAGATAAAACATCTTTAATATAATTTAAGTCACTTTCATTATCAGATATTCTCATAAGAAGATTTTTTGAAAACTCATCAAATATATTTTCTATTCTTTCTCTCTCTTCTTCTAATAAAGCAGGTATTTCTACTTCATTGCTCTTTAATATTTGAGATTTAAAAATTTCAAACTCTTCTTTCATATCATCTAATTGAACATTCAAAGCTTCTCTTTCAGACTCTTGTATATCATTTAATTCTTCTCTAGACATAATAGAAGATTTTATTTCATCTATAGTTCTATCGAATTCAGTATTTTTAAATGATACATCAGATTTTAACTCTTCTAATTCATTATAAATATCATCTTTAAGAGTATCTACTAAATTAGAAATATCATTAACACGTTCAAGTTTTTCGTTATATTGATTAAACATAGATAACATATTTTCATTATTAGAAATCATATTATCTATCTCTTCTTTTAATTTATTATCAAGACTCTCTCTATAACCATTAAAACCATCTCTCAATAATTCTAATGCCTTAGAAAGTTCTAATGTTTGATTACTTACAGCAGAATCAGTATATTCTTTAGCCTTATCTAATAATTGAGTAACGCCATTATAAAGAGTATTGAAAGAATCATTTAAAGTAGTGCTTATATTATTAACCTTTTCATCTATCTCTAAAGATTTATCCTTCAAATAATTATCTATATAATTAGCCTCATTTTCCAAATGTACTTTTTCAGAATCTTCTCTGTGTTTTTCTATATCATTTTTTAATTCACTAACATAATCATCAAGAGAAGATTTTTTATTATTGTATATCTCTTCTAATATCTTAGTGTATTTTTTATAATCTTTTCTTATGCTAGCACCGATATTTTCAATATCAGCAATTATATTTTCATTTTCTTCTAATCTTAAGCTTTCTATCTCTTTTATTTCATCATTATATTTTTCTATAGCAGCCTCTATTATTTCATTAAGCTCCTCTAATTTACCTAAAGACTCCTCCTCTATTTTATTAAACACTTCATCACATTTAGCATTCAAAAACTCTTTCTTATCTTCAATATAAGATGAAACATCTTGCATCTCAGCATTAACTGCTTTTTTCAAGCTATCTATATTGTCTTTAAGTTCATTAACATAAGAATCAGCTGTTTCCAATCTATCATCTATAGTGTTTTTTAATGCATCTATATAATAGTTAGAATCTTTCTCTTTAGAATCTATATTAGATTTTAATTCATCAACATATTTGTTAATATTCTCTTTCTTTATTTCAATATCTTCTATTATGCTATTTACAGAAGAAACAACCTCATTAGATTTTGCATCAACATTCTCTTTTACACTATTAACATAATCTGTTATATCTTTAGTTTTATTTTCTATGCTGTCTTCCATATTTTTAGAAGCAAATGCAAGCTCTTCCAACTTAGAAGATAAAGTATCCATTTTTATTCTATATTCATCGCTAATAATATCAGAATGTTCTTTTAATTGTTCGTATTCATTTCTCAAATTATTATAATAATTTTCTAAAGAACCTTTATATTCCTTAGTCATAGAATCTAAATCTGATTTACTTTCACTAAACAAATCATCTATTTTATCATTTAATGATTTATACTTATCTTCAATATTTGATAACAAATTACTTTCTTTTTCATTTGCAACATCATATACTCTATTTATAGTATTTTCAAAATCTTCTCTTCCATTTTCAACTCTATTTAAAATATCTTCTATATCATCTCTAACTTTATTTATACCTTCTCTTTTTTCGTTTAGGAGAGTATCAAATGAATTAGTTGCCTCAAGTAATTCAGTATTTAGCATATTAACTATTTTGTTTTTATTATCTTCAGCAAACTCTTTATTTTCATTTAATGAATAATCTATTTTCTCTTTAAACTCTTTTAAAGAATCTTCCATATTTGAAATTATATCATTATGTCTTTTGTCGCTTTCTTCTACCTGATGAGCAAGACTGCTTATGCTATCACTTATAGATTTTATACTAGTCTCTTCATAATTATCTATAACTTCTTTTAATTGACTTTTCAAACTATCTAAATAAGAGTTGCCGTATTCATATAGATTATTTCTAATCTCTTCCATGTTAGATTCTGCATTTTTTATACCAGTGTCCAATTTTTCATTAGCACTATCAACTAAATCTTTTATCTCTGAAGAAGTTTTATCTAAAAGCTCTATACGTTTTTCTATATTTTCTTTTAAATTAGTTTCTGTATTTTCTAATAAGTCTTGTATCTTACTACTATCATTATCATATTGTTCTTTTAATACAGATAATTTATCAGTGACATCATTCAAATCTGTATATGTATTTTTTATATAATTATCTACACCCTGTTCAAAATCAGCTTTTATATTATTGAAATTATCCTCAAGCTCTTGTATCTTTTTATTAGCCTGTTCTTCTAAATCTTTATATAAATATTCTTTTTCTAAACTTAAAGCATCTAATATCTCTTCTTGTTTATTGTTTAATATAGAAGATATTTCAGAAGTTTGATAATGTATTTCATTCATTTTATCTTTTAAAAGATTAGTTTCTGTTTCAACATCTGCTCTAAGTTCATTAATTTCAGCTATAAGAGAACTTCTAGCATTGTCTATAGAATACTCCATATCATCTTGAGTTCTAGCTAATATATCATTTTTAAGTTTGTCTATATCATTAACTATCTCATCAAATTTACTCTCTGCTCTAAGCATAGTTTCTTCGCTCATACCATCTATAGATACTATTAAATCAGAAAGCTCTTTAGTTTTATTTCTATAAAGAGTGATAATACCGTCATTTTCATTTTCAAGTATATCTCTTATATTATTAGAAAATGCTTCCACTTCTGTTATCAAACGATTGCTAATATCATTTTTAAGAGTAGTAAACTCTGTTTCTAATTGAACAGTTTTATCTTCATAATCTTTAGTTATTAAATCTGCTTTATCTTTAATATCATCTATAGTCTTCTCTAAAGAATGAGCCTTATCTTCAACAGACACTAAGAACTCTTCTTTTTCATTTCCTATTTTCTCTAATTCTTCTTTTAATGTGTTGTATAAGAACTCTTTAGTCTTCTCCATTTCACCCTTAAACTCTTCAACGCTAGACTCTGTTATAGAATTAAGTCTATCTTGTATAGTATCTCTCAAGTTTATAAGCTCAACTTCAAGTCCTTCTTTGGACTGGCTCAAACTAGCATAACGTTCTTCTATATCTTTTGATTTAGCATTAATCTCTTCAGCAAATAGAGAATATTTATTTACAAGTTCATCTCTTCCCTTTTCAAATAATTCTGCCAACTGTTCTATGTTGTTGCGTGCAGTTCTTTCAGCAAGCTGAGTAAGCTGATTTGTAAAGAGTTCTTCTTTTTTTGCAACATGAAGCTTAAACTCTTCTGTTAATGCTGATATCTTATCTTTTTCCTGCTCAGCCATATCTGTATAATGAGCATCACGAGCGAGTAAGTTTGTAGTAAGAGCATCAAATCTCTTATATAATTCAGACTCAAAATCATTTAATTTAGCATTATAAGAAGCAATTAAATTATCCTGTATAGAAGAAACATTTTTTTCTAATTCTATCATCTTTGTTTTAACATCAGATATTCTTTTATATGTTTTTTCTATAGTGTTGCGTTCTTTTAATACAGTATCAACTTTGTTAAGTATATCTAAATAAGCCTCTTCAAGCGAGTCTACTTGTTCCTGATATTGTGATACTGCCGCCTTATAATCTTTATATGACTCTATTTTATTATTAAGTTTAGCTAAATCTTCTTCCATAGACTTACTTATAAAACCAGCTTTTTTTACAGCAATCTCCAAATCTATGGCATTATCCCTAACTTCTGATATTTTCTCTTCTATAATACCTTCTAATGCTGCTTTTTCTTCAGCAAAGATATCATCAAAATTTGAGTTGTTATTGTTTTTTTTTCTATCGATAATTTTAGAAATACCGACAACTATAATAGGAATAATTAGCATTAACGCGAAATTCAATATAGGGAACATAATTATCTCCAGTAGACAAAAAATATAGTATAATTAACATAATAATATATTATGTTAATATATAAGTCAATAGTTTTTTACAATTTTATTATGATAACTTATGCATAATTTAGTGTTTTAATAAAAAATATCCTATAAAATCGCTTTTTAATCACTTCCATATATTTAAAGAATCATGCATATACTTAGATATATTAGAATTATATAATTTATTAATTAAACTAACATCAAAATCTTTAACTAATCCATAATAATATAATGAAGAGTCTTTTAATATTAGTATTTTATTTGCAAAATATAAAGCACTATTTAAATCATGAAGCACCGCAACAATGCATCTATTCTCATTTTCCAAAACCCAATTTTTTAAATCGTTTATTAAATCTAATTGTATATTCAAATCCAAATGATTAGTAGGTTCATCTAAAATTATAATATCAGGCTCTTTTGCAAAAATACGAGCCAAAAATACCCTCTGAAGCTCACCTCCAGAAATCTCGGTTATAAGTTTATCTTTTAAATGTAATATTTTTAGTTTTTCTAAACAATGAATAATAAAGTCTTTATCCTCTTTGCTTGGAATAGATAAAAGCCTATCTTTGAAATTAAGATATCTGCCCATCATCACAGTATCATAAACAGTATACCCAAAATATATATTGTATACCTGACTCATCATAGCTATTTTTTTGTATAACTCATTATATTTTTTTTGATTATTTATAAGTATATCACCTTCAAAATCAACTAAATTACATAAAGCATTTAATAAACTACTTTTTCCGCACCCATTAGGACCTATTATGCATAAAATATCATTACTATAAACTTCAAAACTAATATCTTTTAATATGTTTATATTATTGTAATAAATATAAAGATTTTTCACTTCTATAATTTTTTTCATAAATAAACCCTAATTTTTAATAAAAACATACAAAAAGAAAGGAGCCCCTATAATAGCCGTAACTATACCTATTGGAATATTAGAACCAGAAACAATAACCCTAGAAAATATATCAGCAATATTCAAAATCAAAGCCCCAATTAAAGCACTCATAGGAATAACTATAATATGCTTAGCACCAAAAAGACGCCTTGCAATATGAGGCGATATTAAATCTATAAAACCAATAACCCCAACAAAAGCAACCAAAACACCAGTAACTAAAGAAGATAATAATATAAATAATATCCTAGCCTTTTTGGGATTAACTCCAAGAAGTAAACTCTCCTTATCTCCAAAAGTCATAATGTCTAAAATATTAGCATTTTTCACCAAAACAACAAAAAATATTATAGTCAATAATATTATAATAAAAATATCAAAATAATTTCTAACAAATAAATTACCCAACTGCCAAAATATTATCTGATTAGAATACTTAGGAAAAGTATAAGCAAAAAAACTCATAATAGAGCTAAAAAATAATGATATAACAACTCCCGCAAGTATTATAGAATTACTACTGATATCTTTATCTATTTTTTTTGAAATAAAAAGTATAAATAATATTGTTATAAATCCAAAAAAAACAGAAGAAATTATAAAAAAGTAATAATTAAAATATATACCGCTAATTATAATTAAACTCACCCCAAAACCAGCCCCAGAAGATATACCCAAATTATACACAGAAGCTAAACTATTTTTTAATATAGACTGCATAACAATCCCTGTCATAGATAAAGAAGCACCAATAAATAATGACAAAATAATATGCGGAAGTCTTATATTAAATACAATATTTATTTTATTTATATTGTCTACAAAACCAAAATTAAATAATTTATATAATATAATAGACATTACTTCTTTAGGCGAAATAAAAACACTTCCTATACATATTGACGCTATAATAGATAATATAAGTAAAATAAAAATTATTATTATTTTTTTTATCATAATATTTATTTAATATCCTTATATTCTTCTGGATAAATATATTTAGCCATTAATAATATAGAAGAAACTATATTATGTGTTGGAAGAGATGTACCTTCTACAAAAAATACTTTACTTGTTTTTACAGCATTAATATCTTTCCAAGCAGCCCTATTTTGTATTTCTGCTACAGGGTTATCTATATAATCAACACTTGTAAAAATTATATCAGGATTTAAATATACTACCTCTTCTTCTGATACACTTATCCATTCATTTCTGTTAGAAAAAATATTTTTAGCCCCTATAATGTTAATAATATCATCTAAATAAACATTAGAGCCAAAACTATATAGATTAGGAAGTGAAGATATCTCAAAATAAACAGTTTTTTTGTTTGTAATAGTATCTCCTATATCTTTTATCTCTTTTATTTTTGTACGCATATTATAAACAATTTCTTTAGCTTTCTCACTAGCATTCAAAACATTACCTAAAAAATATATATCATCTTCTATTTTCTTTAGAGTTTCACTATTTGTAATTGTTATAATTGTAAGGTTAGATAATGAAAGAATAGAGTTTTTAGTGTAAAATGCTGTGAGATTATTTATAAACACAACATCAGAATTAAGAGAAATAATTTTTTCTGCATCTGGATTTAACATATCAAAAATAAAAATATTAGAAACATCTATATTATTTCTTTTAAGAATATCTTTTGAAAAAGTATCGGCTGCTATTATTTTATTAGCTACATTCAAATCAATCAATATATCAGTAACTCCAGGAGAGAGAGATATTATTTTTTCTATTTTTTTATTTGGAATTATTATATTGTTTTTGCCGCTATTATTAATCCCATTTTTAGAACATGAGTATATTGATAAAATAAAAATAATAAAGAAAAAAAACTTATACATACGATTTTAGAATTATTTTTATAAATTAATTTTTAATATTATCGAAAGGATTATAAGTTAAAGAAGCAGGCTTTTCTTTAGAAATATAGCTTTGAGTTTCTTTTTTATTTTCAGCTTCCATATACTCTCTTCTAGAAAGAGATATTCTTCTTTTTACTTGATTAACTTCTCTTACAACAAAAGGATAACTCTCCCCAACTTTAAGTACATTTTCTAAGCTCTCACCCTTAGGTAAATCTATTTGAGAAATATGCATATATCCTTCTAAATCATTTTCTAAAGAAACAATAACACCAGAATCTATAATAGCCTTAACAGTACCATTAACTATAGAGCCATGAGGATGAGCCTTGTCAAATACTCTCCAAGGGCTTTCTTTAGTATGCTTATAGCTAAGTTTAATTCTTTGCTTATCTCTATCTATGGAGATAATAACCATTTCAACTTCTTCATTTTCTTTTATATAATCTTTAATATTAACAGTATTGTTCATCCAATCGAAATCGCTAATATCACATATACCCTCAAGACCATTAGGAAGTTCAAACACAGCAAAATCTTTGAATATTCTTTTTACTTTACATTTTACAGAACTCTTAACAGGGAAATCTCTATCAGCACTGTCCCAAGGATTATCTTGAACTTGTTTTAGACCTAGAGTTAATTTTCTCTCAGGTACATTCATATCAAGGATTTTACATTCTAAATAAGCACCAACCTTAACAAAATCATTAGGATTATTAACATGAGAGTTCCAACTCAAATCAGAAACATGTATAAGCCCTTCAACACCATCATATACATTTACGAAAGCACCAAACTTTTTAACAGTAGTAACCTCGCCTTTGATTATATCTCCAACATGATACTCTTCAACAAACTTATACCAAGTATCTCCCTTAAGTTGTTTAATACCCAAATCAACTTTTCTTTTTTCTTTATCAACAGATAAAACTTGAAACTTTCTCTCTTCACCTTTAGTTATAATATTTTTAGGATTAATAATCTTAGCCCAAGACATATTCGGTATAGCAAGGAAACCGTCTAAACCTTCTGTTAATTGTATGAAAGCTCCGAATTTCTCTATATTTTTAACTTTTCCTTCTACTATATCGCCTTCTTTCAAATTTGATAAATATTCTTCTATTACCTTATTTTGAGTTTCTTCTTGTAAAGCCCTCCTAGAAACAACTATATCTTTATTACCTTTTCTATCTATAATCTTAAATTGAAACTCTTTTCCTATATAATCAGCTTCTTTTATTCCTCTAGAAATATCAATTTGAGAAAAAGGACAAAAAGCATTATGTCCCATTATAGAAACAGTAAATCCTCCCTTAATAGCCTCTTTAACAACACCATTTATAGGAGCAGCATTTTTTACAGCATCTTCTATTAAATCTTGTGCCTTTCTCTTATCAATTTCTCTCTTAGATAAAATAACATAACCTTTATTATTATCTTGTCCTATTATTACAGCCTCAACCTCTTCACCTTTAACAGGCTCCTTGTCAAACTCATCTCTATTTATCTTACCTTCAACCTTATAATTAAAATCTATAAAAACATCAGTATCATCAAATTGAACTATTTTTCCGCTAACAACACTTCTAAGTTTAAAGTGCGTTTTATTGTCAGTCTCCTCTAATGCCTTAAGAAATTCATTTTGTTGTTCTGATAAATTATTATCTTCCATCATTCTTCCCTCTCCCTCCTGAACTTAAAATCAGGTTAATATCTAATTATTCATTAGATTTTTTATTAAAAACCACATCTGTGATTTTTTGTACAACTTCATCTATAGTCATATTTGTAGTATCTATAATAATAGCATCTTTAGGTACTACTAGGGGACTATCCTCCCTATTAGAGTCAAACTCATCTCTTTTTTTTATGCTGTTAAGCACTTCTTCAAAAGTTATATTTTTGCCCTTTTGTATTTCTTCTTCATATCTTCTTTTAGCCCTAATTTCAACAGAAGCATCTATATAAAACTTATATTTTGTAAAAGGAAAAACAACACTTCCTATATCTCTGCCGTCTACTACATAATTATCATTTTCAGCAATAGCCCTTTGTAAGGAAACCATACTTTTTCTAACTGCACTAATAGAAGATACTTTAGAAACCATATTAACAACTTTTATACTTCTTATCTCTTCACTAACATCTATATCATTTAAGTATATTTTGTTATTATTGTCAAAACTAATTTTTAAATCGCTGATAGCAGATATGATTTCATTATCATTTTGTATATTAACGTTTTTATTTAAAAAAAATAAGGTTACAGCCCTATACATAGCACCAGTATCTAAATATTTATATCCTAACTTTTTAGCTACTAACTTAGCTACTGTACTTTTACCAGCACCCGAAGGACCATCTAAAGATATTATTTTATATACTTGTAAATCAGACACCTATAACCTTTATTTAAAAACTTTAATGCTAATAATATATCATAAATAATTATAATTGCAAATATTTTAAAAGAAAAAATTGTTAAGGAGTGTGAGATATTGGACATTTTTTAGTATAAAAAAAGCAGTATCCTTGTTATAATATTTTGATATAGAAAACAAATAAAAAGATACTACTATGAAAAAAGATTATAGCACAGAATTTAAATTATTTATAGTGGATGAAGCATTAAAAACTAAAAATATTAAAAGATTTTTAAAGAGAGAAGAAATATCTAAATCCACTTTTTATACTTGGCTTAAGAAATATAAAGACACTGGAACTGTCGCTAATTTTAGCACTAAGCCAAAAACTTCTCCAAATATCTTTAATAATCAAAAAGCTATTAATTTAATTATTGAACTCTATACTAAAGAATATCGAGGTAAGCATTATATTAAAGCATATTTAAATCGTGAAGGCATTAATATAGGTGTTACAGCTATAGAGAATGTACTAAAAAGAAATAATCTTTGGAGATACAAAATAAAAAAGAAAAAGAAGCGATATGATAAACGAAAATTTGTCTCTAAAATACAAAAAGAAGGCAAAATAGTTCAAATAGACACTAAATATATCAAATTAGGCAGAAAAAGAGTTTATCAATTCACAGCTGTAGATTTAGCTACTCGCTATAGTTGGAGGCAAATCTATGAAGATAAAACACCTTCTAGTGCTTTATCTTTCTTAAAATATGTATTGAAAACTTCACCTTTTAAGATACAAGCTATACAAACAGACAATGGTATAGAATATACTTATCGCTGTATTAATACTCCTAAAATCAATATTTTTGATGAATACTGCTTAAAAAATAAATTAGAGAGAAGATATATTCCAGTAGCAACACCAAGATACAATGACGTAGTAGAAAGAGTACACGGCATAGACGAAAGAGAATTTTATTCACGATTAAATAAAAATATCACAGTAGAATTATTGAGAGAAAAATTAAAAGAATATACACATTTTTATAACAATCAAAGATTGATTTCTTCGTTATTGTATATTACAATCAAAGAAAGAATCAAAAATATTATAGCAAGTAAAAGTACAATATCTATGGCTCCATGACAAGCAAGTTTATACTTATAACCTTGACAATTTTTAAAAATCTTTTATTCTATGTATATTAAGTTTTTATATTTTTTTATAATAATTAGGAAATATAGCACTTGAAAAAAGATATTAACGAAGAATACAAAGGTCCTGTCAGTGTATACCTAAAACAAATAGGTGAAATACGCAGACTCACAAAGGAAGAAGAATTAGAATTATGGCAGCGTCTTGAAGTGTGCCGAGAGAATAAAAATAAATTAATAGATGAAGATGAAGAAAAGTATTCTAAAGAAATTGAAGAGATTGACAAAGAAATAGATTCTATTCAACATAAATTAGTAAAATCAAATTTAAGATTAGTTATTAGTATTGCAAAGAGATATTATAATAGCGGAGTACCTTTTATAGATATCATAGATGAAGGAAATATTGGTTTAATAGAGGCTGTAAAAAGGTTCGAGTATAGGAAAGGATTTAAATTCTCTACTTACGGAGTGTGGTGGATAAAACAAAGTATTGTTAAAGAAATATCAAGCAAAAGACATATCATAAGATTTCCAATGCATATGGCAAGATTAATAAAAAAAAGTATACAAATATCTAAAAACCTCACACAACAGCTTGGAAGAGAGCCTTCTATAGATGAAATAGCTAAAGAAATGAAAATAGACAGAAAAACTCTCTCTTCTATAATAGTATTCACACAAGAAACTGCTAGTGTTGACTCTTTCTTTAAAAACTCTGATAATAATGATATGACTTCTTTTATTGAAGATAAAAACTTTCCTTCACCTCATCAAGATGCATTTATGGAAAGTTTAAGAGATACTTTGACAGAAGCATTAAAAGCTCTAGATGAAAAAGAAAGAACCGTAATTATAGAAAGATTCGGACTTTATGGAAAAGAGCCTAAAACATTAGAAGATACAGGAAAAGAATTAAATATCACAAGAGAGAGAGTAAGACAAATACAAATAAAAGCTCTTAAAAAATTATCCGGTCTTAATTTATCCAAAGAATTAAAAAGTTTCCTTTGGGACTAATATATTGTGGGATTAATATATACTAAAAATTTTTAAGTTTGTCAATCTTGTTTTTAAATTTTATTGTTTGCGGGGACTAGCCCCCGCACCCCCACTTCTTTTATTGCTATAAAAGAAGCAAAAGAACTGCATTTTTAGCTAAAATATAGGTATTACTTTATATTTTAATACATATTTTTATATATAAAGTTCTACTAATTAGTTTTTTTATAAAATATAATAAAAAGGTAAAACTTTTTTTGTTCAGTAAAAAACAGATAATTTTTTATAATGTGTAGTTATTGATAAACTATATTTGTTTAGGTATATACTAATATTTTAAGTTTATCAAAATATTTTTTCACTTTATATTTTTAAGTATATTCTTGATTATTTTTTTATAAAAGATTTTTATTATTATCCGAATTAAGTAACATATAATTTTAAAAAACGGAAGTAATAATTATGCCTAATGAAATCAAAACTAAATTAAAGCCAGTGATAATAATTCTTTTAATACTTATAGTAGTAGTTGCTGGTTTTTTCATTGTAAGAAGTATATTAAACAGTAAAGGAATGCCAAATATAGATTTCCCAGAAACAAATACTACAGAAACAACTGATACTACAACAATAGATGATATATTCGGTGAAGATATTACACAAGAAGAAAAAGATTTCTTGTCTACAAATCAAACTATTAACCCTACTATAACAGAAACGAATATAAATACTAATAATAATGCTATAGCATTAACAGATGATGGGTTATATGAAGCTAATAATAATATGAATATACCAGATATAGCTCCTAATCCTACTCAAAAACCTTCTTCTGGAAGTTCCGCATATATTTATGACACTACAGGAACAGTAGTTGTAGAGCCTAATACTGGAAATAATCAAGCATTAAATAATACAGTAAATAATAATCAAACTGTTAATATAAGCTCTTTTATAATAAATTATAATGATAGATTTGTTGCTTCTAGAAGCGAGCCATTATTAATAACTTTGGCTGTAAAAACACCTCCTCAAGGTAAATTTGCTAGAATAAGATTTTATGCTAGAAGAATAGATGATAATTATAATATTTTAAGCAGAGATTTAATATTCTATCTTCCAAAAATATATGTTATAGATGGACAAGCACAAACTCAGTTCTATTTTGCAGGAAGAAAATCACCATTAAGCGGAGGACAATATTTACCTAAAGGAAGATATTTATTATACGCTGAAGCTGAAATAACAGATTCTAACGGAATGCCTGTTGGAAAAACTGGAAGATATCCTCTTCCTCAATGGAATTATGTTATAACATTAAGATAAAAAATAAACTTAAATAAAAATTAAGCTCTGGAAATAAAATTATTATTCCAGAGCTTTTATATTTTTTAATAATATAAAAAAATTATAATATTTTTTTTATATTATATTCTTCAAGTTTTATCATAGCATTAATTATCATATCTTTAGTAATAGGATAAGGCGAAACATCCAAATCCTTTGAAACATACGCCCCATCTAAAACTCTTGATAACTCTTCATCTTCTAAGCTTATATCTTTTATACCTATTGCTTTTATTGAAGTTGGAAGTGATAAAGATTTATTAAAATTAAAAACTTTTTCAAGTTCATCAAATTGTTTGTCCATAATTAAAAGCAAAAGTATACCATAGGCTACAAGCTCTCCATGAAAATACTTCTCTCCTATTTCTTTTATTCTCGTAAGTCCATTATATACAGCATGAGGCAATGATATATGATAATCATCTCTCATCATCACAGATGTAAGTCCTGTAGTATATACTATATGCAAAACTACTCTGTTAAAATCATCAGTATTTTTATTGTTTTTAAAATCATTAAAAGCTTTTAAAGAATATTTTATTATATCATCAGAACATTCTTTTATTATTTCATAGCCTAAAAAATTTTTATAATCAAAAACTTCATTTCTTGTAGAAAATAAAGTTTCATATTGCTTAGATAAAGCATCTCCCATACCCGCAACAAAATATCTCTCAGGAGAGTTTAATATAATATCAGTATTGATAAAAGTATGAATAGCAGGTCTTTTTTGAGTATATAAGTTTTTATAAGAATCATCACTATTATACATAACAGATAAACTTGTAACAGCCGCACAATTAGAAGCCAATGTAGGAAATGTAAATAAAGGCTTATTTATCATATCACAAAGTGTTTTTACTGTATCAACACAACGTCCGCCGCCAACAGCAAAAATCATATCTGCTTCTTTTATCTCTTTAATATTTTTGAGCATCTCAACATTCTCGTAACTTGCAACCCCGCCATAATAAATCTCAGCAATTATTTTTATGTTTTTTAAACTCTTTAATAAAATATCTCTTGAAGCATTTAAAGATTTTTTTCCAGAAATAATTACAGCATTAGAACCATAATTTTTACATATATTATCTATATAATTATACGCATCGTTTCCAATAGTATAATTTGGTAAAAATAAACTTTCCATAAATATATCCTTATAGTAACTATTTTCTATTAATTATTCTATCATCATATATAATAACTTTATTTCTGCCTTGATGTTTGGCCTCATACATAGCCATATCTGATTCTTTTACACTTTGAAATATTGATGTTTTTGAATTATGCCTATGCTCAGATATACCTATACTAACAGTAATTTTTATATCTTGTTTTTCATAATTAAAAACTTTATTTTCAACAGTTCTTCTAATTCTCTCTCCAACAGTAAATGCTTCATCTTTATTTGTATTAGGACAAATAATAATAAACTCCTCTCCTCCATATCTAAAAGAAATATCACTTCTTCTTAGTATATTATCTGATGATGAAGTTAATAAATGTCCTATTTCATGCAACACCAAATTTCCACAATCATGCCCATATATATCATTTACATTCTTAAAATGATCTAAATCCATAAATATGAGTGATATAGTATATTTATAACGTTTAGCCCTCTCAGCTTCCTCTTCTATAACTTTGTAAAAATATCTTATATTATATAAATTGGTAATATGGTCAATTATTGATTGTTCATTCAATATATCTATTTCTTTTTTTAACTCTTTGATAAATCTATTTTTTTCTATAGATGATTCTAGTTCTATATTATCTATACTAAGTCTTATATTTCTTATTTTTAATTTAATAATAATGTCATACAAAGTATATATATCAATTATACCTATAGGAAAATCTTTATCATCAACAACAACAGCATAATCTAATTTTTTATCCATCATCATATCGAACACATCATTTGTATTGGTATTAAACGGAACTTTTATATAATTTTTAGTAATAAATTTTGATATATTTTGATGAGCCAAACAGTCTATATTCTTTTTTTTCACTTGTTTTGCTAATGCGGTAAAGAGATCATTATATATAACAACACCAAAAATTTTTTTATTTGTATTTAGAACAATAAAGATTTTAGGCGGATTTTTTGATGATATAGAAATTAGATCTTGAAAGGTAGTATTTTTGTATATTATTTTGACATTATCAGCCTTAATGTAATTTATGATATCAACATGCATATAATGAGCCTTTAATCAAAAGAAATATTAATAGTACCAAATTAATTTTAACATAAAGTCATATTTTTTCAATTATTTTTTTAGTTTATTTTGAAGCTGCATTGTGTTTCTCTCCCAGAAGATATTATCAGTATAGCCTTGTATTTCTTTGTTTTCTTTAGCAATTTCTATTCTTTTTTCTGTCCAAGCACAGTATGCTGGGTTTTGCTCTATGCCTGAGTAATTTCTTCCTAATTTTTTGGCTACCACTGAAGTAGTACCGCTTCCCAAAAAAGGATCAAATACAAAATCATTTTCATTAGAACTAGCTAATATTAACTTTGCTATTAACTTTTCCGGCTTTTGTGTAGGGTGTGCTGTGTTTTCTGGCATTGACCAATAGGGGATAGATATATCGTCCCAAAAATTAGACGGACAAGTATCTCTAAAGTTTCCTTCTTCTGTTTCTATCCAATCTTTTGGTTTGCCTTCTATTCTATATGGAGCTATTACATTTCTTCTTATCTTTACTTTATCTATATTAAAAGTATATTTATTTGAAAGAGTAACAAACCATATATCTTCCATTCCATTTTTCCAATTATTTTTTGCACCTCTGCCCTTCTCTCGCTGCCAAGTAATTCTATTTTGTATCTTAAAATATTTCTCTAATACATTTCCTATTACAAGACTTGACTTCCAATCGCAACATACATACATCGTAGCATTTTCTTTTAGCATAGGAATAATACTTTCTACCCATAAATGAGTATATTTCTCATAGCTTAAATTATCTCTGTCTTTAAACTTATATCCATGATAATTTTTTGATATGTTATAAGGCGGATCAACTATCATCAAATCAGCTATATTTTTTTCTATTTTTTTAAATACATTAAAAGTATTTCCGTTTATAGTTTTATTTATAATATCTTTTTTTTTGTATTCTTTTATACTATCATTATCTATAATACATTTACTTAAATAAACTTTTCCTTCTTCTGTATTTATATCAAAATCAATAGTTTTGTTTTTGACAGATTTAATTTTTACATCCATCTACTATTCCCATTCTATAGTAGCAGGCGGTTTTGAAGATATATCATAAACAACGCGGTTAATACCTTTAACTTCATTTATTATTCTGTTTGATATTATACCTAAAACATTATAATCAATCTTAGCCCAATCAGCAGTCATAGCATCAACACTCTCAACACATCTTACAGCACAAACCTGCTCATAAGTACGTCCGTCACCCATAACGCCAACGCTTTTTACAGGAAGAAGTATAGCAAAAGACTGCCATAATTTTCTGTAAAGTCCTGCCTTTTTTATCTCACTTACAACTATATCATCAGCTTCTTGAAGTATTTTTACCCTCTCTTCTGTAATGTCCCCAAGTATTCTAACTGCTAAACCCGGACCGGGGAAAGGTTGCCTATATACTATATCTTCAGGTAATTTTAATTCTAAACCAATCTCTCTCACTTCATCTTTGAATAATTCTCTAAATGGTTCTAAAAGTTCAAATTTCATGTCCTTTGGAAGTCCGCCTACATTATGATGACTTTTTATAACCGCAGAGCTTCCCCTTAATGATACACTCTCTATTACATCAGGATAAAGTGTTCCCTGTGCTAAAAAGCCTACATTTTCTATCTTTTTAGCTTCATCATTAAATACGCTTACAAACTCATGTCCTATTATCTTTCTTTTTTGTTCAGGGTCAGTAACTCCAGACAATTTATCTAAGAATCTCTTTGAAGCATCAACATAAATTAAATCAATATTAAAATTATCTCTAAATACTTCAACGACCTTTTTATCTTCATCTTTTCTCAATAGTCCATTATTAACAAATATACATTTTAATTGCTTGCCTATTGCTTTTTCTATTAATACAGCAGCTACAGAAGAATCGACCCCTCCAGAAAGCCCTAATATTACATTTTTATCTCCTACAGTTTCTTTTATTCTTTTTATTTCATATTCTATAAAAGAGCCCATATTCCAATTTCTTTCGCACTTACAAATATTAAATAAGAAATTTTCTATGATTTTTATACCGTTTTCTGTATGAACCACCTCAGGGTGAAACTGTATAGCATAAATATTTTTCTTTTTATTTTCTATAGCAGCTAACTCTGTATTTGGAGTTTTTGCTATAAGTTCGAAACCTTCTGGAATAGATTTTATACTATCCCCATGACTCATCCACACTACATTGCTTTTACCGAATGATTTAAATATGCTTTCATGATTAGTTATTTCTATTTCAGCTTTTCCGTATTCTCTTTTGTCGGCACTTTCAACTTTTCCGCCCATAGAATAAACTATTATCTGCATTCCATAACATATTCCAAGTATAGGCACTCCCAACTCAAATAACTTTTTATCAACTTTAGGAGCATCTTCTTCATACACACTTGAAGGACCTCCTGAAAGTATTATTGCTTTTGGGTTAAACTCTTTTATAAAATCTATGGAAACATGAAATTGGTGAATCTCTGAATAAACATTTAATTCTCTTATTCTTCTTGTAATAAGTTGCGTAAACTGTGAGCCGAAATCTAGTATTAAAACTTTATCAATATTGTTTTGCATATTTTTCCTCTTTAAAATAAAAACATGATTTATGATTCATTAAGATTAATTAAACAATATTATATTAAAACAATAAAATTTCAATTAATAGTTATCATAATATATAGATTTTTAAATACGCACGGTAAGCAGATTTTTTGTTTAATAAAAATTATTTTATTTGTAACGTATTTATTTTTATAGTAAGTTAAGCGTGCGTTAATTATATTTTTAAATAAAAAAACACTAGGGTGGGTGCCATAATTCATATTGAAATAATAAATATAATTAAAACTAAAAATTCAAAATTAAGCATTAAATATTGAGGGCGGGGAGCGTAAATAAAATTTAAAATCTATTTACATTCCCCGCCCTTTATGATTTTTTGTTTATATTTGAATTTTTTATTTTGTTTATCTTTTATACTCACACAGAAAAAGCACTCCCGCCCAAGCTTTTTAAAACTTAAAAACTTATATAAAAACAATATATGCATAAAGCAATTCATATCATACCAACTATAAATGTCATGGAGCCATAGATATTGTACTTTTACTTGCTATAATATTTTTGATTCTTTCTTTGATTGTAATATACAATAACGAAGAAATCAATCTTTGATTGTTATAAAAATGTGTATATTCTTTTAATTTTTCTCTCAATAATTCTACAGTTATATTTTTATTTAATCGTGAATAAAATTCTCTTTCGTCTATACCGTGTACTCTTTCTACTACGCCATTGTATCTTGGTGTTGCTACAGGAATATATCTCCTCTCTAATTTATTTTTTAAGCAGTATTCATCAAAAATATTTATTTTAGAAGTATTAATACAGCGATAAGTATATTCTAATCCATTGTCTGTTTGTATAGCTTGTATCTTAAAAGGTGAAGTTTTTAAGACATATTTTAAGAAAGATAAAGCACTATAAGGTGTTTTA
The DNA here is from genome assembly GCF_008016535.1 of Brachyspira pilosicoli. Classification (GTDB taxonomy): domain Bacteria; phylum Spirochaetota; class Brachyspiria; order Brachyspirales; family Brachyspiraceae; genus Brachyspira; species Brachyspira pilosicoli_A. Next base: position 49,577 of record NZ_SAXY01000007.1, read on the forward strand.
TCTTCATAGATTTCTCTCCAACTATAACGAGTAGCTAAATCTACAGCAGTGAATTGATAAACTGTTTTTCTGCCTAATTTGATATATTTAGTGTCTATTTGAACTATTTTGCCTTCTTTTTGTATTTTAGAGACAAATTTTCGTTTATCATATCGCTTCTTTTTCTTTTTTGTTTTATATCTCCAAAGATTATTTCTTTTTAGTACATTCTCTATAGCTGTAACACCTATCTTAATGCCTTCACGGTTCAAATATGCTTTAATATAATGTTTTCCCCTATACTCTTCAGTATAGAGTTTAATAATTAAATTAATAGCTTCTTGATTATTAAAGATATTTGGAGAAGTTTTTGGCTTAGTACTAAAATTAGCGACAGTTCCAGTGTCTTTATATTTTTTAAGCCAAGCATAAAAAGTAGATTTGGGTATTTCTTCTATCTTTAGAAATCTTTTAATATTTTTAGTTTCTAATGCTTCATCCACTATAAATAATTTAAATTCTGTGCTATAATCTTTTTTCATAGTAGCATCCTTTTTATTTGTTTTATGTTCAAAATATTATAACAAGGATACTGCTTTTTTTATACTAAAAAATGTCCAATATCTCACACTCCTAAACACATCGCTATTTTTTATATAAAAGCATAAATAATTTTTGAAATTTATTTTTTTAATAAGAATTTTCAATTATTTTTTGTATTTTTGATATTATATTAAATAAAAATAACCTGCACTAAAAACATATATATAACCGTACCTAAACCTATACTAATAAGCACATTTCTTTTAATAATTTGAAAAACAGCTACTAAAATTATAGAGATTATTTCAGGCAAGCCATATGGAAATTTTATTATATTTATATCTTTTATGCAATATATTACAAGCAACGCTATCATAGAATATGGCAATATTCTACCTAAAAACTGAACATATTTATTTTCAGATAATGATTTATTTATTATAAAAAAAGGTAAAAATCTAAGAAAAGCTGTTCCTATTACAATCATTAAAGCTGTTATTAATATTTCTTTATTATTCATATATTTTTCCATTTTCATTATATTTATAAATAGCACTTATTGATATAAATATTAAAACCATAGCAAGTATTATAAATATATTAGTTTTAAATATTAAAATAGGTATAGAGCATAAAATTCCAATCAAAGCACCTCTATGGTCTTTAGAATCAAGCCATTGTTCTGTAAATATCACCACAAATAAAGCAGTTAAAACAAAATCAAGCCCTTTAGTATTGAAAGTTATAAAAGAGCCTATAAAACATCCAAGCAATGTGCCTATATTCCAATACATATGATCTATAAAAGATACAAAGAAAAGAAAGGCATTTTTATTGATGTTTTTAGGTATATCTGCAGAGCATAATATAGAAAAAGTTTCATCGCTTAAAGTGTATATTAAATAAGGCTTTATAAAACCTGTATTTTTAAACTTTGATACAAGAGATATACCATAAAAAGCAACCCTTGAATTAACTATTAATGTAAGTATAAAAGCGTATAGCGGATTAAAAGGAGCTAAAAATAAATAATTAATAGCCGTATATTGCATGCTTCCGCAATAGGCAAATAAACTTAAAAAAACCGCAAGCCAAGTATCAAACCCTTTAGCTTTCATAAGTATACCATAAGCCATACCCAAAAATATATACCCCACAAGAACAGGCACAGTAAAAGGAAAAGCATATTTTAATGCTGAAATTAAATCATATTTTTTGATATTCATATTATAACTTCGATTTTATATTTTTCACTTTGTTTTCATCTGTATATTTTTGGCTAAACTCTACAGGTCTTAATGCTGCCCCCATAAATACATTTTCATTTCTATATTGCATCACACTTTCAACTGTTTTGTTTGCTGTCATATGATATTCATTAGCCTTAACAGTATCTTTTACATATTCAATGTTTCTTTCATTTATTCCGCTTCCGGGCATTATTATTATTTTGTTATTATATTTTTCAACTAATTCTTTTAATTTTATTATACCGCTCATAACATTAGATTCACCGCCTGAAGTAAGTATTCTCTCAAACCCAAGCGATATAATATCTTCGCATGCTTTATTTAAATCAGAACTTACATCTATTGCCCTATGAAATGTTGCCTTACTGCTACCCCATAAATCTAATAAGTCACCGCATCTTTTTTTATCAACTTTCCCATCTTTCGTGAGTATACCAAACACTATGCCGTCAATTTTTAATTCTTTCATGAGTTTTATTTCTCTTTTCATTATTTCAAACTCAATATCATTGTAGCAGAAATCCCCTCCCCTAGGACGCACCATTGCATATATTGGTATGTTTATTTTTTCTCTTGCTAATTCTAAAACACAGTAACTAGGAGTTGTGCCTCCCTCAAACATGTTCCCGCAAAGTTCAAGCCTATCAGCTCCGCCTTTTTCAGCACTTATACAAGACTCTGCACTATCTACGCATATTTCTATTTTTTTATTCATATAATGATGCCTCTAAAAACATTAATTAAAACATATAGATTATACTAGAAAATTCCTAATTGTCAAGAGCTATAATATAACTATTAATTAAAGCCTTATTTAAACAAAGAATATTTATTAATTATTTTGATGAATTAATAATAAATAATCAAAACTTTACTTTTATAGTTATTTTTCGTATAATAATATTATGAGTAGCAGAGATATTAATGTTTTAAATGATTATTTTGTGAGATATTTATTCTCATCTCAAGACAGCAATTTAATATTACTTGACTTTATTAATTCTATAATGCTTGACTCTAATATGAAAATTTTTAGAGCAGTAGAAATTTTAAATCCATTCAATTATAAAGAGAATTATGAGGATAAAGAAACTATAGTTGATGTTAAATGCATTACTCAAAATGGCTCAGTTGTTATTATAGAGATTCAATTACAAGGCAATTCAAAGTTTCCAGAGAGAATATTATATTATTGGGCTTCTAATTATAATAAGTTATTAAAACATGGTGAAAAATATGATGCTCTAACTCCTGTAATAAATATCAATTTGCTTAATTTCAATTTAGATGATAATGACTCTATACATTCTTGTTATATGATATATGATACTAATAGTAAAAGATTACTTACCGACCACTTACAAATACATATAATAGAATTAAAAAAGTTTAAATATAATTTATTAGAACCAGATTTAAACTGTTGGCTCACATTTTTTACAATGAAAGAAAAAGATAATAAGGAGGTTATAATGTCAGAATTAGTAAAAGAAAAACCAATAATGGAAGAAGTACAGAAAAGATATAACAACTTTATTAAAGACAGATTAATGATGAATGAATATGATAAAAGACAGGCTTATCTATACGGCAATCAAATAATGCTTGAAGAAGAAAGAAGATTAGGTATAGAGCAAGGTATAGAGCAAGGTATAGAGCAAGGTATAGAGCAAGGTATAGAACAAGGTATAGAACAAGGCATAGAACAAGGCATAAAAAAAGAACAAATAAATATAGCCAGAGAAATGAAAAAAGAGAATATGGATATAAAACTCATAAATAAATTAACAGGCTTGAGTATAGAAGAAATAGAAAATTTATAAATCATTGCCGCCATCAAAAGAATACAAATGCCGACATTGAATATAAATTTTTAGCCCCGAACAACACCCTAAAAAATCACAATCCTAACTCCCTTAACTCTTCAGCTATTCTAGAGCATTTTTCAGCTTCAGATTCTCTTTTTAGGACATGTAAGGTACTACTCTTCTCAAAATAAAGCTCACTGCGCTAGGCTTTAACTTTATAGCCTTGTCATAACATTTTATAGCTAAGTTATAATATTTTTCTTTGTCAGATTTAGAATATTGATGAGAGAAATATTTATTAGCGAATTGACTATAAGCATCAGCTTTGCCTTTATAGGTTTCTGCATCATTAGGATTTAATTCTATAGCCTTGTCATAACATTCTATAGCTAAGTTATAATATTTTTCTTTGTCAGATTTAGAATATTGATGAGAGAAATATTTATTAGCGAATTGACTATAAGCATCAGCTTTGCCTTTATAGGTTTCTGCATCATTAGGATTTAATTCTATAGCCTTGTCATAACATTCTATAGCTAAGTTATAATATTTTTCTTTGTCAGATTTAGAATATTGATGAGAGAAATATTTATTAGCGAATTGACTATAAGCATCAGCTTTGCCTTTATAGGTTTCTGCATCATTAGGATTTAATTCTATAGCCTTGTCATAACATTCTATAGCTAAGTTATAATATTTTTCGTCACTATAACTATAACTATTATCAGCTAATTTATAATAAGTATCAGCTTTACCTTTATAAGTTTCTGCATCATTAGGATTTAACTCTATCATCTTGTCATAGCATTCTATAGCTAAGTTATAATATTTTCCTTTGTCAGAACTATAATCAGATTTATCAGCTAATTGATTTAAAAAGTCTATTTTCTCTCGGTAAGTTTCTATATTTGTTGGATTAGCTTCTATCATCTTGTTATAGCATTCTATAGCTAAGTTATAATATTTTTCTAAGTTATAATATTTTTCTAAGTTATAATATTTTTCTTTGTTATTATTGTTTTTACTATTACTATATATACTATTACTATATATACTATATAATATTTTGTATATATTAGCTTTACCTTTATAGGCTTCTGCATAATTAGGATTTAATTCTATAGCCTTATCATAATATTTTATAGCTAAGTTATAATATGTTTCTTTGTCAGACTTAATATAAGCTAATTGATAATAAATATCAGCTTTTCCTTTATAGGCTTCTGCATCATTAGGATTTAATTCTATAGCCTTATCATAATATTTTATAGCTAAGTTATAATATGTTTCTTTGTCAGACTTAATATAAGCTAATTGATAATAAATATCAGCTTTTCCTTTATAGGCTTCTGCATCTGACAGATTTAACTCTATAACATTGTCATAGCATTCTATAGCTAAGTCATAATATTTTTTTTATTACTATCATTTTCATTGGCTAATGTTCTGTATATTTCTGCTTTGCCTTTATAGGCCTCTATAGGGCTTAATTTCATCATCTTGTCATAACATTCTATAGCTGCTTTACTATTGCCTATGCTTTTGGCAAATTCTATTTTCTCTCTGTAGCTTTCTATATTTTGATTATTTGCCTCTATAATTTTATCATACCATTCCATAACTAAATAATTTTCTCCTTTGCTTTTTAATAAATTAATTTGTTCTTTAAGGCTTTTTATATCTGATTTATTATCTTCTTCTTCTCTTTTATTAGAATTAACATCTATTTTGTTTTCATCTAATATATTTAAGGCTTTTTGATAAAGTTCATCTCTGCTTAAAGATTCATTATTTTTTTCTATATTGTTATATAATGATAATGCTTCATCATATTTGTTTAGCAAAATCAAAGCTATTATTTTATAAGCATAAAAAACTTTATTATTCTTTTCAAGCTTTAAAATATTATTGCAGTAATTCAAAATATCTTCAGCATTTTTATTATCTATAAATGATAATGCCTTATTAAAATTATCAATAGCCTTGTCAAAAAGAGATAATTTATATAATGTCATACCTATTATATAATAATCTCTTGCATTATTTTTTTCTTTATAATTTTTTAAAGCTTCATCATAATATTTAATAGCTTCTTTATAATTATTTTTTATCTCATAAATCTCGCCCAAAAAATAATACATATCATATTTATTAAAATTGTTTGTGCTTTTAAAACTTTCTAATGCTTCATCATATTTTTTTAAATTGTATAAACAAAGTCCTTTATAATGATATGCATTACTGTTTTTATCATCAATTTTTAAATATAAATCCATTACTTCTATTGATTCATTATATTTTTTAAGTTCAAATAAAATTAGAGCTTTATTATAATAAGAATCAGTATCTTTATCGTTAATCTCTATTGCTTTATCAAAACATACTATAGCTTCATTATAATTTTCTATATTTTTTAATAAAGAGCCCTTAAAATAATATGACTTATAATATTTTTCATCTAATGAAACAGCTTTATCAGCACAATTTATAGCCTCTTTATGCCTTCCAAGTTCAAAAAATGTCTCTGCTTTATCATAATAATATTTTATTTCTTTTTGTAAGTTCTCATTATAGTTTATTTTATCCAAACAGTATTCTTCATAGTATGCATTATAATTTTTATCTAAACTTTTTACTTTATTATAATATTCTAATGCCTTTTTATAATCATCTTCTTTTGAAGTTTTATCCGCTTGTTTTCTATATTCATCAGCAATAATGTATAATGCTTTTATATTATTAGAATCAATATTTAATATTTCATTACAGCAATTAATAATTTCTTCCTGTCTGCCGACTAAACTCTCTAAATATTCTATTTTTTTATAATAGCTTTCTAAATTATTTTTATTCAAATTAATTATATCATCATAGCATTTAATAACATCTTCTTCTCTGTTGCCCAAGCTCTGTAAATACCACAATTTTTTATAGTATCGCTCTGCATTATTTTTATCCAATTCTATTATATCATCAAAACATTTTATTATATTATCCTGCCTATTTCCTAAACTCTCTAAATATTCTATCTTTTTATAATAACTTTCTAAATTGTTCTTATCCAAATTAATTATATCATCATAGCATTTTATTATATCATCAGCATTTACTTCATTACCTTTCTTTAAAATATCTAATTTCAAAAGTTTTAAATTTATATCATTCGCATCAATTTCTATTGCCTTATTACAGTCTTCTATTGCATAGCTTGGCATTGATAAACTATTATATATTTCTGCTCTTTCTTTATAGAGATTTTTTTTATTTTCTTTGTTATAGCTTTTATCTGTTTTTTCTACTTCCTTTATTTGATTATCTAGTGAAATAATTCTATCTAACAACTCATCATTAATATTTTCATTATCAGCAAATTTATTAAAATATTCGTTTTCTGTAAGTTTTATATTTTCAGCAAATGTTTTAACTTCATAAAAATCATCAGCACTTAAATCAGGCATAACATTAACCATAGGATTAAGCTCCATACTTTTTTTCATTATATCATTTATTTTATCATTAAAAGAGTTTATTTTGCTGTTTATATCTGTGATAATATTATCAATCTTTTTATTAGAAGTTAAAGCATTATCCAAAAAGTGAATAAAGTTTTCTATATTATTTTTAGCTTCCTCTTTAAAATCTTCTTTTACTTCATTTAAGTTTATATTGAGATTTTCTTTTATTTTGTTAATTTCTTTTTTTAGAAAGTATATTTTGATGTCAGCCATAATATTCAAATCCTATATAATATTTTGCTATTATATATTTATTTTCATATAAAATCTATATTTTAATCAAAATAAAAATAAAGAAAAAATTAATTTGAAAAGCTTTTAAATTGTTATAAAAAAGAGCCTCTATATAATAATATATAAAAGCCCTTAATATTTTACTCTTTTTTTAATAATTCGCCTACTATCTCATCGAGTTCTTCAGGCTTTACTCTAGGGTCATAACGCCCAACTATATTACCTTGTCTATCTATTAGAAACTTACCGAAATTCCATCTTATTTTATCAACACCCTCTTCGGTTGGTTTTTCGGTTCTCAAATAAGTAAATAAAGGATCAGCATTTTTGCTATTAACTTTTACTTTGTCAAACAACTTAAAAGTAATGCCGTATTTTTCTTTTCTAAACTCAGCAATCTCTTCAATAGGCTCTTTTGCCTGTCCGCCGAATTGATTGCAAGGAAAGTCTAATATTTCAAAACCATCCTTTTTATATTTTTTGTATAAATCCTGCAACGCAGAATATTGTTTAGTAAACCCACATTTAGTGGCACTATTAATTATAAGCAAAACTTTTCCCTCGTATTTTTTTAATTTTACATCTTTGCCTTCAGCATCTTTTACTGTATAGTCATATATACTCATCTCTTAAACTCCTTATTAAAAAAAAGCATACCTTTAAAATAAAGATATGCTTAATTTATACAAAATATTTTTAATTATAAAAGCTCTTTAGCTGCTTTTATAACTGATTCATAATCAGGTTCATTAGTAATTTCTGGAACATACTGTACATATTTTACAACATTGTTTTTATCAAGTACAAATACAGCACGAGTAAGAAGTTTTAATTCTTTTATTAAAGTACCAAATTTCTTACCAAAATCTCTTTCAGCATAATCTGATAATACTATATGTGAATTAGCATTAGCAGCAGCACACCATCTTGCCTGAGCGAAAGGTAAATCTAAAGAAACTGTTACAACTGTTACGCCTTTTAAAGAAGAAGCTTCTTTATTAAATCTTTTAGTTTGTATATCACATACAGGAGTATCCAAAGATGGTACAGAAGAAATAATTTTTACTGTATCTCCAGCATCTTTTAAAGACCATGGACTTAAATCTGTTTTAACTCCAGTAAAATCAGGAGCTTTAGCACCTTCTACTAATGCAACACCTTCTAAATGAACTTCGCCGCCTTGAAATGTTATTTTCATTTTTATCTCCTTCATATTAAAATCAAAATAATATAATATTTATATTATTTAAAAAATATATATCGTTAAATAAATAAAGTCAATAGATAGAAGCAAATTTTTTAGAATATTCTAACATTTATTAATGTTTGATAATGCTTCTCTAGCAACTTCCTTATCATCAAAATGAATAGTTTTATCTGGGAATATCTGATAGGTTTCATGACCTTTTCCTGCTATTATTACTATATCATTCTCTTTTGCTTCTTTAATAGCCTCAAATATAGCTTCTTTTCTGTCTATTATCTTTTTATAATTAGAATTGGTAAAACCCTTTTCTATATCAGACATTATTTGCTCTATACTTTCAGTTCTTTGGTTATCTGTAGTTAATATAGATATATCAGCATATTTCTCTGCAATAGAAGCCATTATGGGACGTTTTTTTCTATCTCTGTCGCCTCCGCATCCAAATACTACTATCACCCTATTAGGTTTTAATTTTCTAGATTCAACTAATATATTTTCTAAACTGTCTGGAGTATGCGAATAATCAACAGCAACAATAAAAGGACATTTTTCACTGCTCACTATTTCAAACCTTCCAGAAACCTGAACCCTTTTAAGAGATTTTATTACTTTTTCTATATCTAATTTATATTCATATGCATAAGCTAACACAGATAGAGAATTAACCACATTAAACTCTCCCAAAAGAGATAGTTTTACTTTTGATATAAACTTTCCTTTAGCATAAAACTCATATTCGCTATATTTAGAGTTTAAAGTTATAATCTTTGCATAATAGTCTGCTTTTTCATTTAAACCATAAGTAACCATTTTTAAATCTAATTTTTTTATATAATTTTTTATCTCTTTAAAATAATCTGTATTGATGTTTATAATAGCTAATTTTTTCTTTTTAGAGCTTTGTTTAAGCAGAGAAAATAATTTTAATTTAGCCTTCAAATAATTTTTCATATCAATATGATAATCCAAATGGTCTTCTGTGAGGTTTGTAAATATTGCAGCATCATAATTAATATAGTCGCATCTGTCCATAGCAAGAGCTTGAGAAGAAGCTTCCATTACAATATGAGAAACATTTTTTTTATACGCCTTATCAAAGATATTCTCTAAATCTATAGATTCAGGGGTTGTAAGATTAGTTTTTATTTCTGATTTGCCTATCATGTTTTTTATAGTTCCTATTAGAGCGGTTTTATTTTTGTTGCTCTCTAAAGCTGCTTTTAATAAATAGCTTGTAGTAGTTTTTCCGTTAGTTCCTGTTATTGCTATAGAATGCATTTTTTTTGTAGGCTCATCATAGAGTTTAGAAGCTATATATGCTAAAGTTTCTCTTGGATTTTTACTTCCTACAAAACAAACATTTTTATATTTTTCTTTTAGATTGTTAATAAAACTTTTATCTGCAGCAATGTCATAAATAATAATACTTGCTTTATTTTTAATAGCACTTTCTATATATTTATGCCCATCATCTTTTAAGCCTTTAATAGCAACAAATATATAATTTTTTTTTATAAGTTTTGAATTATAAGCAATAGATTTTATTTCTAATTTTAAGCTTTCTTTTGTTATTTCTTTAGTATTTAAATTATCATATCCTTTTATAAGATCTTTAAAATATTTCATTTTTATTTACCCAAATTATTTTTATTATTAATTAAAAAACTTTATAAATAGTAAAATATTATTTATCAGATTCTATTTTTAAATATATTATATCATCTTCATTTCCAGCAGAACTAAAACCATTGATTATAGCTGTTTCTATAAATCTATTTGGAGAGGATAATTGTGCCTCTTTTGCGGTAAGCACTTTTACTTCTTTTTCTAAAATCTCTATTTGCTTATCTAAATTATGAGCCTCTTGTAAAATTTCATTAGACTTCATATTTCTTATAAAAGTAAGCCCTATAGAAAATATTACAAATATAATAATGACTAAAAATAAAGCCCCAAGACTATATGTTTTTTTCTCTTTTTTTGTTTCTTTATTATTGTCAATAACTTTTTTGCTTTTCATAAAACCTCAAATTAAATTGTTAATTTTGCAACTCTAAGTTTAGCACTTCTACTTGCTGGATTTAATTTTATTTCTTCATTTGTCGGAGTTATAACCTTAGAATTTAGTAATTTAAATATGCCATCTTTATTTTTAGTTTTTTCATTGTCTTTAAAAAATCTCTTAACTATTCTATCTTCCAAAGAATGATAACTCATTATAGCAGCAACTCCTCCGTTTTTTAAAATTTTGCTAATATTTGAAATTGATTTTTCTAATATATTAAGCTCATCATTTACCTCTATTCTTATAGCCTGAAATACTAATGTTGCAGGGTGAATCTTACCAAACCTCTTTGCTTTATCTGTATGATAAAATATAATATTTTCTAATTCTTTGGAAGTTTCTATAGTTTTTTTCTTTCTTTCATTTATTATAATGTTTGCAATTTTTGAAGCATTATGCAACTCTGCGTATTCTCTAAAAACTCTCTCAAGCTCTTTTTCTGAATAGCTATTAATAACATCATAAGCACTTTTACTATTAATACCAAGACGCATATCAAGTTTAACATCATCTTTAAAAGAAAACCCTCTATTAGCCTTTTTGAAATGAAACATAGAAACGCCAAGGTCATAAAGCATAAAATCAACATTGCCAATAACATTTTCATCAAGCTCTTCTATCATCTTATCATAAGTGTTGTTATAGTAGTGAAACTTCTTATAATCTTTAAGCCTCTCTTTAGCAACTTCAAGTATTTTATCATCTCTTTCAAAGCTATGAACTTCAAGATTCAAATCAAGCATTGCCTTAGTATGTCCGCCCTCGCCTAATGTAGCGTCCACTGCAATATTGGCATTTTCTGGTATAAAACTTAAAATCTCTTTAAGCATTACAGGTGTATGAACTATATTATTATCCATATCATATACTATCGGTATAAGCTATTATAAAAAACAATATAACTAATTTAATATTAAGATATATACTAAAAATTTAGTTTTTATATTTTTATTGTTTGTGGTGGCTTTGCCCCACACCCCACTTCTTTTACGACCGAAGGAAGTGCCTGTGGTATTGGTATAAAAGAAGCAAAAAAACTGCATTTTTTACCAATTTTATAGCATTAAATTATATTAAACATATAAAGTAAAAATATTTATAAATGATGATTTAGTGAGAGATTATGACTTTAGATATTTGATAAAAAGAGATAATGTATATTATATAGACTTAATTATCCTTTTGAAAAATCGTATGGACTAGATTTTTATTTTTATAGATACAGAGTATTTACACCAAAAATTGGAAAATACACATTTAAATCAGAAGTTACAGATTTTGATAATAAAACAGTAATACTTACAATAACTATTAATTTCTATTAATTATATTTTTATGTCATGGAGCCATAGATATTGTACTTTTACTTGCTATAATATTTTTGATTCTTTCTTTGATTGTAATATAACCTAACGAAGAAATCAATCTTTGATTGTTATAAAAATGTGTATATTCTTTTAATTTTTCTCTTAATAATTCTACTGTGATATTTTTATTTAATCGTGAATAAAATTCTCTTTCGTCTATGCCGTGTACTCTTTCTACTACGCCGTTATATCTTGGTGTTGCTACAGGAATATATCTTCGTTCTAATTTATTTTTAAGACAATATTCATCAAAAATATTTATTTTAGGAGTATTAATACAGCGATAAGTATATTCCATACCATTATCGGTCTGTATAGATTGTATCCTAAAAGGTGAAGTTTGTAATA
>NZ_SAXY01000070.1 GCF_008016535.1 Brachyspira pilosicoli
TCTCCAGAAAAACAGTTTATCAATTCACTGCTGTAGATTTAGCTACACGTTATAGTTGGAGGCAAATCTATGAGGATAAAACACCTTATAGTGCTTTATCTTTCTTAAAATATGTCTTAAAAACTTCACCTTTTAAGATACAGGCTATACAAACGGACAATGGTATAGAATATACTTATCGCTGTATTAATACTCCTAAAATAAATATTTTTGATGAATACTGCTTAAAAAATAAATTAGAGAGGAGATATATTCCTATAGCAACACCAAGATACAATGGCGTAGTAGAAAGAGTACACGGCATAGACGAAAGAGAATTTTATTCACGATTAAATAAAAATATCACAGTAGAATTATTGAGAGAAAAATTAAAAGAATATACACATTTTTATAACAATCAAAGATTGATTTCTTCGTTAGGTTATATTACAATCAAAGAAAGAATCAAAAATATTATAGCAAGTAAAAGTACAATATCTATGGCTCCATGACAATATCTTTAAATAAAAATAAAAAAAGGAGGCTTTATTCAAGCCCCCTATTATTTTTAACTAATTAAATTATCAATTAATAATTTTCAACTCTAACTTCAAAGAATTTTTTAGCATGTTTACAAGCAGGACAAATTTCAGGAGCAGTTTCACCTTCATATATATATCCGCAGTTTCTGCATTTCCATTGAACTTTAGTATTCTTTTTAAAAACTGTACCATTTTTTACAGCTTCTCTTAATTTAGCATAACGCTCTCTATGTTCTCTTTCAACATCACCGATTAATTTCATAGAATGAGCAATTTCATCGAAACCTTCAGCAGCAGCTTCTTTAGACATAGTAGGATACATTTCTTCATACTCATAGTTTTCGCCTTCCCAAGCAGCTTGTAAGTTTTGAAGAGTATCACCTATACCATTAAGATATTTAAAATGCACTTTAGCATGCTCTCTTTCATTTTCTGCTGTTTCAAGGAATATTGCAGCTATTTGCTCATAACCTTCATTTCTAGCAACGCTTGCAAAATATGTATACTTATTCCTAGCCATAGATTCGCCAGCAAAAGCATCATGTAAATTCTTTTCTGTTTTTGTTCCTTTCAAATCTTTCATTTTTATTTCCCCTTAAATTGTATAATTAAAAAATTAAGTTATTTTGCCTTATTTAATCTTTCTGCAACATAATCCCAATTTACTAAATGTTCTACAAAAGTAGTAAGGAAATCAGGTCTTCTGTTTTGATAATCTAAATAATAAGCATGTTCCCAAACATCGCAAGTTAAAACACCATGTACTTTATCAGCAACAGGGTTCATAGCATTAGCATATTTTCTAACTTCTAATTTGCCATTATTTAATACCAACCATACCCAACCAGAACCAAATTGTGTTTTACCGCCTGTAGTGAATGCTTCTTTAAAAGCATCAAAACTGCCGAAATCTGCTTCTATTTTACTTTTTACTTCAGCAGGTATAGCAACATCTTTCTTTAACATTTTGAAAAACTCTTCATGGTTATAAACCTGACCAGCATTATTAAATAATGCTTGCTTTTCACTATTGTTATGAGAAAGAAGTATTAACTCTTCTATACTTTTTCCTTCTAATGATTTGTCTTTAGATACTAAATCATTAACTGTTGTTACATAAGCATTTAAGTGTTTGCCATGATGGAAGTCTAAAGTATTTGAAGACATATATGGTGCTAAATCTTCTTTACCATAAGGCAATTTCATTAATTCAAACATATTTCATCTCCTTTATTTATTAAACATTAAAAATATTAAACTATTTTTTATTTATGTCAAGCGTATTTATTAAATAATACGATTAACTTATTAGTAATATATATTAATAAGGCATGCCAATTATAATTGACATGCCTTAAGTTATTTGTTATTTTTATTATTGTGCTGTTTCTGTATTTTCTGTAGTAGTTGTTGTTGTAGTATTTGCTGTATTAGCTTCGTTTGCTTCTCCTTCTTTATAAACAGGAGCTACTTCTCTAGATAATATTTCATCTTCTGTATTAGCATATACAAAACCTAACTCATCATAATATTTAGAATATATAGCTCTAAATCTGTCAGAAGTTGTATATAATATTTTATGATATTTAGTGATAAGAAGTTTATACTTAGCAGATTTAATATTTTCATCTTCATTTTTCAAAGTAGTTAAATCCCATAAGTTATTAAACATTTCATTAAGATAATAAACTTTTCTAATATCACCAGTATTTACATTGTTAGCTAATAAATAATTAACGCCAGCTAAATAAGTATTGAGCATTATTAAATTGCTAGCAGAGTTTTGATTATTTATTTCATTTTCTAAAGCTTTATTGAAGTGATATCTGCTTACTGAATAATAACTAGGAGAACCTTTGAATAAATTAAGTATACCAGCATAAAGATTTAACTCATAATCACTTTTAGCAAGTTCATTAGTTTTACCTAAAATTTCATAAATAGGCCTAACATCTTCATACAAATTAATAGCTTTGTAAACTTCTTTAAGACCTAAATCAACATTGTTATCACCAGATATAGGTCTAGCTACTAAATCATAATAGTTAATAGCATTATAAAACATTTCATTAGTATCTGTAAAATTCACATTAGTATAATTTTGTAATATTTTATTAGCTTTATATAACACTCTAAAAAGATAATCATCTTTTATAACATTTAAATTAGTTTGAAGAAGATTATACTCTCTATCTAAATTAGCATCGTCTACATTTCTCAAATCTGCAAAATTAGGTGAGAAAGGCACTATACCTTCTACAGTATTTGTATTTTCTGTTGCAGCAGTATCGGCAGTAGTTTGCTCTTGAGTTGTTGTCTGCTGTTCAGTAGTTTGTTGTGCTTCATCCTGAGCATAAACAAGATTTAATGATAAAATCATTACACTTAATACAAGAAATAGCTTTTTCATGTATAACTCCTATAAGTTTTTAATAATTATTTAGCCATGTATAAATGTTGCTTAAAGCCTTATAAAGTATCATTTTTGGCTGACTATTAGTATTTAATAAAGTATTAATTAAAGAATCTAATTCATCTATAGCCCATATAATACTCATATCGGAAACGGAATTAGGAAGTATATAGCTTCTTTCTTCTATTTCCAGATATTTATCTTCCAAAGATTTTTTTAGAATATTAATCAATTCTCTTATAGTATCTAAAATATCATACTCACCTTCAGAAAGGAGGGTAATGATAGAAGACACTTTTGAGGCATTATTCTTTAAACTTGCATCTATGAAAGACAATAATACTTCCCTAATATTATCGCTTGTATTTGATTTTTTGTCAAGCAAATATTTTATAGCTTTAGACATACTTCCTGAAGAATATTGAAGTGCTAGGGCTGTTTTCTCTTCACTTAGCCTTAATCTCTTCATTAATATTGACCTTAAAGTATTTTCTGAAAGCGATGCAAACTTAAGCTCCATCATACGTGATATTAAAGGCTTCATTCCGTCTTGAACTAATTTATTTGTATCTGAAGTTATCAAAATAAATATATTGTTATCAGATGGCTCTTCTAATGTACGCAAAAATATATTAGGGGCTCTTTTATCCATCAATTCTATACCTTCAATTATTACTACCCTCTTTCTTCCTAATCTTGGTTTTCTGTATGTCATCTCTATTATATTTCTAATTGTGTCTAATGGTATAACTGTATGAATTATATTGTAATGTATTTTCTTTAATGCTGTGAAAAAATCCCCATCTATAGAATATTTCTTTTTGCCGCCTTTTGCTTTTACTATATTGAGTGCATCTTTTGATTTTGTCCTAAAAATAGAATCTATAAACTCAATATTATCTTCATTAAGTTCATTTAATGTATAATTAACAGCCAAATAGTAAGGCTCTATTAAAGCGTATCTCGAACTTTCTTTTTTGTTTCCAAGCATATATTCTTTCGGTTCGCTTAAAGGATAATTATCATAACTGTCAAAAAGCATAGATTCCACTTTATAAAGTATAGAGCGGCATTCTGTATAAAAATTATTAAATAAATGAGGGAGCTTATATTCTAAATATTGATTAAAATATATTTCAGCATTTCTAAATCTCTCATCAGTGCCAGCTACTACTACATCAGGGTGCTTATAATTATCTATCATTTTGCAAGATTCACATTCATCGCAATAAGTGCCGTTATTTCTTTCGCATAAAAGTACCTTAGCATAATTTAAAGCACTTTCATATTTTCCAACTCCCTCTTCTCCATAAAACAAATAAGCATGATGAAGTCTGCCGCTTTTATATATACCAGCCATTATTTTCAAAGGGGTTGTTTGCCCTAATACTTTAGCCAATTATCTCTCTCCATTTTTTTATATTTAATTTATAAATTATAACAAAATTTATAGCAATATAAATTTGATATTTTACATATATATTATATATTATATAGTATAAGAAATAAATTTTTAAGGATTTTATTATGTCATTAGAAAATAACAATAATATATCAAGAGAAGATTTAGAAGAAATGGAAAAAAAGAATAAGAGATTATTCAAAAAAATATTATTAAACTCTGAAAGATTAGACAATGCCGAAGAAGGAATAAATAATTTACAATATCATATAGAAGCCTTAAATAGAAATCTAGATTCTATAAATGACATAGACTTAAAAATAGAAATTCTATTAGAAAAGGCAAATGAGCTAATAGAAGAGAATATTCAAAAAAATGAAATACTAATACAAAATGCTAATAAAAAATTAGAAGAACAAAATAATGAATTTGAAAAATCTATAAATGAAAAGTTTAAAGAAACAATAGAAGAACAAAATATTAAAAATCATGACATCATAAAAAATATTAACGAAGTAATAAATCTAAAATTAGAAGATAACAATATAAAAAACACTAAATTAAATGAAGAGCTATTAAAGAAAACAGCAGAATTATTAGAAGAAAATACTAAGAAAAATGAAATATTAATACAAAATGCAAATAAAAAGCTAGAAGAACAAGGTAGTGAACTTATTAACAATATTAATGATGAAATAAAAGAAAAATTAAAAGAGCAAAACATTAAAAATGAACAATTCATAAAAACTCTTAATGAGATTATGAATACAAAATTAGAAGAACAAGACAAAAAAAATGATGTTAAGTTAGAAGAAAGCAATAAGAAAAATAAAGACATAAATGAAAACATCATAAAAACAACAAATGAAATGCTTGAAAAATATGACAAGAGTCATGAAGTATTAATTGACTACACTAATAAAAAATTGGAAGAGCAAGTTAAAAATAATGATGAGTTCCTAAAAACTATCAATAACTCTATAAATATAAGATTTGAAGAGCAAGATAAAAAGAATAAAGAGTTTAATGAGCTAATAAACAAAAATAATAATGAAATAATAAAAACAACAAATGAGATGCTTGAGAAATATGACAAAAGCCATGAAGTATTGATTGATTATACTAATAAAAAATTAGAAGAGCAATCTAAGAAAAATGATGAGTTTCTCAAGACTATTAATAATTCTATAAATATTAAACTTGAAGAGCAAGACAAAAAAAATAAAGAGTTTAATGAATTAATAAATAAAAATCATAATGAAATAATAGCAAAAACAAATAGTATGATTGAAAAATATGATAAGAGTCATGAAGCTGTTATAGATTATACAAATAGAAAAATAGAAGAACAAGACATTAAAAATAGAGAATTTCTAAAAACTGTAAATAATGCAATGAATGATAAATTGCAAGAGCAGGATAGAAAAAATAGTGAGTTTAATCAATTAATTAATAAGAATTATGATGAAATACTCTCTAAAGCAAATAATATGCTTGAGAAATATGATAAAAGCCATGAAATATTGATAGAGTACACAAATAAAAAGATTGAAGAGCAGAATAATAAAAACAATGAGCTTATAAAAAATATTAATAATACTGTTAACTTAAAAATGGAAGAGCAGGATAGAAAAAACAGAGATTTTAGCAACCATATGGAAACAAGAATGAATGATATGCTAAAAAAATATGACAGAAATTATGATGCATTGATAGAATATACAAATAAAAAAATAGAAGAAAACAGCATAAAAAACACTGATTATATAGCAACTCTAAACAATGCTAAAACTATTATAAATGAGTTCAACAGCGACAAAGAAAAATTAAAAGAATATACAGACAGGCAAATAGAAAAACAAGAGCAAAAAAACAAAGAGTTTAGAGATGATATAACTAAACAATATGATAATATGTTTAGAACAGCAGATGCTATGCTCATAAAGCAAAAAGAGGCAGAATTATCAGAAAAAAATAAAGCAAACAATTTCGCTATAATTATGGGTTCTTTGGCTGCAGTAGTTATAGTAGTTGTTATAGCTTTACAGATATTATAATAACTGATAAATATAATAATATGTATCTTTTTGATAGTGAACAAATAGATAAACTGCATTATGAAAAATATTATTTAGATTTGGGCTATAAATATATTTGCGGTATAGATGAAGTTGGACGCGGTTCGCTTTTTGGAGAGGTTACTGCTTGTGCTGTTATAATGACTTTAGATGATGGTATAATAGAAGAGGCGAACGATTCCAAAAAACTTACCGCCAAAAAAAGAGAAGAGCTTTACACAATTATAACTCAAAAAGCATTATCATATTCACTATATTCTGTGCCTGCAAATATTATAGACAAAATTAATATATATAATGCCACAAAATTAGCTATGCTTAAAGCTGTTGAAAGTTTAAAAGTAAAACCTGATATATTATTAATAGACGCTATGAAAATTGACACAGAAATAAAACAAGAATCTATAATAAAAGGCGATTTAAAATCATACTCTATAGCTTGTGCTAGTATAGTTGCTAAGGTGAGCAGAGATAAAGCTATGAGCATATTATCAGAAAAAAATAAAGAATATGATAAATACAAAATATCAAAAAATAAAGGCTATGGTACAAAAGAGCATATTGAAGCTATAAAAAAATATGGTGCAAGCGATTTACATAGATTATCATTTGAACCTATAAAATCTATAAAAAAAGAAATGAAAGAAGAAAATAGTTTTTTTATATAAAATGCTAAACATTAATAACAAATATTCAAACATCATCATAAGTAGTAAAAACTCTCAAAACATAAAAGAGGGAGATATTGTAAGATATTCTCTTATGCGTAAATTGGATAACAACAGAGCTATTATTAATATAATGGGAAATAAGGTTGTAGCATTATTCAAAGATGGAATGAAGGATAAGGGTTTTGCTGTTATTAATAGAGAAAATGGTAATATAGTATTAAAATTGCTTAAAGATGTAAACAGCATTAAAGAGGCAAGAGAAGCTATGAGTAACAATGCTATAAAAGATACTTTAGTTTTGAACACTAATAAAGAAAATAATAGCGAAGCTGTTGCTATTTTATCAAAAAATTCTATAAAACAAAGCTCTGAAAATATCACCTATTTAGAGAGAGTTATTAAATATATCCCCCAATTAGATGATAAAAAAATGAAGTTTATACTTAATTCTATGTCTAATGGAATATATTTTAGTATAGATGAATTAGAAATGTTTGAGAATATTTTTTCGAAATTTAATAATTTGCATTCTATTATAAAAAACTCTAACAAAAATATTGAAAAAACCGAAATATTACTAACGCTTTTAAAAGAAATTAATGATACTGACAAAAGCTTAAAAAATTATATATCTTCAAATGGAAATTTGAGTGTATGGTTTATGCTCTTTGATATGCTTCAAGATGAATTATCTTCTGATAGTTCTAATATGCTTAATCTTCTTTTAAAGATATTATCCTCAAATAGGGAAAATAAAACTTTTAGAGAAGGTTCTTTTTTAATACCAATACCTTTTATGGTTAATAATGAATTAAAAGAGGTACTTCTTTATATAAATAGAAAAGATAATAAAGCTAAAAGTTTAGAGTTTATAGCTTATGATAATAATAAAGAACTTTGCAAAATAGAAATTGTAAAAGAAAATAAATATATTATTAATCTGCTATTATTTGATAAAAAATTATTTTTAAAATGTAAAAATATAAAAACAAATATAGATGAAGAATTAGAAAAGTTTAATAATATAGAATTGGAGATAAATTATGAAAAAAGAAATTGAAAATGCGGTTGCTTTACTTTATGAGAGAGAAATACATAATGCTCCTATAATAATATCTAAGGGAGAGAAACTCTTAGCTAAAAGAATGATAGAAATAGCTAAAAAAAACAAAGTGCCTATAGTATCAGATGAAGATACTGTAAAAGAGTTAATGCATTTAGAAATAGGAGAAGAGATACCATATTCAGTTTATGAAGCAGTTAGTATAATATTAAAATATGTATATAAATTAAAGGCTGAGTTGTAATAACTATGGAAAAAATAACTAGTGTTAAAGTAGATGATATCAAAACCAAAATTGATAAGCAGGATATTTATATCTATAATGGTTTTATGGCTATTAGCAAATATATAAAATCTATAGATGAAGATATTAAAAGACTAAAAAAATGGGATATAGAAGAAGTATTTATAAAAGACTCTGATGCTAATGCGGAAGGATATCAAACGCCAGAAGATTTTGAGAAGTTTTCTAGAGAATGCCTCGTATACAAAAATATATATTTTAATATTTTAGAAAAAGTGAAAAAAAGTTTAGGTGATTTCAGATACAACAATATAGTTAATATATCTAATTTAAAATCAATAATAGATAGTATATTAGACCTTATTAATAAAAATATGAATGCTGCTATAGCATTATTAAATATTGAAAATTTAAGCAGAGATGATTATTATTATATAAGGTCATTAAATGTATCTATGATATCTTTAATGCTCGGCAAAGTAATGAAATTTCCAGAAGATAAATTACAAAAATTAGGTTTAGGTGCTATATTATATGATATAGGTCTTATTAGAATACAAGATAAAATTTTAAATAAACATGAACAGTTTACGCCAGAAGAATATATTGAAATAAAAAAACATACAGTATTTGGTTATAAAATAATAAAAACAAATTTTAGATTAGAAGAAGAGATAGCAGTTATTCCCTTAGAGCATCATGAACATTATAATGGCAAAGGCTATCCAAGAGGCATTAGCGGCAATCAAATACATTTATATCCAAAAATAGTTGCCGTTGCACATTCTTTAGAAAAAATATTAAAACCTATAAGAATATTAAAAGACAGTCAAAAAACACCTACATATTCTAAAATTGTTAATGGCTCTAGAACTATTGAAACAAAAACATTATCTGATGCTGTAAGAGAAATAATAAAGGGAGCTAATATTAAGTTTGACCCTATAATAGCAAAACTTGTTGTAGGAACTTTCAGTGTTTATCCTGTAGGGACTGTTGTAATTTTAAATGACAATAGGAAGGGGTTAGTATTTGCTACTAATGTCAGTTATCCTATAAGACCAATAATAAAAATAGTATCTGATGCAAATAATAATTTTATTGAAGACGGCGAAGTTATAAATTTGATAGAAACTAATAAATTGCTGATAAGCGGGGTAGATAAAGATAGTAATATTTTAGAGGAGGTAAAGGCAAGACTATTGAATAAAAAAGAAAATAATGACGGCAATTAAATGAAAAGTAAAAAAGAAATAGGCAATCTTGGAGAGGATATTGCCTTAAATTATCTCGAAAATCTTGGGTATGAATTATTAGAGAGAAATTATAAAAGCAGCATAACAAGAGGCGAGATAGATTTAATAATGACAAAAGGAGTTGTTATTGTGTTTGTAGAAGTAAAATATCGAAGACAGGGAAGTTTTGGATATGCAGCTGATTCTATAACAGAGCGTAAAAAACAAAAGCTCTATGATACAGCTGAGGAATACTTAATTAAAAAAGGATTAAGTTTAAGTCAAAAATGTTCCTTTGGGGCAGTTTTAATAGACGATACCAACTATAGTAGAGAAATTTCTTTTGTAGAAGACATTTTTATATAGGGGTATTGTATGAAAACGGCTGTTAAAATCAATTACGAAAAAATAGAAATTTATAAAAAGAAATTAAAAGATAAAAAGTATGTAGATAAAGCTATAGAGAGGCTTGCAGGGCACTTAATTAGTGCTGTTATAGATTAATATAATAAAGGGTATAAAATGAATATAATAGACAGAGGTAAATTAACTTTATTATTAGAAAGTGAAAGCTTAAAATTATTGTCTGATAAATTAGACAATAATTTTGAAAAAGCAGTTAATGAATTATTTAATATTAAAGGAAGAGTAATAACCTCTGGTGTTGGTAAGAGCGGACATATTGCAAGAAAAGCAGCTTCCACTTTCGCTTCAACCGGAACACCTAGTTTTTTCGTTGACCCTAATGAATGTTTGCATGGCGACTTTGGTATGATAACTAAAAATGATTATTTAGTATTATATTCTAAAGGCGGGGAGTCAAGAGAGATAATAGAATTGGTAAATTGGTCTTGCAGACAAAATATACCATATATAGCAATTACTAATGATGAATCCTCTACTCTAGCAAAAAATGCAAAAATCACTTTACTCACACATGTAAAAGAAGAGGCTTGTCCTTTAAAATTGGCACCTACTGTTAGTACAACTACTTCTTTAGCTTTATCTGATGCTTTGGCTACTGCTTTAATGGAAGTGAGAGGATTTAAAGCTGAAGACTTTGCAATATTTCATCCGGGCGGAAGTTTGGGTAGGCAATTAGCTAAAGTAAAAACTATTATGCATACTGATAACTTGCCAATTATAAATTTAGAAACTTCTCTATATGATGCACTATTTAAAATCATAGAATGTAAACTCGGTATTGCAATTATTACAGATGATAACAACATTCTTAAAGGCATTATTGTAGATGGTGATTTAAAAAGATTATTGGTAAAAGACAAACAAATAGAAAATATTCTAAAAACAAAAGTAAAAGATATAATGAATAACAACCCTAAAGTAATATATCAAGATACACTTATAGGTGAAGCCTTGCATTTAATGGAAGGAAAAATTACTAATCTTGTAGTTGTTGAAGATACTAAAGAAGGCAAAAAACCTATAGGTATAGTTCATATACATGATATTCTAAAAATAAAGGCTTTTTAAACTTCTAAATAACCTTTATCTAATAAAGACTTTTTAATTCTATTCGTTTCTAATTTATCATCAGTAGTAACTGTGATATATTTTAAACTATCCATAGTGGATAATTTTTCTATATTAAAACCTTTAACATTTTCTAGTATAAGTATTTTAATTTTGTTATTATTAAATATTGCTTCTAAATCTTCCAAACTTCTCAAATTTCTTAATATTACTTTTTCTAAGTTTTCTAATTTTGATAAATCTGGTATATATTTTAATTCTGATATAGAGTTTAATTCTATTATTCTTAAGTTTTTTAAATCATTTAAAAAATCTAAAGTATTTATACCCTTACCTTTCTCAATATATATCTCTTCTAAATTTGGCATTCTTTTTGGAAGCTCTTCAATATGAGTGGCAGATGAGAGTATTGATAATTTTTTTAGTTGACTCATCTTAGTAAAATGTTCCACTCTAATATTTGAAGCCCCTATATCACAAAAACTTTTTCTATTTTCTATATAAACAGAATGTTTAAGACTAAAACCATTCTCTAAATAAAAACTGCTGAGTGTTTCAATGCTGTCAAGCGGGCTTAAAGCAATATCTTTATCAACATTTCCATTAATATGCAAACTTATCAAATTTCCAAGCCTTGAAAAAACATTTAAATTGCTTATAGGATTTTTAAGAGATGCATAAAATATTAAGTTCCTCACTTCTGGTATAAACTTAACAATATCTTCTCCAGATAAATTAGAGCTACTGTCTTTTTCTGAAGAAATGTTTAAAAAGAAATCAGGCCTCTCTTTTAATACATCATTTAAAAAAGGTATCATGTCTTTTGATATGCCGCTATCATCTATAAATAAAGATATTGTATCTTTTGAAGTTTTTAATTCTAATAAATCATTTTCATTTA
Source organism: Brachyspira pilosicoli (assembly GCF_008016535.1). GTDB lineage: Bacteria > Spirochaetota > Brachyspiria > Brachyspirales > Brachyspiraceae > Brachyspira > Brachyspira pilosicoli_A. The sequence continues at coordinate 12,023 of NZ_SAXY01000070.1, forward strand.
ATGATGAGATTTTTACGTTTTTCATAATTCCTCCATATAAATAAAAACTAAAGCACAGGTGCAATAATTCTACAAGCTGAATTTCTAAGCCTAATCAAAATAGGCTGCTTTTTATATTCCTCCATAGTTATTTTATGAGCTCTTGAAATATCATCTTTAAAAATACTTTCAAATTCTAAAGCAGTATCTATATCATATATAACCGCATTCATCTCATAATGCAAATAAAAACTTCTTATATCCATATTGCAAGTACCAGAAGATACAATCCTTCCATCTATAACACAAAACTTGCTATGCAAAAAACCGCTCTCATACAAATAAATATTAACACCCGCATTAAGAAGTGTCTCAAAATAAGTTTGAGCGACCCACCAAGCTACTAATTTATCAGGCTTACCCGTAATCATTAAATTAACATTTATTCCAGATAAAGCAGCATTCTCCAAATTATGCAAAAAACCATCATCAGGTACAAAATATGGACTTTCTATATAAATACTCTCTTTAGCATCAGCTATCATTTTTGAATAAATCTTTTGTATAGAATCCCATTTAGAATCAGGTCCAGAAGATATTATTTGCATAGGAAGATATTTATCTGTAGTTGAAGAAGGAAATAATTCCTGCATCAATGAAGAGCCATTATCCATCAAATTATCTAAATCTCTTCCGCCTGCATTATGCCAATCACATACAAAAACATTCTGTATAAGATTACAAGCATCACCCACTATACGCATATGAGTATCTCTCCAAGAAGCAAATCTCTTTCCGCCGTCAATATATTCCTGTCCTAAATTCATTCCCCCCATATAAGCAACTATTCCGTCTATAACTACTATCTTTCTGTGATTGCGGTAATTAACATATCTAGTCCAAAATATAGAAAATGGATCATGATAATATAAAAACTCTATACCATTTTCTTTAAGTTCTTTTTTATATTTTCTGCTTATTCTAAGCATAGAGCCAAGTCCGTCAAATATAAGCCTAACCTTAACTCCTTCTTTGGATTTTTTTATTAGTATATCTTTTATTTTATTTCCTAATTCATCACTTCTCCATATAAAGTATTCCATGTGTATTGTTTTTTCAGCGAGCTTTAAATTGCTAATTAAATCGTCAAATAAATCTTTACCTTCGTCAAAAACATAAACTTGATTTTGAATAGTTATAGGAGAATATCCGCTTTTTATTGCAAGCTTTACCAAATTAGTATGCTTTGCATAATTACCGCCCATATTATCTATAATATTCATTTGCTCTTCAAGCAAAGAAGAAAAATGTTTTCTTATCATATCTTCAGGAAGTTTTGCAGAAAGTTTTCTTCTAGATTTTTTCCAATTTACACCTAAGAATAAATAAAAAATAGCACCAACATATGGTAAAAACACTAACACAGTAAGCCAAGCTATAAAAGAATAAGGCGGTCTATTTTCAAGAAGCATTTTTATTGCTATTAATATGACATATAGAAAAAATATAATAGTCAATATATAAATAAACATTTAATTAAAATCTCTAAGTTAAACATTATATATTATTATCTATAGTATATAAGACAAAAATAAAAAGTCAATGAATGCCATATTATAATTTTTTATTTAAAATATTTTTATTTTGTGATAAACTTTAGTACATACTAAAAATTTTAAAGTTGATAATTTTGTTATTGTTCTTTTTCCCGCCTTCGCTGTGCGGACTTCGTCAAAGAACCAAAAAATGCAAATAATACTAAATCATATAATTATGGTTGATTGCAAATATAAATTATTAAATTAAACTTAAATATAGCCTTTTTGCTTCTTTGTGGCACGCCGCAAGGGCACTTCCTTCGGTCGCCCTGAAGGACTCCTTTCAGTCGCAAAAGAAGTGGGGTGTGGGGCAAAGCCCCACAAATATTTAAAATTATATATTAAAAAAATAGGAATAAAAATGGATAACAAAAAATTAGAAAGCACTGAAGAAGCTCTTTTTTCTCATGTATATTTTTATAAAATTTTATTTAAAGATAAACCGCAATTACCAAATATAGAATTGGTAAAACAAAAATTAAGAGCTGTATATAATAATATAGAAACAATCTCTGAAGATAAAAACCTATACAGCATAATGATTAATGACATTAAAGTAAAATTTCAAGATAATAAAGAATTGGGGGTTCAAGTTTTTATGTATGAGCCTATAGAGTTTGATTATAACAGCATAAGCGATGAAGTTTATAATCAGGCTTGGGATATAAAAGATGCTAAAGAACTATTAAAAGAATGTAAATATCAAGTGATGTTAAGTGACTTTTTGGCTGGCGGATTAGATTACAAAGATAGAACTACCCTACTCAATAATTGGCTTAATATAACATTAAATCTTTTTCCTGATGCTGCTGCCGTATATAATGAACAAAGCGGCAAAATTTTACTTAGAGAACAATTATTAAAAAATCAATATCCAAAAAATTTAAGATTCTTATATTCAGGATTAAATATTAGATTTTTCAAAGTGCAAGATACTAATGATATGATAGTTGATACCTTTGGGCTTTATTCCATAGGGCTTTCTGATATCCAATACCATTTTCATGATTTAAACCCAAACAATATAATACAGCATGCTATGAATATTGCTGCATATATATTTGAAAATGGAAACATTATAAAAAGTAATGATGAAATAGAGAGTATATTTAATGGCGTAAAATGGTTATGCAGATACGAAAAATCTTTAACTAAACCGTATAGAGAGATATTAGATATTAACACTCTTGAATATGCTTCTGGAAAAAGAAATTAAATGTATAAAAAAATAAACAAAAAACAATAAATTTTTTAAATAAATTCAAAATAAAGTATTGACATATTCTAAAAATATGTTAGAATAAACTAACAATTAGTTAGAGATATTAGTTGTTTTAAGCAAATTCTTTTGTATCCTTAAATTGATACAATATATTTTATAACCTTCATTTAATTAAACTGTTTTGGCACCTTTACAATAGTAGGGGTGCTGATTTTTTATTAACATCAAACAAACCCAACAACAAAAACATCTATTTGACATTATCTCTTTTACTGCTATAATAAAAATATTATGAAAGTGATTAAATTATTAAGAAGAATAGATAAAAAAGGTCAAGTAAGCATAAAAGACTATAAAGCTGAATATGTTGAAAACAAAAAAGATAAATTAAGATTTGATAAAATGCTCCATAAGGCTAGTTCTATGGGGCTTATAATAAAGAAAGGCGATATATTAAAACTCACAAAAGAGGGAAAGTATTATTTAGATTCGAGCAGTAATGAAAGAGATATAAAACAAATATCAAAAAAACAAGAATTAAAAAAAGGATATCCAAAAAAAACAGCTAAAAAAGAAAACAGCACTAAAACCAATGTTATAGAAAAGCCCGATATAAAAGTAGAAATAAACAATGCCAAAAAAGATGCTGAGATAGTAGCTAATGCATATAATATACCTACTGATTTTCCAAAGAAATGCCTTGAAGAGGCTAAACTGCTTCCAGACAGTATGGAAAATGTGGGGCTTGAATTTGACAGAATAGATTTAAGAGATATAAGAACTGTAACAATAGACGGAGCTGATTCTAAAGATTTTGATGATGCTATAAGTGTAGAGAAATTAAATGACGGATACAAAATAGGCGTACACATTGCAGATGTAAGTTTTTTTGTAGCTGAAGGTTCTGCATTAGATAGGGAAGCTAGAAAAAGAGGAAATAGCGTTTACTTAATTGATACAGTTTACCCAATGTTTCCGCATGAGCTTTCAAATGGAATATGTTCTTTGAATGAAGGTGTGAGCAGATTCACAATGACAGTGTTTATCACAATAGATAATAAAGGAAATATAAAAGAAAGCACTTTTCACAAAAGCGTTATAAAGTCAAGTAGAAGATTAACTTACGATTATACACAAGATGTTTTGGACGGTATAGAACAAGATGAAGATTGGCTATTAGAACTTTTAAAAAATGCTGATGACATAAAAAAAATACTTCTTCAAAAAAGAATAGATAACGGAAGCATAGAGTTTAACCTTAATGAAACACAAATAATATTAGATAAAGGCGGAAACCCAAAAGACTTTTTTATAGGTGAGAGAAAAGAAACCCATAAAATAATAGAAGAGTTTATGCTTCTTGCAAACTGCGAAGTTGCTAAGAGATTAAAAAATGTAAAAGGTGCTATTTATAGAGTGCATGATAGTCCAGATTCTGAAAAGCTAGACACATTTAGAAGAATAGCATTTAACAGAGGCTACAGACTTACAAGCGACACTGAAGGTAATTTGGATTTTCATTCATTTATAGAGTCAATAATAGGTAAACCCGATGAAAAACTATTGCTTACTCTACTCTTACGCTCTATGAAGCAAGCTATATATGATATTAATAATATAGGGCATTTCGGTCTTGGTTTTGAATATTATACTCACTTCACTTCGCCTATAAGAAGATATACAGATTTACTTACTCATAGACTTTTAAAACTATCATTAGAAGGGGCTCAAAATATAAAACCTTCTATGCAAAAGATGTTTGATAATTGTGCTAAATGGTGCTCTAGAACAGAGAGAGTTGCTGTGGAATGCGAAAGAAGTTTGTATAAAGTAAAAGCTGTGAGGTTTATGAAAGACAAAATAGGCAAAGAATATAACGGCATCATAAGCGGCATCACTAAATTTGGCATATTTGTTGAAATAGAAGATAGAGGAATAGAGGGCTTAATAAGATATGCAGATTTGAGACATCATTATCATTATGATGAAAATGAGCAGGCAGCATACAGCAATGAAGAAGCTAAATGGTATACACTTGGAGATAAAATAAGAATAGCTGTTCATAGGGTAAATATAGAAGAGCTATTTATAGACTTTTTGCCTGCAAGCGAATTTGATAATGCATTAGATGACAGAGATATAATAGACAGCAGAGATTTTTTAAAGAAGAAGAAAGGCAGTAAGAATAAAAAAGAAATATATTCAAGAAAATCTAAACCTTTTAAAAACAAAAGCAGAAAAGAAAAAAAGAAATCCAAAAAAAGAAGAAGATAATATTTTAAAAGATTTAAATAATGTATAAGAAATATTTTAACTTGGTAAATAAATCTATATTACTTTACATTTAAAATGAATTTAGTATAATAAAGTTATGATTAATGTTTTGAATGATTATTTTGTGAGATATCTTTTTTCGGATAAAGGAAGCGAAGTAATATTGTTGGATTTTATCAATTCAATAATGCTTGATTCAGAAATGAAAACTTTTAGAGCAGCAGAGATTTTAAATCCTTTTAATTATAAAGAAAATTATGAGAATAAAGAAACTATAGTAGATGTAAAATGTATTACACAAAATGGTACAGTTGTTATAATAGAAATACAGCTGCAAGGCAATTCAAGATTTCCAGAGCGAATACTTTATTATTGGGCTTCTAATTACAGCAAACTTTTAAAACAAGGCGAAAAATATGATGCCCTAACACCTGTAATAAGTATTAATTTGCTCAATTTCAATTTAGATGATAATGAGAGTATACATTCTTGTTATATGATTTACGATACTGTTAATAAGAGGCTATTAACAGACCATTTGCAAATTCATATAATAGAGCTTAAAAAATTTAGGTATGATTTATTAAAGCCCGATTTAAACTGTTGGTTAAAATTTTTTACTATTAAAAATAATAAGGAGGAAGTTATGTCTGATTTAGTAAAAGAAAAACCTATAATGGAAGAAGTACAAAGAAGATATAATAACTTTATTAAAGATAGATTAATGATGAACGAGTATGATAAGAGAGAAGCATATTTATACGGCAATCAAATAATGCTTGAAGAAGAAAGAAGATTGGGAATAGAACAAGGCATAGAACAAGGCATAGAACAAGGCATAGAGCAAGGCATAGAGCAAGGCGAAAAAAACAAAGCAATATCTATGGCAAAAAACATGAAAGCAAGAGATATGGATATAAAACTCATAAGCGAATTAACAGGCTTGAGCATAGAGGAAATAGAAAAATTGTAATTAATAATATCATTTAGTTTGTTAATTTTGTCGATAATATGATTCTCAATCGGAGGCAATGGAATTAATATCTTTTTAATAATAAACAAAATTATATTAGCTTTACATTTAAAATGAATTTAGTATAATAAAACTATGAAAGATTTAGATAAATTAAAACAGATATTAAATGAACCTGTTACAATAAATAATTTAAATAGAATTAATGATTATTTTATTAGATATTTGTTTTCTCATAGAGGTAATGAAAATATAGCTTTAAACTTTATTAATGCCGTGTTTAAAGATTTAGACTTTGAAACTTTTAAGAAAATAGAAATACTCAATCCATTTAATATAGCAGAAAATTATGATGAAAAAGAATCAATAGTTGATATAAAAGCAACAACTGAAACAGGAATAACCGTATTAATAGAGATACAAGCAAGAGGCAATGAAAACTTTATAAAAAGAACTTTATATTATTGGGCATACAATTACAGCAGCAATTTAAATAGAGGTTCTATTTATGATGAATTAAAAGCGGTTGTAAGTATTAATATTACAAACTTTATTCTTACAGATGAAAACAAAGTTCATAGCTGTTATGTTTTAAAAGAGTTAAATAATAATAAAATTCTCACCGACCATTGTCAATTACATTTTATAGAGCTTCCAAAATTCAACGTAAAAAATATAACTAAAATGGAAGAACTGCATAAAGATTTTATTTCTTGGATAAAGTTTTTTAAAGGAGATAATATGTCAAACTTAATAAAAGAAAACACTATATTTGAAGAAGTAGAAAATAAATGCAATACATTTGTTAATGACAGACCAGTAATGGACAAATATAAAAAACGAGAAGTAGATGCATATTTTTTTGACAGAAGTATGGAATTAGATTTAAAAAAAGCAAAAGAAGAAGGCATAGAACAAGGCGAAAAAAACAAAGCAATATCTATGGCAAAAAACATGAAAGCAAGAGATATGGATATAAAACTCATAAGCGAATTAACAGGCCTGAGCATAGAGGAAATAGAAAAATTGTAATTAATAATATCATTTAGTTTGTTAATTTTGTCGATAATATGATTCTCAATCGGTGGTAATGAAATAATATCTTTTTAATAATAAACAAAATTATATTAGCTTTACATTTAAAATGAATTTAGTATAATAAAGTTATGATTAATGTTTTGAATGATTATTTTGTGAGATATCTTTTTTCGGATAAAGGAAGCGAAGTAATATTGTTGGATTTTATCAATTCAATAATGCTTGACTCAGAAATGAAAACTTTTAGAGCAGCAGAGATTTTAAATCCTTTTAATTACAAAGAAAATTATGAAGATAAAGAAACTATAGTAGATGTAAAATGTATTACACAAAATGGTACAGTTGTTATAATAGAGATACAGCTTCAGGGCAATTCAAGATTTCCAGAGCGAATACTTTATTATTGGGCTTCTAATTACAGCAAACTTTTAAAACAAGGCGAAAAATATGATGCCCTAACACCTGTAATAAGTATTAATTTGCTCAATTTTAATTTAGATGATAATGAGAGTATACATTCTTGTTATATGATTTATGATTCATTTAATAAAAGATTATTAACAGACCATTTGCAAATTCATATAATAGAGCTTAAAAAATTTAGATGTGATTTAGTGAAACCAGATTTAAATTGTTGGTTAAAATTTTTTACTATTAAAAATAATAAGGAGGAAGTTATGTCTGATTTAGTAAAAGAAAAACCTATAATGGAAGAAGTACAAAGAAGATATAATAACTTTATTAAAGATAGATTAATGATGAACGAGTATGATAAGAGAGAAGCATATTTATACGGCAATCAAATAATGCTTGAAGAAGAAAGAAGATTGGGCATAGAACAAGGCATAGAACAAGGCATAGAACAAGGCATAGAGCAAGGAATAGAGCAAGGCATAGAACAAGGCGAAAAGATGAAGGCAATATCTATAGCAAGAAATTTAAAAAAATCGGGTATAGATATAAGAATTATAAGCGAAAACACAGGCTTAAGCATAGAGGAAATAAAAAACTTGTGAGTGCCTGACATTCGTAAGAATGGCAGGGATTATTTACGAACAAGTTTTTTATAAATGATAAAAGAGGCAGAAAAGCTATAATAGTCTATCCTATAATTTAATAGTATTAATAATATTATTTAACTTGTTAATTTTGTGAACAATACGCCCCTGCTCCTCAATCGGCGGCAATGGAATATAGAGAGCATTTAAACTATCAGTATTTAAAGTATTTCCCTTAATTGCTGTTTTAGTATCACCAGATTGAGAAATTAAAGGCATTATTAAAAATAAATAATTTGTTACTATTTTATCAGTATCTATAAATGGATAAATAGATATAATAGCTTCATTATGAAATGCATCTATCCCCAAGATTGATACTTTACCAACTGTAAGTTTAAAACTCATTAAAAGAGTTCCTGCTGTTGATATTCTATTTTTAAATATTTTTTCTGCTGAATGTTTATTTACCTTTTCTTTAGTTTCATACAGAACGCTATCAGGTATAAGGTCAGCTATTGAAACCCAAGGAAAAGTAGCATTATCCCAATATTCATTTTCTTTTCTAGGTGGAGTTTTACCCATTGAATATGATACTATATTATTAAATCTCACCCAAGCCCAGCTGTCAGGTATATCAAAAGGCAGTTCATCATCTATACAAACATCTTTCAAAATATTTTTGCCGTCTGAAACTCTTTCATAATACGAACCGTCTTTCTTATATATCTCGCTTGTAGTTTTATCTTTTTTTATCTTGCCTTCTTTTATTAATTTTTCTCTCTCTTCTTTTATGCGTTTCAAGAGTTTTTCTACGGGTTCATCTTTTTCGCTTTGCTCTGTGAGTTTGCCCTCTATGGCATATTGAAGAATAGATTTTTTTATGCTGTTAGGAAACTCTTTATTTAATTTAGTAATATTTTTTTCGAGGCTATCGTATTCATTAATAAGCGGCATTAAAAGGTTTATTTTTTCAACAATGCGTTTTTGTTCCTCGATAGGCGGCAATGGAATCAATAACTCAGATAATTTTTTAACTGATATAAAATTAAATGTTGTTTTACCAGCTACTTGTAAAAGATAAGTTTTAAAAGTAGGAGCAATAGTAAATATAAATTCTGGCATACAATATTTTTTCCAATATTCATTAATAACAAGCCCATTAAATTGCTGATTTGTAGTTAATGGAATTTCTGTTATAGCATATTGCCCTACAGTAGCACTAGTACAACATAATAGCACAGTTTTTACAGGTAATATTCTATTACTATTTTTAGATAATGCAGATTCATTTATAGCCTGTAATGTTTTATAAATTCTTCTTCCTTGATTATGTATATCCTCAACTGTAAACCAAGGAATAGTTGGATTATACCAAAATTTATTATTAGAACGTAAAGGAGTAAAACCATTTATAATAGTGCATAACTCTCCTATCCTTACCCAAGCCCAGCTGTCTGGTATTTCAAACGGAAGCTCTTCGTCTATACAAACTTCTTTCAAAATATTCTTACCTTCCGCAATCCTTTCATAATACGAGCCGTCTTTTTTATATATCTCGCTTATTGTATTCTCTTTCTTTATCTTGCCTTCTTTTATTAAGCTCTCTTTTTCTTCTTTTATACGTTTCAAGAGTTTTTCTACGGGTTCATCTTTTTTACTTTGCTCTGTGAGTTTGCCCTCAACTGCCATTTGAAGTATTGATTTTTTTAATTCCGATGCTGTCATTTTCTAATGCCTTTTATTATTTTAATATATTCATTATATTATCAAGCACTCTGTCTATATCTGCGTCCAAACTCGCCCTGCGCTCCTGATACTGTTTTATAAGTTCGTCCGGCGGCAGTATTTCTTCCTCCTCATGGGGGTATCCGCATAAGTCTATATTATAATTCCTTTCCGCTATCTCATCAATGCTGTATTTCTTGCTCTTGTCAAAACCATCTGCGCTAATCTCTTTTCTATTATCCCACCATTCAAATACTTCATTAAAATGCTCTAATTTCATAGGTTTAGTTTTTGAGAAGTTTTTATATCCTTCCGGCATATCTAATCTATAAATCCAAGTCTCTTTTGTGGAATGAGTTTTATCAAAGAATAATATATTAGTTGTAATTGATGTATAAGGAGCAAAAACACTATGAGGCATACGCACTATAGTATGCAAATTAAACTCTTTAAATAATTTTTTCTTTATAGCCGCTTTTATATTATCAGTACCAAATAAAAAACCGTCCGGAAGTATTACAGCACTTCTTCCATTAAGTTTTAATCTATACATTATAAGAGTAACAAACAAATCAGCCGTTTCACTGCTTCTCAAATCAGCTGGGAAATTCATTTTTATATTATCTTTTTCACTTCCTCCATAAGGCGGATTCATTACTATAATATCAAATTTCTCATTTTCTTTATACCCTCTCACATCATATTCAAGTGCATTGTCATGAAAAATATTAGGGCTGTCAACATCATGTATAAACATATTTGTAATGCATAATAAAAAAGGAAGAGCTTTTTTTTCTACCCCATAAATAAAATTATTATAAAGCTCTCTTTTTTCAGGCCCCTGCAAATCCTCATAAATTATATTTAAAGCAGAAGTTAAAAATCCCCCCGTACCGCATGCAAAATCTGCCATTCTCTCGCCTAGTTTAGGATTAATAATTTTCATTATAAAATCAGTTACAGCCCTAGGCGTATAAAACTCTCCCGCATTTCCGGCACTCTGAAGACTTTTTAATATAGTTTCATATATTTCGCCGAAAGCATGACGTTCTTTATAATCTTCAAAATCTATTTCATTTATTACATTTATCACCTGCCTTAAAAGTATGCCGTCTTTCATATAATTATTATTATCTTCAAATGCCGACTGTACTATACCTTTCACTTTTAAAGAACTGTCATCAATTTCTAATTTTTTAAGAGCAGGAAAAAGTTCAGTATTAACAAAATTTAAAAGCTCATCTCCGGTTAATGCCTTACCGTCTTTATTATCGACCGCCCAATTATCCCACCTCAGCTTCTCAGGTATTACCGATTTATAATAATCATAAACCGCTTCCCATTGCTGCTCTTTATAATTAAAAATCTTTAAAAATATTATCCACACCATTTGTTCTATACGCTGAGCATCGCCGTTAATACCCGCATCATTACGCATGATATCTTGAAGTCTTTTTACTAAATTATTTAAACTCATTTATCTCACTCCGTTTTCTATTTATATTAAAAATTTTTAATTTTTTTATTTTTTTTAGTTATAATATTTGCAGGGCTTTGCCCTTAACGAAGTACACACCGTGCAGCACCCCAGTTCTTTTATTGGTATAAAAGAACCAAAAGAACTGCATTTTTATAATTGTTTTATAATATATTAAAAACATGTATTACTAATAATAATTCATACTTATTATAAATTATAAACATATTAATAAAAATTATAAATCAAAAAAATATATTTATGCCGTATAAATTTCTTTTTGTAAATCCTTAACTGCATTATTATAATTTTCTTTTCCTCCAAAAAATGAAAATATTTTTGATGCAGAACCAAATCTATTAAATGGACTGTTTAATAATATGCTTCTATCTGTAATATCATTTATGCTATTATCCATATATTTTTCAAGCAAAGCATCTATCACTTCCCTTGCCGCTCCCTCATACTTATTTAAATAACCTCTTTTTTGAACATTCTTAATTCTTTCACTTTTTGTAAGAGGCTTTTTATCATAAGCAAGATGACATATTAAATCAAAATCATCTATATTTTCATCAATATGCTCATACTCTCTCAATGCTTCCAAGAATACCCCTCTCTTTAATAATTCTTCCAAAATTACAGCCTTTCTTTTATCGCTGTTCCAATCATTAAGAAAATTGTCAAGCGCAGCATATTCTCCAAGTATATTTTTTTTAGTATAATCTATCAAACTCTCTGTTATAATCTTGCCGTTATTATCCAAATACTGCACCCTCTCGCTTAATATTTCAACTTCAACCCCTCTAACAGATATCTTTACTCTTTTTTGTTTTTCTTCTTTTTCATCATCATTAATTATTATCTCTCCGTCATAATCATCTTCTTCAATGTTAATATTCTCTTCAATATCTTCATCTTCTTTTTTCAAATATTCATCATTAATACTTAATGGCCCTCCGTCAAAATCAGGGTCAGCAAATAACCTGCTTACATTTTTAAAATCCATTATAGTAAAATATTTCTTACCATAATCTTCTTTTATACGAGTGCCTCGTCCTATAATTTGTTTAAACTCTGTCATAGAATTAATATTATTATTTAACACAATAAGTTTGCATGTCTTGCAATCCACTCCCGTAGTTAGAAGTTTAGAAGTAGTAACTATAACAGGATATACGCTATCAACTGCTATAAAAGAATCAAGCTGTTTTTTTCCTTCGATATCATCGCCTGTAATACGCATAATATATCTGCTGTCTTCTTTTACCAAATTATTTTTATTATTCTTTTTGCAATACAAAGCATGCTCATTAATTAAAGCTCTTCTCATACGCTCAGCATGTTCTATATCATCGCAAAATACAATAGTTTTAGCAAATCTATCATTTTCTTCTATATGTTTTATTATACGTTTAGCTATTTCAATATCTCTCTCTTCAATTACAATGTTTTTATCAAAATCTTTTATATTATATTCTCTATCTTCTATTTCATTTCCTTCAATATCTGTTTGGCCTTTATAAGGACGCCAACCTTCTAAATCTGTATTAAGCCCCACCCTTATAACTTTAAATGGAGCAAGAAATCCGTCATCTATTCCTTGTTTCAAACTATAAGTATAAATAGGCTCTCCAAAATAATTAATATTTGAAACATCTTTACTTTCTTTAGGAGTAGCAGTCATACCTATTTGAATGGCACTAGAAAAATATTCTAAAATCCTTCTCCATAATGAATCATCTTTAGCCGAACCTCTATGACACTCATCAACTATAATCAAATCAAAAAAATCTTTACTAAACTCTCTGAATATTTCTTTATCTTCATTTGTTATTAACTGCTGATAAAGCGATAAATAAACTTCATAAGCACTATTCATTTTTCTATGTTCTATTTTAGTCATAACCTTTTTAAATGGTTTAAAATCCTGACTCATAGTCTGGTCAATCAATATATTTCTATCTGCTAAAAATAATATTTTCTTTGCCAAATTAGCTTCTCTAAATCTATGAATTATTTGAAAAGCAGTATAAGTTTTTCCTGTACCAGTTGCCATTACAAGAAGCATTCTTTTCTTTCCTTCGGCTGCTGCTTGAATAGTTCTATTTATTGCCACTCTCTGATAATATCTAGGACTATTCACTCCCTGTCTATAATAATAAGGTGTTGTAATAATTTTTTCTTTTTCATTATCTATATTGGAATCTTTCTTATACCTATTCCATAATTCTTCAGGACTAGGAAAATCATACAAAGAAATTTCCCTCTCTTCACCAGTTAACATATTATGCTCTAAAAATCTATCACCATTTGAACTATACACAAAAGGTACATCAAGCATTTCAGCATAATTAATAGCCTGCTGAATTCCATCTCCTAAATTATGCTTATCGTTTTTAGTTTCAATAATCGCCAAAGGTATATTTGACTTGTAAGATAATAAATAATCTGCTCTTTTAGGTTTATCTCTCACAACATCTTTTCCCTTTAATACAAAACGTCCATCAGTAAATGCATACTCATAATTTATTTGATTATCTTTCCAGCCTGATTTTTTAATTGCTGGTGTTATGATTTTCTGTTTTATATCTTCTTCTGTCATATTATAGACTCCAAAACAAATATGATGCCATTATATAAGAAAATAGTATTTTTACCATATTTTCCTATTTTTATTTAAGAAAATAGAAAAATTAAAAATATTCTAAAAAAGATTCTATCAGTTAACTTTTTAAATAAAATAGTAGTTTTATATAAAAAATAAATTTGTTATTAATCATTTTTTATAATATAATATATCTTAAAAAATATGGATTTAAAATATTGGATAAAGAAAGCATAACCAACTCCAATGAAAACTCTTATGATGTTAATAATTCTTCTATAAGACCAAAAGGATTCAATGATTTTATAGGTCAAGAAAATATAAAATCAAAATTAAAAGTTTTTATAGATAGTGCTAAAAAAAGAGATGTTTCTTTGGATCATATATTATTTTACGGACCTCCTGGTTTAGGAAAAACTACTCTTGCACAAATTATTGCAGAAGAATTAGGAAGCAATATCAAGGCAACATCTGCTCCTGTAATAGAACGTCCGGGCGATTTAGCATCTATACTAACAACATTAGGTGAAAAAGACATATTATTTATAGATGAAATACATAGACTTAGAACGGTTGTTGAAGAAGTGCTTTATTCAGCAATGGAAGATTTTTTCGTTGATATAAAGGTTGGAGAAGGAACAAGTGCTAAAAGTTTTAGAGTTAAACTTCCAAAATTCACTTTAATAGGTGCCACAACAAGAAGCGGACTATTAAGCACGCCATTATATGACAGGTTTGGAATAGTAGAAAGACTCGAATTTTATACTAATGAAGATTTAGCTGATATAGTAAAAAGAAGTTCAAAGTTTCTTAATATTGATATAACAGATTCAGCTGCAATTTCTATAGCATCAAGGTCTAGAGGAACACCTAGAATAGTTAATAGATTACTTAGAAGAGTATTTGACTTTGCTACAGTTTCTGATGTTTTAGTAATAGACGAGAAGTTTGCATCCGACTCATTAGAAAAATTGGGCGTTGATAAAAATGGCTTTGAAGCCCTTGACAAACAGTACCTAAATACTATAATAAAAAATTATAATGGAGGACCTGTTGGTGTGGATACTATATCTGTTTCATTATCCGAACAGATAGAAACAATAGAAGATGTAATAGAGCCATATTTAATACAATCTGGTTTTATTAAAAGAACACCAAAAGGAAGAGTTGCTACAATAAAAGCTTATAGCTATTTAAATATTAATGTAAAAAATAACGATAATTATAAAGAAAATACTTTATTTGATTTATAAGCTGGAGGTTTATTATTCAAACTAGAAACACTTTTGAAACAAAATCTGATATCAAATTAGATGAATATTACATACAGGAAACATCTAAAGATAAAAGTAAAGTAGCTAATAAATTTGTAAATAATTTTAAATATACTAACAAAAAACAAGCTTTAAAATATCCAAAATATTATAATAAAAAAGTAAATTACAAAAAAAATCATAATAAACTTTATCATTTAAAACTATCTATTTCTAAAATATATGGTTCAACTTCTCCTATAAGAAACTTCTTTAATAAAATAATATCAGCTATCATGAAAAAAGGTAATCATGAAAGAAGCATATTAATATTTTATAATAATGAAGAGAAAGGTTTAAGTTTACCTATCAATAATTTTATGATACTGTTTTTTATATTAATCTTTGCATCTTTAATTTACACAGGTTTTGATGCCTATTATAAACAAAAAGAGGCAAGAGATTTTTATAATACATTATCAGCAACAGAATCTAAAACCTATAGTTTAATTACAGAATATAAAGATTCGCTTAATAGATATTCAAAATCTCTAAAAGAATATAATGACACTATAAAAAATATTTCTTATTTAATAGATTATAATAATAACTCTTCTTTTAATAATAATAGCAACAATGATAATGATATAAATAAAACTTTAAATGAAATAGATAGATACCAAAAAAATATTTTAACCTTTATGGACGTACCTTCAGTAATACATAAAGAAATACCAGTAGGCTGGCCAGTTGCAGGAGGCGGTAGAATATCAAGCGGATTTGGGGCAAGATTTTCACCATTTACACAAGAAAAAAGTTATCACTATGGTGTTGATATTGCAGGTCCTTACGGCACTCCAATATTAGCAGCTGCTGACGGTAAAGTTGTTTTTGCAGGTTGGAAAAATGGTTATGGCTGGTTTGTACTTATAGAGCATGCTAATGGTTATCAAACAGGCTATGGTCATAATTCAGAACTTTTGGTACATGGCGGTCAGCAAGTTAAAAGAGGTCAAAAAATTGCTATGATTGGAAATACTGGAAGAACAACAGGTATTCATTGCCATTTTGAAGTGAGAATAGCAGGCGACCATAAAAACCCTATGCCTTATTTGAGTGCAAGATTTTAAAAAGATTTTATAAAAAATAATAAAAATGATTAAGAGGAATATATTTTTTTATATACTCCTCTTTTTTATTTTATTAATTATTTTTATAATTATTTTTATTAATTATTTGTTTTGGCATCTGGTTTAGGCTGTATTATAGAAGAAAGGATTAAAAATACTATTAAACTTGCAACAATACCCGGTATTATAGGGTCAACTCCAAATAAATTAATATTTTTATTATATTGAAAGAATATTGTAACAACACTTCCAGCTATTAAGGAACCCATACTAGCTACTGCTGATAATTTTTTCTTAGTATAGTTTCCAAATAAATATGGTATAAATACTCCGGCAGCACGCAAACTAAATGAGAACATAAGTATAGTTATTAAATTAGTAGCCTTAAAAGCTATAAACATAGATATAAGCCCAACTGCAATTATTGATATTCTTCCTAAAAATAGAATTTGTTTATCTGTAGCATTTTTATTTATGTACTTTTTGTATATATCATTTGTAGCTATTACAGATACTGCAAGCATATCAGAGTCAGCAGAAGACATAGTAGCCGATATTAAAGCAGAAAATAATAATCCAACTATAACAGGAGGCATAGTGTGAATTGCAAGCACTGGTAAAATATATCTGCTTCCCTCAGAAGTTAATAATTCTGAAGTAATAAGTCCGTCTTTTACAACGCTAGAAGCAATTAAACCTAAAAAAGCAGGAAATGAAGAATATAATATACAAACTAATCCCCCCATTAAAGAGCCTATCATAAGTGATTTAGAATCTCTTGCCGAGAAGAATCTCTGACTAATTTCAGGTCCAACAGAATATGAAGCTATATACATTATAGTAAGCGATATTATAGTAGGCCAACCCATACCAGCAGTAAGTGATTTTTGTGCAGGTGTGAGATTAGCAATTACATGCTCAAAACCTCCAGCATAATTTAGAGCAAAAGGTATAGCAACTAAACTTCCAATAAATACTAAAGAGCCTTGTATTAAATCAGTGAAAGCAACCCCCCAAAGTCCGCCCATAGAAGAATATGCTGTAACTACAACTGTAACTATTACAACAGATACTTTATAATTCCATCCTGTCATAACAGTTAATATACTTGCAGAAGCTATAAGCTGAGCAGCAGTAATACCTATCATAGGTAGTCCCATGATAATGGAAGTAACTAATGCATTTGCTTTACCATATCTATTATAAAAATATTCCGATACAGTAGTAACCATAGCATTTCTAAACCTCTGTGCCAAAAAGGCAAGAACTAAAAATGCAAAAGAAGCTGTAATTACATACCAAATCGCAGAAAAACCCCATTTACCAAAGGCCTGTTCTGCTAAACCAAGTGAAGTACCCCCGCCAATATTTGTAGCAGCCAAAGTTCCTGCCAAAAGTATTGGTCCTAAATTTCTTCCTGCCAAGGCAAAATCATTGCTATTACTAATCTTTTTACTAGAATATACACCTATAAAAAGCATAGCAACTAGGTATACAATAACTATTAATATAATAACAGTCTGTCCCATATAAAAACTCCAAAAAATTATTATAATATTAGTATATAACAATTTTTTAGAAAATACATAGGTTTTGCAAAAAAAATTAGATTTTTGTATTAAATTTTAAAAATTATTTTACTTGTATCATAGGAGTAACACCAGAACCAGAAACCTGAGGCATTTTACCATCCCATTTTTCTATATACATTCTCTGTATTAGAAGTGGTGTCAAAGATTCTTGCATTATTCTATTGGCTTCAGCTATACCATTGGCCTTAGTAATTTCAGCTTCTGCCTCATATTTAACTTTTTCTAAATCATTTTGAGCAGTAAGAGCATTTTGAGAAAGTATTAATTTTCTTTCTATTGCCTGATCAAACTCATCAGAAAAATCATGCTCTATAATAGAACAAGCAGCAACTGTAATGCCATAATCCTTAAAATATGCCATAACCTCTTTTAAAAGTTCTCCTGCCATCTCATTTCTTTTTGTAATAAACTCTTCTATAGTGTATCTTGCAGAAACAGCATTAAGACTCTCTGATATTCTTGGATTAACTAATTTGTTTTTATAATCTGTACCAAATTTTCTATATAATTCTAAAGCATCTCCTGTGATAGAATATTGAACATTCAAAGTCATTGATATAGTTTGCATATCTTTTGATGATACAGCATAAGTCTTTTCAACTGTTTGCTCTCTTACTTCCATAGTTTTAATGCTATCTATAAAAGGTATTCTAAAATGAAGACCAGCCTCTTCTTCTGATATAGCCTTACCTAATCTACTTCTTATACCAACCTCACCTGTTGATACTATTGTAACACTAGAAAAAATTAAAAAACCTACTATTAAAACAATAGGAAGCAGTATAAAAAGCATAGAATGTAATCTACTACTATTAACATTAATAATTCTCATAAACTTTAATCTCCTTAAAAATAGTTTATATATACTAAAATATAAAATATATTTTTGCAATAGTATAAATATATTGAATTATATTTATAGATTTAAATAATATTTATTTATTTTATCCAAATTGATTTTTGAGTTTATTATACAAAAAAGATAAAATTGTCAAAAAATATATAATTCATTTTTATAATAAAAAAGCTGCCCAACTTTTATTAAAGTCAAGCAGCTTTTATTTATATTAAATAAAATTAATTACTTAATAATTTGGTCAGCTATTCCAAGTAAAGCTTGAATTTTTGGTGAAAAAGCGACAACAGCACCAGCAAATACAACACTTATTAAGCTCATAAGTTTAATAAGAATGTTTAAGCTTGGTCCAGAAGTATCTTTGAATGGGTCACCAACAGTATCCCCTATAACAGCAGCAGCATGATTAGGGTTAGTGATTTTGTTGCCATTTTCATCAACTATCTTCTTACCGCCTAAATTACCAGCTTCAATATATTTTTTAGCATTGTCCCAAGCACCACCAGCATTAGACATCATAACAGCCATAGCAAAACCAGAAGTTAAACCGCCAACTAACATACCTATAACAGCAGGTACGCCAAATATAAAACCAACAACAACAGGTACAACTATAGCAAGTACAGAAGGAACAATCATCTCTTTTTGAGCAGATTTAGTACAGATTTCAACAGCTTTTTCATAATCAGCTTTTACTCCAGCCTCTCCAGCTAATAAACCTTTAATCTCTCTGAACTGTCTTCTAACTTCCTCAACAACTCCAGCAGCAGCACGTCCAACAGCTTTCATAGTTAAAGCACAGAAGAAAAATACCAACATAGCACCGATAAATATACCAACTAATACTTTAGGGTTCATCAAGTGAATATTGAAAGCATTCATAAACTCATTCATATGTAAGCTGTAAACTATTTTTTGATATAATTCTGCAGGTGTATTAGCAGTATATTCTATAGTACCTATATTAATAGAAGTTAAATTACCAGAATTAATCATTCTACCTAAAGAAACTTTAATCTCCTCAATATAAGCAGCAATCAAAGCCATAGCAGTTAAAGCAGCAGAACATATAGCAAAACCTTTACCAGTAGCAGCAGTAGTATTACCCAAAGAGTCTAAAGCATCAGTTCTCTCTCTAACGCTCTCAGGAAGACCAGACATCTCAGCGTTACCACCAGCATTGTCAGCTATAGGACCATAAGCATCTGTAGCTAATGTGATACCTAAAGTAGATAACATACCAACAGAAGCTAAAGCAATACCATATAAACCTTGAGAGAATGCAGAAGAACCAGAACCAAAACCGCCAGCAAAACCAAATGCTAATATAATAGAAACAACTACTGTAACAACAGGTATTAAAGTAGATTGCATACCAACAGCAAGTCCGCCGATTATAACTGTAGCAGGACCAGTCTTAGATTGTTCAGCAACCCATTGAGTAGGTCTGTATTCAGCAGCAGTGTAATATTCTGTAAAGAAACCAACAACATTACCAGCTATAAGTCCTACAATTATAGAAACAAATAATCCTAAATTATTTGGAAGAAGCATTTTTACTAATATGAAAGCAACTACTATTATTATAGCACTGCTCACATAAACGCCAACTCTTAAAGATTTTAATAATTCTCCCATAGTAGCACCTTCTTTAGTTTTAACGAAGAACACACCTATTATAGAAGAAAGAGTACCAATTGCAGCAAGTATCATAGGAAGAGATACAGCATATATAGGGCTGATATCAGGATTAATATAACCAAAAGCAGCAGAACCTAAACTCATAGCAGCAAGTATAGAACCTGCATAAGATTCGTAAAGGTCAGCACCCATACCAGCAACGTCACCCACATTATCACCAACGTTATCAGCTATAACAGCAGGGTTTCTAGGGTCATCTTCAGGTATTCCAGCTTCAACCTTACCTACCAAGTCAGCACCAACATCAGCAGCTTTTGTGAATATACCGCCGCCAACACGAGCAAATAAAGCTTGGAAAGAAGCACCTACACCAAAGCTAAGCATTGTAGTAGTAACAAAGTGCATCTTAGCAGATATAAACTCTGAAGAATCACGAGCAATATTACCTAAAGCTAAAAAGTCGGTATTAAACCAACTATTATCAAGCCAAGCATTAAGTATTATAAACCACATAGATATATCAAATAAAGCTAAACCAACAACAGTAAGTCCCATAACAGCACCAGAACGGAAAGCTATAGTTAAACCTTGGTTTAGTGATTTGCTAGCAGCATTAGCAGTTCTTGCTGATGCATAAGTAGCAGTTTTCATACCTAGGAAACCAGAAAGTGTTGAGAAGAAACCTCCTGTCAAGAAACCTATAGGAATGAATGGATTTTGCACTTTTAAAGCATAAGAAAGAATAGCAAAAATAATGAAAGCTCCAGCAAAGAAAAATGCTATAACTCTATATTGTTGTTTAAGATAAGCTATAGCACCAGAGCGAACATGTGAAGCAATTTCTTTCATTTTGTCTGTACCTTCATCTTGCTTACGCATCCATTTGTAGAAATAGAATGCAAAAGCTAAGGTTAGAATTGCCGCTGATATTGTAAAAAAGCGGGCATTTTGAGCTAAAATTTCGTATTTCATATACTTACCCTATTTTTTGAATTTTGTTAGAAATTATACAGTTACGAAGTATAACATAAAATACATAAATTGTCAATGATTTTTATATGATTATTGTATATAGTAGTATAAACTTATATATCTATTTTATTTTCCTTAAATATATTGAACCTGATCTATATTTTACTATTTCAGGATATTTTTTACACAAATAATCAGGAAAACATAATATTTCAAAATTATCATTATATTGTAAAAAAGACCTCAACATATAAGCTTCTGTATAAGCTCTTCTCTCTTTGTCAATCCAAATACTAGGATATTCAAAAGGATAAGGTATATCATGTATATGTATGATAACTCCTTTATTCAAATTGGGTAATATATCAAAAAACTGTCTATTTATATCACCAAATGGTCTGCAAACATGGGAAGAATCTATAAATAACAAGTCATTTTCTTCTAACTTAGAAAACACCTCTAAATCTACATCCTGTTGATTCTTTTCTATAATTGAAATATTGTCAGTCTCGAACAATAATGATTTTAATCTATCTGGTCTTGGTTCTATAGATAAAATATTAATCTCATTATTAAATATATTATTATTAATATCCAGCATAAGAGCTGTTGAAAAACCAGAACCTATTTCTATTATATTATTAGGTTTAATATAATTTATTATTGAATATAAACAAGAAGCACAATTAATTTCATACCAACCATTATTATAATAATATCTATACTTATCATTTTTTTCTTTTGGAAAATCAAATTTATCAAAAAACTTTCTTATTTTATTATAGAATTCTAACTGAACATCATCATTCATATTAATAGCATTAATATTATACATAAAACTAGTATTATTTTCTATTTTTTTAAATCCATCATTAAGTTCATCTTGTGGCGGGTATGGAGATTCATAATGACCAATTGGTACTATTCTATTATATCCTTTGTCATACAAATATTTTTTTATATATTCTTCTTTATTTTTTTCTATGTTATCTAATTTTTTTTGCATACTATCTAAATTATTAAAATATTCTATAAAAAATTCTCTTAATAAATTTCTAAGTTTTTTAAATGGTATATACCAAACTATATCATCTATATTTTTTCTTATTTTCTCATTCATTTATTGTCTCCCTAAATTTATTTAAAATAAAAAAGCAATATTGTATCTCAAAAAAGATACAATATTGCCTATAATTTTTATTATTATTGAATAGTTTAGCTTAGTGTTGTGTTGTGTTGTGTTGTGTTGTGTTCATAAATATACCAATACTATAACAGTTTTTCAATTATATACTATATTGTATACTATACTATTTTATTTATCAATTATATCTATAGATAAAGAAATATTAGTCATTATACATAATTATTACAACTATATTTTAAATAATTCCTTGTCAGCAACAAAAATATTATTTTGACAATTTCTATTTATTTGTTTATAATTAATAAGCAATAATCAACTATACAAAGGTTTATACAAAATTATGAAAAGAGTTTTAATTGTAATAGTTTCTATAGCTATAATATTCGCTATATCAATAGTCAGTTTAATAATATATACAGCTTCCCCTATATCAAAAAATTCTCAAAAAGTATATTTCGAAATTAAACAAGGCGAAGGTGCTTATAATATATCAAAAAAGTTACAAGAACAAGGACTTATTAGAAATTCAAGACTATTTGTTGTATTAGCTAAACATTTAAAATATGATAGAAAACTTTTAAGTGGTTATTATGAGCTTAATAAAAATATGAGTATGATAGATATAATGAAGCATTTAAATAGCGGAAAACAAGCTATGGTAAGACTCACTATTGCAGAAGGCAAAAACATATACGAAATAGCTAACTATTTAGACAATCAAGGCTTTACTACAAAAGAAGAATTTTTAAAAGCATGTCATGATAAAAAAATATTGGAAAAATATAATATTCCTTCTGATAGTGTGGAAGGATATATATTCCCTTCTACATATTATATAGTAAAAGGAAATCCTGCAGAAGTATTAGTTACTCATATGATAGATTCACTTTTTAAACAGTTTCCAG
Organism: Brachyspira pilosicoli; assembly: GCF_008016535.1. Taxonomy (GTDB): domain Bacteria; phylum Spirochaetota; class Brachyspiria; order Brachyspirales; family Brachyspiraceae; genus Brachyspira; species Brachyspira pilosicoli_A. The sequence goes on from NZ_SAXY01000070.1 coordinate 35,414, forward strand.
ATTTGGAAGAGAGAGCAAAAAAAATAGGAAGAACAGTACATGAAGTATTAACTATGGCTTCTATTGTAGAAAAAGAGATGGGACCTAATGATGACCCTAAATTAATAGCCTCTGTATATTATAATAGATTAAATATAGACAAAAGACTAGAGGCAGACCCTACAACAATTTATGCTATGACTTTAGTAAAAGGTGATTATATAGAAAAACCAAATTTAAAATATGATGACTTGCGTATGGTTCACCCTTATAACACTTATAAAAATACAGGACTTCCTCCAGGACCAATATGTTCAAGCAGTGCTAAAGCTATAGAAGCATCATTAAACCCTGCTAAAACAGATTATATATTTTTTGTAGCAGACGGCACAGGCAAACATGCTTTCTCTGTAACATATGAAGAGCATTTAAGAAACATTGATAAATATATTTTTAAAAAATAACAATATTTTGTTATAGAAGTTTTTATTTTATATAAATTTTTCTCGCATTACGAGGTGAGAACTTCGTCAAAAAGTTTTCCCTTTCGGTCACGCTTCGCAGGGAGCTAGTCCCCACAAATAATAAAAAAGTTAAAAATTTTCAGTATATATTAAAACTATTATTTTATATCAACTTTTTCCCGTAGCAAAAAGTTGCAAAAAGTACAAATATTTCAACTATATATATTGAATATATATGAAGTATAAAGTTAATATAAATATTTTAGCTAAAAAATACAGTTCTTTTGGTAAAAATTTTTAGTATCAAACATTACAGCTTCTAAATATATTAAACACATCGTCTTTATTTAAAGCTCTAAAATGATTAAAAGTTAAGCTTCCATTTTTTGTAGTTCTATTCGTAAGTAAATCAAGCATATTATCATCTTGAATGCCTATACCTAATTCTGTAAAATTGGTAGGCATATTAATTTGTTTGAAATATTCTATAGTTTTATTTATTCCTTCAAGAGCATCATCAACATTCCACACATTTTTTGCATATTTTCTAAATCGCTCTTTAGTATAATCAGAATAATCATAGCAATATTTAGCCCAATGTCCCCAAACAGTAGAAAGGCTAGCTCCATGTGCCACGTCAAATTGAGCACTAAGTTCATGACCAAATTTATGTACTATAAAATCAGCCTCGTTTCCTAAACCTGTTAAAGTATTATGCGACAAACTTCCGCACCACATAAGCTCGCTCATAGCATCATAATTAGTTTTATCTTTCATAGCTATAAGACCATTTTTTATTACAACTATTAGTAATGCCTCAGCAATAGCATCAGTAGTTTCATTATAACAATTATCAGCAAAGTATCTATCTAAAGTATGCATCATAATATCCACTATTCCGCATGCTACTTGATAATAAGGCAAAGTAAAAGTAAAACAAGGATTCATTATAGCAAATTTAGGGCGATTAAACTCTGTATTAAAACCTCTCTTTTCTAAAGTTTCATCATTTGTAAGTACTGATGATATGCTAGTCTCACTTCCTGCTGCAGAAATAGTAAGTATGCATCCTACTGGAATAATTTTTTCTAAAGTTTTCTTATTAGTCCAAAAATCCCAAATATCAACATCAGGATTTGCAACCCCTATCGCTATTGCTTTTGCAGTGTCTATTACACTTCCTCCGCCTACCCCTAAAATTAAATCAGCATTAAACTCTATAGCTTTTTTTACTCCAACTCTCGCATGCGAAAGTAATGGATTAGCTTTTACATTATTAAAAAAAGTATAATCAATATTTTCCTTTTTTAACATGTTTTCTATATTATCTAATAATCCATTTTCTTTTATTCTATTAGACCCATAAACTATAAATACTTTTTTAGCATTTAACTTTTTTATTTCTGAAGCAGTATTCTCTTGAGCATTTTTTCCAAATATTACTTTAGTAGGAAGCTGTAAATTAAAGCTTTGCATATTTTAACCCCTTATAAATAAAATATATATAGCTAAACAACTATCTTTTGACATTGAAGTTTTTTATTCAACTTTTTCCTGCCGCAAAAAGTTTTCGCCCTACGGGCACGCTTAGCGAAAGTGCAAGTGTTTTAGCATTGTATGTTTAGAATATGTATAAACTATAAAATAATACTAACATTTTAAGCTAAATAATGCAGTCCTTTTGCTTCTTTGGGCCACCAAAAGAAGTGGGGGTTCGGGGGCTAGTCCCCGAGAATAAAAACTTAAAATAAAAACTTCTATAATAAAATATATATTTAAATATATAATAAACTAAAATTATTTTCTTAAATCATCAACTAATTTTGTTTTATCAATTGTTTTACTGTCTTTCTCTTTAATAACTTTAGCAGGGTTACCAGCAACAACTTGATTCTCTGATACATCTTCTATAACAACAGCACCTGCACCAATAACAGCATTTTTGCCGATATGAACACCCTCTAATACAACAGCATTAGCTCCTATTACAACATTATCCTCAACTATAACAGGTTTAGCAGAAGGCGGCTCTATTACTCCAGCCAATACTGCTCCCGCACCAATATGACAATTCTTACCAACAATAGCACGTCCCCCTAATACAGCTCCCATATCTATCATAGTGCCTTCTCCTACTTCTGCACCAATATTGATAATAGCTCCCATCATTATAACAGCATTATCCCCTATTTGTACTTTATCTCTTATAATAGCACCAGGTTCAATTCTCGCATTAACATTAAAATAACTTAATGTAGGTACTCCAGAGTTTCTTCTGTCATTTTCTAAATAATAATCCATTATAAACTCTTTATACTCTTCTAATATTTTTTTTATTTCATCATAATCGCCAACTATAAAATTAAAATCCCCATAAGAGAAAATTTTAGCATTAGTTTTTATATTTGATAAAGTTCCTTTTATATACGCTTTAACAGGTGTTTTTTTAGCAGAGTTTTTTATATAAGCAATTATATCTTCAGATTTTTTTAACATATCCATTTTTCACTCCAATGTTTAAATTTATAGATTAACATAATACACAATTAATTAAAATTTGTCAAAAAGAATTTATTAAATAATATTATAATTTATAGTATATAAAAAATATTTACTTTTATTATCTTTTTGATATAATTTTTTTATGAGAAATATCAATAGAATGAATGATTATTTTGTGCGTTATCTTTTAGGCTCTGTAGGTCATGAAGATGTACTTGAAAATATAGTAAATTGTGTACTTAGAGATTTAGGCTTCCAAGAAGTTCATAATTTAGATATAATCAATCCTCATAATCTACCAGAAAATATTAATCTTAAAGAATCAGTTCTTGATGTAAAAGCAATTACAAAAGATAAGAAAAAAATCATTATAGAAATACAATTATCTGGAAATATAGATTTTGTAAAAAGAATATTTTATTATATATCAAAAAATATTGTTAGTGAATTAAATGAAAATGAATCTTATGATATTATTAGTCAAGTAATAAGTATCAATTTTATAAACTTTAATATGGATTTTAATGATGAAGGCAAAGCTCATAGATGTTTTAAATTAATAGATACTAAAAATCATAATGTATCATTAGATATGATGCAGATGCATATAATAGAAATACCAAGATTTATAAAAATTCTTAATAATTCAAATATAGATGATATTAAGAAAAACAAAATATTCTTGGATAGAATTTTTTACAGTTAAGGATTTAGATAAAGTTAAAGAAAAATTAAAGGAGGTAAATGAAATTATGCCTAAAGTAATTGATAAATATGAGAGATTTATATCAAGTGAAAAAGAAATGGCGGTTTATAATGCAAGAGATGCATTTTTATATGGTCAAACATTAATGCTTAAAAGAGAAAGAGAAGAAGGTATAAAAGAGGGCATAGAAAAAGAAAAATATTCATTAGCTAAAAACATGAAAGAGAAAAATATGGATATAAATCTTATTAGTGAATTAACTAAACTTAGCATAGAAGAAATAAAAAAATTATAATTGTATGTTAATTAATATAATTAAAAAAATAATATTTTAATTTCACAATTAAATAAAATTTATAAACTATATAAATTAAGTCCCTATATGATTATTTATAAATAATATGCTAATTTTACAAAATAAAATTAAAACAATAAAATAAATAAAATCAATTTACCTTTTCTTTTACTATTCCGCTTCTATAAGCATTAAGCAATTCTTCTAAATCTGTTATTCTTTTGTTTAAACTAATACCAATATCAGTTTCTCCTACAGTAATTCTAGTTACAAATCTATCTACTATAGTTGTTTTTGAAGATATTCTAAAACCAGATTCTACTACCTCAGCAAAAGGTCTATGCTCTGCTATAAACATTGCATTAGAGTTTGATATTAAAGTATAGCCTCCTATGCCTGTGCTTTTATGATATGCCTTTGAAAGTCCTCCGTCTATCACTAAAAGTATGCCTCCGCCTTTTATTGGGCTTTCTCCTTTATGAGTCTTTACTGGTACATGTCCATTGACTATATGTGATTTATGTATATCCAAATCAAACTCTTTTAATATACTCTCACAATAATCTTTTTTATCTATATGATAATAATATGAATTATAACTTTCTTTATGGGTTTCTTTATCTTCTATAAAATATCTTTCAAAGGTTGTCATTTTATTTTTGCCGAATAATGGAGATTTTGGTCCGCACCATAAATACCAGCAATAATCCAAAGCATTAAGCTGCTCTTCACTTCCTGCTTCACAGTAAAATGCCTTACGTACCTTATCTTCAACTTGCTTCAAATATCTCTTTCCAGATAAATATTGTCCGTCTATATATACATCATCAAAACTGCCGTCTTCTTTTGTAGGTATGCATCCATGATAAAGCAAATTACCATTAAATATTTTATATATTCCTCCCTTAGCATAAATATAGTTAGTATGCTTTTGAAGTGTTGGGCTATTGATAAAAGAAAATGCTAAACTCTGTATTAAAGTATTTTCTCCTTCTGTAAGTTCAAATGGGTTTTTAGGATTTATTGTTGGGAAGTTTTTATCTTTAAGCTCATAAGTTTTACCATCAAGTTCTATTGTTCCTTTTTTATAATCGATCTTATCAAGAAGTATTCGTTCATCCATAGCATAATTTGGATGCCTTTTTATAAGCTGACATTCCAACTTAAACTGTATTATTGATATAGCCTTATGCATCTTTGAAGCTAAATCTTTATCAACCTCATCATATATATTTTTATCTAAAGTATTAGGTTTAAACACTTCGCAAGGGTCGTCTTTATAAACCTCATTAGCAAATGATGACAAAGCCCTTAAATTGATACCATAACTATATTCAAGCAAATCAAAATTATTATACCTCACAGCCAAACGAACAGCATTAGCAACACAAATTAAACTTCCCTTAGCAGCCCCAAGCCAATGTATATCATGATTTCCCCAAGCCATGTCAACTTCATTAAAATTCATTATACTCTCTATTACCTTATCTGGGTGAGGTCCTCTGTCATAAATGTCGCCCACAATATGAAGCCTGTCTATACTGCATTTTCTTATCAAAGCACATAATGCCATAATAAACTTTTCTGATGCAGATACATCTATTATAGAATCTATTATAGAAAAATAATAATTCTCTTTATTGTCTTCAACAGATGTTTGTAAAAGTTCATCAAGTATATAAGCAAAGTTTTGAGGCATCTTCTTTCTAATCTTTGACCTTGTATATTTGCTAGTAACAAGTTTGCATATTCTAATAAGTCTATATATAGTTATTCTGCTCCAATCATTAAAATCTTCTTTTGCAGATTTTTTATTAATCATATTCTTTGTATCTACTATAAGTATTTGAAGTTCTATTCTCTCATTTTCCGTTAAAGTATTTCTAAATAATATTTCTATTTTCTCTTTTATAACCCCAGATGAAGTGCCTATTAAATATTCAAAGCCTTCAGATTCTCCATGTATATCGCTTAAAAAATATTCTGTACCTTTGGGTAATTTAGATATGGCTTTTAAATTGATAATTTCAACGGAAGCATCATCTATTGTTGGGTATTCTTTTGATAATAGTTCTAAATAATCTTTATCTCTCATAATAAAACTCCAAAATATTATTTAAAAATATATATGAAAATATTTTTTTATTGTAGAATAACTCCGATATAATATATAAGTATATACAAAAAATAATATTAATCTATTATTATGAAAAATATAATAATAAATTTAACTAATTTTTATAATATTAATATATAATTAATATAAAAAAGAGTAATGTTTATGGCTGAAATTAAAAATGTAAAAATATTTCATTCTATAAGGGGTGTATCTCAGAATTTTGGAGAAATTCCAAAAATAGATTTGGAAATTGATTTAGACAATGAATATAATATATACAAATATAAAGATGATAATATTATAAGAAAACTTAAAAATATCATAATATCTAAATTAGAAGAGGCAAATATTACAAAACAAGATAATATTATGCTATATAAAATAGCACCAAATAGTATACTAGTGTCTATAGCATTTATATTAGAAAAGTATAAATATAATTTTGATTTTTTACCAAAACCTAAAGATTCTCTTATTTGGGGATATAAAGATATTGATATTAGCGACCCTGAATTAACCAATTTTATAGAGAGCAAATTAACTCAATTAAGAATATCAAACATAAATCAGCCAATAGGTATAATATTATCAGGCAGGTCTAATGTGGATAATATAGAAGAAGTTTATAAAGATAATGAAAACCTAATTATAAATAAAGGCTTTGATTATTCATATACAAATATCATAACTATCACACATGAAATAAGACTGCAAGAAAACTCTGATAAAAGTTTAGTAAATAAAAAATGTTATGATATATTTGTAAGCGAAATAAACTCTATTTTTAATGATATAATATAATATAAAAATATTAAAGAAGTTCATATATTAAGCTCAATACTAGCGAATGGGCTTTTATATTTGGGAAAGAAAATGGCTAGTTATAAAAATAATCATCTAACATTTTATATTTATAATTACAGCAGCAATAATAATAGATATGAATTAGGCACAATACTAAATAGCAATTTAATAGATGAATATTAATAATAATAGCTTTATAAAAATATTATAATTTACTGCAAATAAGAATAAAAGAATCTTCTTATTTCTAAAGTATCAACTACAACATCTTTCAATTTAGGGCTTTTCATAGAAGGTGCTGTATAATAATATAAGGGTATTAAAGCCATATCATCGCCTATAAGCATATCTTCTGCAATGTGCATATTACTCATTCTTTTATTATTATCTATAGTAGACTGTGCTTCTTTTATAAGGTTGTCATAATTAATATTGCTGTATCCTACTCTATTGCCTGCACTTTCTGATGTGAATAATTGAGCAAAAGTCATAGGGTCTAAATAATCTCCAATCCAATCGGCACGGCATACTGTATAATTTCTTGTTTGTCTATTTTTTTGAAAAACTGACCATTCTTCTTGAGTAATAGACATATCTACATTTAAATTTTCTTTCCACATCTGCTGCACCGCTTCAGCTATTGTTACTCCTGCACCGGGATTTGTTTTAAACTCTAAAACAGGAAAATTAGCCCCATTGCTATATCCAGCTTCAGCGAGAAGTCTTTTTGCTTCTTCAACATTTGCATTATAATCCTCTTTTGATACGCTAAAATAATTTCCGCCGTTTTCTCTAAAATCCCCATTTACATCTTTAAGACCAAATGGAATAAATGCTCCAGCAGGAACTTCTCCGCCTTTTGTGATATTTTCTACTATATAGTTTCTGTCTATTGCTAATGCCAAGGCTTTTCGAACTCTTTTATCTTTTAATACTTCATTTGTATTATTTACAGCATAATATGCACTACCCAAAGATGGTGTTATAACCAAGTATCCTTCTTCTCTTAAAAGCTCTATATCATTATTTTGTATTCTTGAAGAATAATGTAATGAACCTTCTTTTAATGCTGGATATGCTGTTGATATATCTGAAAGCATTATAAAATCTATTCTATTTGCAACTATATTATCTTTATTCCAATAATTTGTGTTTAACTCTAATGATATTAATTCATCAGTCTTTCTCTCTATCATTTTATAAGGACCATTTCCTATATATGTATTTGGGTAAAAAGTCCATTTATCGTTATCTTCAATGTAATCTTCACGTAAAGGTGAAAATATAGGTATGCAAAATAATTCCAAAAAATATGCAGTCGGAGCTTCAAATTTAACTAATAAAGTTTTTTCATCTATTGCCTCAACACCCAATTCTTCTTTTCTAAGTTCACCTGCCATTATTTTATCAGCATTTTTAATGGGTGAAGCTAAAAAACTATAAGAAGATGCCGTATTAGGATCAACCAATCTTCTAAAAGAGTATACAAAATCATTTGCTATAACCTTTTTACCATCAGACCATTTAGCATTATCTCTCAAATTAAATATAATATTTAACCCATCAGGAGATACTTCCCAACTTTCTGCAACCCCTCCTACAATATTATTTTCTTTATCTTTTGTAACTAATCCTTCAAATAGATGAACCGCATAAATCATACTGTCAATTGCAGATAAATATGATGGATCTATGCTCTGAGGCTCTGCCCCAACTGTAACCTTTATCACTTCATTATTTTTTACATCATTAGAACAAGCTAAAATAAAAATACAAGATAATATTGCAAATAATTTTTTCATTTGTTAATCCTAATTTTTAGTTATGTTAACATTAATGTAAAAATAATAAATTGTCAATATTTTTTTTATATATAAACTAATTAAATTATTGATTAATTAAATTACCAGAATATTTGTTTGTACCTTGCTCATATATAAAATAAAGCCCATTTGAAAAATCTAATAATAAGTATTGTCCTAAACTATTAACTTCAAACTGTTTAGGAGTATGAGATATTGGACATTTTTTAGTATAAAAAAAGCAGTATCCTTGTTATAATATTTTGATATAGAAAATAAATAAAGGATACTACTATGAAAAAAGATTATAGCACAGAATTTAAA
>NZ_SAXY01000071.1 GCF_008016535.1 Brachyspira pilosicoli
TTTGTATTTTAGAGACAAATTTACGCTTATCATATCGCTTCTTTTTCTTTTTTGTTTTATATCTCCAAAGATTATTTCTTTTTAGTACATTCTCTATAGCTGTAACCCCTATCTTAATGCCTTCACGATTTAAATATGCTTTAATATAATGCTTACCTCGATATTCTTTAGTATAGAGTTCAATAATTAAATTAATAGCTTTTTGATTATTAAAGATATTTGGAGAAGTTTTTGGCTTAGTACTAAAATTAGCGACAGTTCCAGTGTCTTTATATTTTTTAAGCCAAGCATAAAAAGTAGATTTGGGTATTTCTTCTATCTTTAGAAATCTTTTAATATTTTTAGTTTCTAATGCTTCATCCACTATAAATAATTTAAATTCTGTGCTATAATCTCTTTTCATAGTAGCATCCTTTTTATTTGTTTTATGTTCAAAATATTATAACAAGGATACTGCTTTTTTTATACTAAAAAATGTCCAATATCTCATACTCCTAAACACAAAATCTTTAATAAGTCTATTGTGTAAAACATTAATTAATTATAATATATACAAATCAAAAAATAAAACTTGGTTGAATTAATATATGAACAAAATTTTTAAATGCGACAAACCTAAAGAAGAATGCGGAGTATTTGGTATATACTCAAAAGAAATAAAAAAAGACATATTAAAAACACTTAACTATGCATTATACGCATTACAGCATAGAGGACAAGAAAGTGCTGGAATAACAGTGTCTAATTATAAACATTTATTTACTTATAAATCCATGGGGCTTGTTTCAGATTTATTTTCTGCAAATATCCCTAAAGAAACAGAAGGCAATATTGCTATAGGGCATGTAAGATATTCTACTACAGGAGAGAGCAGAATAGAAAATGCTCAGCCTCTTGAAAACTTATTTAGATTAGGTCAAATAGCTATAGCACATAATGGAAACCTCACTAATGCTAATCAATTAAGAGAAAGGTTGGAACAGGAAGGAGCTACATTTAATGCTACATCCGACAGCGAGGTTATAATTAAATTAATAGCAAGAAAAACTGTGAATGATTTTATAGACGGTATAAAAGAAACTATCAATTTAATTGAAGGAGCTTTTGCTTTAGTTATAGTAGTAGATGGTAAATTAATTGGAATTAGAGATCCGCATGGAATACGTCCTCTATCATTAGGTACTAATTCTAATGGAGGTTATTTTTTTGCTTCTGAATCTTGTGCTTTAGATGCTGTTGGGGCTAAATTTGTACGCGATATAGAAGCAGGCGAAATGGTTATTATAGATGATAATGGCGTTCAATCTATAAAATACAAAAATACTCAATTAAAAAATTATCCTTGTGCATTTGAGCATATATATTTTGCAAGACCTGAAAGCAATATAGATGGTATTAATGTATATAATGTGAGATTTCAAACAGGTGTTTTACTTGCCAAAAAAAATACAGTAGATGCTGATATTGTAATAGGGGTGCAAGACTCTGGAACTATTGCTGCATTAGGATTTGCAAAAGAAAGCGGTATTCCTTATAGCATTGGTTTGGTTAAAAACAGATATATTGGAAGAACTTTTATTATGCCTGAGCAGTCAAGCAGAGAAGAAACTGTTAAATTAAAATTCAATCCTCTAAAGCATCTAATAGACGGTAAAAAAGTTATATTAATAGATGATTCACTTGTAAGAGGAACTACAAGCAAAATACTTATTGATATAGTGAGAAAAGCTGGTGCTAAAGAAGTTCATTTTAGGTCTGCTTCACCTGTTATAAAAAATCCTTGCTACTATGGTGTTGATATATCTTCCAAAAAAGAACTTATAGGAGCAAAACTATCTGTAGAGGAGATTCGAAAAGAAATTAATGCTGATAGTTTAGAATATTTATCCATAGAAGATATGTTTAAAGCCTTAGGCGGCACTAACTATTGTATAGGCTGCTTTAACGGAGAATATCCAACAGCGATACCTAAAGAATAAATCTAAATAATTATATAATACTATATTCTTGTTATAGTTTTTTATTTATTAAAAAATGTTGTTTTATATATCATCATTTTCTATTATTTCTTCATCTTCTTTATTTTCTTCTTCTGCCTCTTCTCTATTTTTATTTAGTTTTTCTATTCTAATCTTTGTAACAATATTTCCGCTCTTTCCAACAACAGTAAAAGAATAACCATTATATTTAATAGCCTCATTTCTCTTTGGAAGTCTTCCAAGATAAGAAAATAAAAATCCCCCCACAGTATCAGCATCATCATCTGGTATATCTGGAAGTATTCCATATTTATTAATCTCTTCTATTCTCATTCTAGCATCAACTAAAAAACTTCCATCATCATTACTCTTTACTTCCTCATCATCATCTTCATCAAACTCATCTCTAATATCTCCCACAATCTCCTCAAGTACATCTTCCATAGTAACAATGCCTGAAAATCCGCCATACTCATCAACAACCATAGCAATATGAATCTGTTTAGTTCTAAAATTCTTCAAAAGCTCCATAAGCGAAATAGATATAGGTACAAAAAAAGCCTTGTGTATTATCTTTTTTAGATTAAAAGTTTTTTCATCTATATCTACTAAATCCTTAACATAAAGCACACCTACAATATCATCTATACCATCTTTATAAATAGGTATTCTAGAGTTTCTATCCCTATTAAAAGCTTTAATAACTTTCTCATAGCTTGTATCTATATGAAGTATATTTACATCAACTCTAGGTATCATTATATCTTTTACATTCTTGTTTTTCAGTTCAACAGTATTTATAACAATCTCTCTTTCTTCCTCTGTTAATAAACTCAAATTAATATAATGACTTTTATCATTATAATTATCTTTATTTTTTTTAACTATTTTTTTTAATATCTTTTTTATTGGCATTATTATAATTCCCTTTCATATGTTCAATTATTTTTTTATATAATTCTCTCATTCTTTTATAATTTTTTTTAAGAGATTTTTCTGTATAATTATGATGTATACCCTGTAAATGAAGTATAGAATGAACTATTAATTTTATAACAGTCATTTTTATTTTATCTTTATTATATCTATCTAAAACCCACTCATAAGAAATAACAATGTCGCCTCCTTCATTAGCTTCTCCCATAGGAAAAGTTAATACATCGGTTGCTTTATCTTTATTTCTAAATTGTTTGTTTAAACCTCTTATATAATCATCATTAGAAAAAACTAAATTTACTTCCCCATCAATATTAGCAACTTTTACAGCATGACTCAAAAAATATCTATAAATATTTAGATTAATATCATAATCAGTATTGTTAAAAACATTAACCTTATTCATATTATTTCTTTATTTTATCTTTATTATTAACAGCATCTTTTTTAGTGTTTACATTTTTAATAAGTCTTTCTTTGGTTTTGAAAACTTTTTTAACATCTGTTGCTTTAGTATTTTTTTCAGTACTTTCTAACTTTTCATTTTTTTCGTTTTTATTATTATCTTTATTATCTTTGCCTATATCTTTTGGAAGCTCAGGATATTTTATTCTCTCATGCAATGAAATCAAAATCTTTTGTAAGCTTATTCTCTTAATAGTTTCAATATCTTGCAATGTAAGTCCGCTGTCATTTAATTCGCCTTCTGTCATTTTGCTTTTTACTATACTGTCTATGAGTGAAGCTAATTTTTCTCTAGTAGGAGTATCTATTGTTCTGCTTGCTGCTTCTATTGAGTCTAATATCATTAAAATAGCAGTAATCTTAGATTGAGGCTTTGGTCCTCCATAACTAAATAAACTTACATCTATATCAGGGTCTTCTTTTAGAGCATCGGCATAGAAATATTTTATTAAGCTAGTGCCATGATGTTCTTTTATAGCTGCTATTATCTCTTTTGGAAGCCTATATTTTTTTGCTATCTCCACGCCAAAACGAACATGCGATTTTACTATGGCAGCAGATAAAGTAGGCTTTAATTTATTATGTCTATTATCATCTTTATTTGTATTTTCTATAAAATATAATGGGTTTTCTATTTTACCTATATCATGATAGTATGCAGATACGCAGGCTAATCTTCCATCTTCTCCAATCTCATCAGCTATAGTTTCTACCAAATTAGCCATATTAATAGAATGGTGATAAGTACCCGGTGCATTAATTTGAAGCTGTCTTAAAAGAGGATTGTTTAAATCTGCCAATTCCTGAAGTCTAAATATAGTAGCAGTTTCGAGCAAATACTCACAAATAGGAAGAATAATCATAACGAGTATTGCCTGTATTAAACCGCTTGCAAAAGCAAATACAAAAATCATATGGTTAAAATCAAAATCATCTTTAATAAATACATTAATTAATGATACTATACTTAAACATACACCTATTTGAATGCCTAACCATAAAACTCCATTTCTGTTATTAATTTTCTTTGTAGAAACAGAAGTTATCATAGATATTACAAAAAGCGAGAAAAACTCATATACATCAGCCTGCACCATATTTGCCGCTAAAAGAGTAATACATACAGTTACAATAGATGAAATACCCCTTCTTGCACCAAGTAAAGTATTTAGCATAGAAAACATTGGTATAAAAGCGTATATGTAAAAAGGTATATTTATAAATCTGTTTGATACATAATTACTAACAAAGTATACTATAGACATAATAAGCAAATACTCTAGTGCAAATAAAATAAAATTCTTAAAGTTAGTATAAAAGTCTATATTATATTTAAATATAATGTATCCTACAAAACTAAATAACATCAATATAAATAAAGCCTGTCCTACTAATATTTTTATATTGTATTCAAGGAAAGTGCTATTATCTAAAATATATTTTAAAAGCTTTACTTTATCCTCTGTAACCATTTCTCCCTCTTCCAAAATAGGAAAACCTGCCTTTATTGTTGTATATATAGGCTCTACAGATAATGGAATCTTATTTATTTCCTCTTGAGTTCTTTCAGAGTTATAAATTAAATTATCTACTAAAAAAACATTGATTATAGAAGATATAGTATTGATATGAAACACATTTAAATCATTATATCTATTGCCCACAATAGAGCTAATTTCATTTCTTAAATTTTCTAAGAAGAATATTCTGTTTTTTGCAGCTATTCTCTCTTCAACAACATAATCATTATACTTATAAATAAATATACCATTATTTAATATTAATCTTAAAGTTTCGGGTGTTAAATTTCTTTTAGATATTATACCAATATCAAATAAACTCTTAAGAGTCTCTACAATCTTTGCTTCATATCCAATATTATCTTTATTAACAATAGCATTAGAGAAAATAGTTTTATTAATATTTAAATCATATTTAGATATAACAGCATCATACATTTCATCAAAAGAAATATTAAAAGAAATATTATTAGTATCAAAACTTTTAATAAAGTTAAACATATTGCTCACTTTTGATAATGATTCTTTTTGTATATTTTCAGGCATTTCAAATATAGGTCTTACATTAGCTTGTAAATATTCTATTAATCTCTGAGTTTCTTCTATATTTTTATATTTTATATTACTTTTAGCAATCAATGGTTCTTTTACAGTTTCGCCTATTGCTGGTATTGTAATTTTTTGCATATAGTTTGGAAAAACAAATAATAATGTTACCACATACAAAATTAATGCTATTAATAATTGAAATACTCTCTCCATATTAAGAGTTTTATTAATTATAGATTTAATAATTTTTTTATTCGTGTTCATAATAATTTTTATCCGTATAATTTTTACACATTTATATTATCGGCATTATCATAGGCCTCTAATATTTTAGAAACTAACCTATGTCTTATTACATCTTTTTTATCAAAATGATGAAAAGCTATGCCTTCTATATTTTTTAATATTTTAATAGAATGCTCCAAACCAGATTTTACATTTTTAGGCAAATCGCTTTGAGTAATATCTCCTGTAATAACAGCTTTAGACTTTTCACCTATTCTACTTAAAAACATTTTCATCTGAGCAACTGTAGTGTTTTGTGCCTCATCTAGTATTATAAAAGCCCTGCTTAGAGTTCTTCCCCTCATATAAGCTAAAGGAGCTACTTCTATTTTATTCTCTTCTGTGTATCTTAATATTATATCACTAGACAAAAGACTATACAAGGCATCGTATACAGGTCTCATATACGGTGAAATCTTCTCTTTAAAATCACCCGGCAAATATCCTAAACTCTCCCCCGCCTCAACAACAGGTCTTGTTATTATCATACGTTCTATTTTATTTTCTGCAAGCAAACTTATACCATAGGCAACAGATAAAAATGTTTTACCAGTACCTGCAGCACCTGTAGAAAAAACTATATCATTAAACATCATCTTCTCTAAATATTCGCCTTGAGATATAGTTTTCATTTCTATGTTTCTTCCAAGATATGGCAGCTTTATACGCATATTAATTAAAGAACTCTCCCGCTCTTTAAATACATTGTCTGATATATTAATAACTTTTTCTAAAGAAATTTCGGTATTAGAAATATACATGTCTTTAAGTATATATATTACCTTTAGAGTATCTTCTATATTTGAATAATTACCCTCTATGGTTAATTCATTTCCCTTTGGATATATTGAAACATTAAATTTATTTTCTAAAACTTGAAGATTCTTATCCTCTGCACCGCAAATGGAAATATAGGCGTCATAATCTTTAAACTTTACTTTATTGTCTAATCTTTTTTTATTTATCTTTTTATCCTTATAATTTATTATATTGTAATATACTACAAAAAAATTGATTATTGTCAATATTGCATATTTTAAAATTTAGATTATGGAATATATAAATAAATTTGTTATATTTTTTATTATTTATAAAATATACAAAAGGAGTATTATTAATGATTAGAGAAGTAATGCATATAGGAATAACAGTAAGCAATATGGAAAAATCTATACACTTTTATAAAGATATATTAGAACTAACTTTTAAAGGTGAGGCTATTATGGAAGGTAAGGAAACAGATTTATTATTTAATATGAATGGAGTAAAAGTAAAAATAGCATATCTTAACGGAAGCGATAATATAATAGCTCCACCAATAGAACTTTTACAGTTTATAAATGAAGAAGCTAAAAAAAATATTTCAGAGTTAAACAAAATATCTATTTCTGAGATTTGTTTTAGAGTTGAAAATATAGATGAAATGTATAAACATCTAATAAAAAACAATGTAGAATGTTTATCAGAGCCTCAATATTTTGACTTTGAAAATTATGGATTTGGTAGGAGTAAAGCTTTATATTTTAGAGATCCTGATGGTATTATATTAGAATTAATGTAAAATTTGTAATTATAAAATGTTTTAATTTGAAGAACTTTATTATTAATATATTATTATTTTTAATAGTTTTTGCCATATAAAATTTAAATAAATACATAATAATTTAAACTTAGAAATTCAAAAAAATATATATAAAAAATGCCTGTATTAAATAGCATAAATTATTAAACAAGCATTCATATACAAAATTTTTTATTGAGTATATAATTTTACTGCTTAATTAAACCAATATCCTTTCTAAAATATTTGTCTTTAAAATCTATCTTTTCAATATCGTTATATGTAAGTTTTCTTGCTTCATCTAATCTGCCTGCAATATTGACAACATTCAAAACCCTTCCGCCGCTTGTAATAATATCTTTATTTTCATCGAGTTTAGCACCAGCAATAAAACATTTGCCGTTTATATTATTTATGCCAGTAATTTTATAGCCTTTATTATAGCTAGAAGGATAACCTCCAGAAACCATAACTACACAGCAAGCATGCTTATCTTTCCATTTTATTTCTACATCTTTTAATTTTTTATCCATGGCACTTTCTATTAAAGATAAATAATCACTCTCCATTAGCATAAGTACAGCCTGTGTTTCAGGGTCACCCATTCTTACATTATACTCAAGCAAATATACGCCTTTTTTTGTAATCATAAGTCCAAAAAATATTATACCCGCAAAACTTATATTCTCTTTTTTCATTCCTTCAAGAGTAGGATTTAGTATATCTTTTATAAATAAAGCTTCTGCCTCTTTTGTATAATATGGGTTTGGTGATATTACCCCCATTCCTCCTGTATTTAATCCTTCATCATTATCCAATGCTTTTTTATGGTCTTTTGCAGAGATAAAAGGTATTATAGTGTTTCCGTCTGTGATAGATAAAATAGAAGCCTCATAGCCTTCTAAAAACTCTTCTATTACTATTTCGCTTCCTGCTTCTCCAAATACTTTTTTTATCATCATATCTTCTAAAGCATTATTAGCTTCGTTTATGTCTTTACATATAATTACACCCTTACCCAAAGCAAGTCCGCTCGCCTTTATAACAAGAGGATAGTTAACAGTATTTAAATATTCTTTTGCTTTATTATAATCATTAAATGTTTTGTACTGAGCTGTTTTAATGCCGTATTTTTTCATAAACTCTTTAGCATAAGCCTTAGAGCCTTCAAGCATAGCTCCTTTTTTATTAGGTCCAAATATTTTTAAATTGTTCTTTTCAAATATATCTACTATGCCAGCAACAAGAAGCTCTTCGCTTCCTACTATAGTTAAATTAATACTTTTCTCTTTTGCAAAACTAACAAACTCTTCAATTCCATTTAATTTTATATTCTCGCATTTGTTTTCATAAAAAGTGCCCGCATTCCCATCCGAACAATATATCTTCTCTACTTTTTCATTCTTTAATAAACTAAATGCTATAGCATGTTCCCTTCCGCCGGAGCCTATAATTAATATTCTCATTATACAAAACCTTTATTTTTTTCTTATATTATAAAGTAATAATTATATTTAGTCTATAAAATTTTTAATTGACAAAAATATATTTTAAGGTAAAATGAACATTGTTCAGTCATACTGATAAATAGGAGCTGTAATCTATGAAATATATAATTTTATTTTTAGTAATATTCTGCTCATCAATATATTCATATAATTCTGAAGAAATTAATGATTTTTATAATAGTTATTATTCTTCAGACTACGATATAAAAAATATAGAAGATAATTCCTCTCAAACATATAAAAACTTATATTCCTTGATACAATCCAAAACAATAAAAGATGAAAAAGAAAAATATAATTATTTGAAAGAGGCAATTAATAAAAATGAGGATTATGAAAAGTCTGATGATATTGATTATTTAATCAGTGTATCAGAGTTAATGAATTATATAATGTATTACTGCAATGTTCCAGAGAAAATTTCTTTCGGTTCAAAGAGCAAAGATATTTATAAAAATATATTAGAGAAAGATGATAAAAACTTTTTTGCTCTTCTAGGTACAGGAGTAGGATATATGCATGCACCTGCAATAGCTGGTGGAAGCAACAAAAAGGCTTTTCAATATTTTAACAAGGCACTAATGAATGCTAAAGAAAAATATCAGAAGTATTTAGCTTATGTTTGGTTATCTCAGTATTATTTCAAAATGGAAGATAATGAAAACTATATTAAATACATAAAAATGAGTAAAGGTATATACGAAAATGGCTATTTATTAGAATATGCAATGGACAGAAATTTAAATTATGAAAAAACCCTATAAAGTTCATATTTTTTATTGACTAAAAATTGTTATTGGTTTATAATGAACATTGTTCACTATGAGTTATTAGGAATACTTTATTTGTTATGAGAATATTATATATAGTTTTAGCTTTTTTGTTTATGGGGCTTGGAATAATAGGAGTAGCAGTGCCAATACTTCCAACTGCACCGTTTCTTTTGCTTGCTGCTTTTTTCTTTGCCAAAGGCTATCAAAAGTTTCATAATTGGTTTATATCAACAAAACTTTATAAAAAACATTTAGAGAGCTTTGTTAAATCAAAAGCTATGACATTAAAATCTAAACTTAGTATAATTATACCTGTAACTATTATGCTCATAATTGCTTTTATATTTGTAAATAATCTGCATGCAAGAATTGCGTTAATTATATTACTTACAATAAAATATTTTTATTTTTTTGTATGTATAAAGACTATAAAAGAATATAAAGAAAACACAAATATTGAATTTGATGAATAGAAAACAGGTTGTATTATGAAAGTGTATAGATATATTGCTATAATAAATATTTTAACTTTAAGTTTTTTTGATATTGCTTATACAGAGGAGGAAGATAAAAAAAATAGAGTTTTATCTGGAATTGATAATAGATTTTTTTCTATAGGCTTATACAGCAGTGCTGACACAATAAAAACAAGCGTTAATATAGAGTTTGGTTTTAAACTATTTAAGTATAATAATTTTGAGATGAAAAGTTATACTTCTATAGTAGGCTCAAAGATATATGATGATAATCCTGACATGTATCAATTAGGTTTGATGCAAAAAATTACTTTTGGAAGCAAAGATGTGTATACAGGAGAAGTAAGTATAGCTAGGTATGCATTTGCTTTTGCAAGTTTTGGGTTCATATCATTTAATGCTAATACTAGTCATAAATTTTTATTTGCAGAGCCTTTTTGCTGGGAAGTTGGGGGGGAGCTGGTTTTAATGTAAATGTAAGCAGACATGTAGGAATGGTTTTAGAGTTTGGAGGCGGGCTTCATGATGTTTATAATGGAGCAAAACTTGGTTATCCAAAAAAATTAAATATGGTTGGTTTTGGAAGAATAAGTATAGGGGTGAGATACTATATTTTTTAATAATTAGTTATACATACTATTTTAAGGAAGTAAATATTATGAATAAAAATATAACTTCAAAAGAACAAATACTTAATATAAGCAGAGAACTTATAAAAAGGAAAGGTTTTAATTCAATCAATATAAGAACAATAGCAGAAAGCTGTAATATAGCTATTGGTTCTATATACAATTATTTTAATTCAAAAGAAGATTTAACTATAGCTATAATAGGAAGCATATGGCTTGATATATTTCACCCTTCAAATATTTGTATACAATCGGATAGTTTTATAGAAGTGATAGATACAATTTTTGAGAGTATTGAAAAAGGAAATAAAGAATATCCAAATTTTTTCTTGATGCATTCTACTATACTATTTGGAAAAAATAAAACTAAAGCTATTGGTATGATGAACAATATAAAAACACATATTAGAGAGGGGTTATATAAAAATCTTATGAATGATGAAAATGTGAGAAAAGATGCATTCAATGAAAGTTTTAGTGCTGAAAAATTTATAGATATAATATTGTCATTTATAATAAGTGCTATGAGTAGAGAAGATTATGACAGTTCTGGTATAAAAGAAATAATAAAAAGAAGCATTTATTAATAATAATTTAAATATATAAAGGAAAGTTTATGATAAATAAAAGGCTTATAGCTTTGATGGGAGAAGCTAAAAAATATATAGCTTGGCATGTAATAATACAGCTTGCAAATTTAGCTCTCAATATAGCTGCAATATTTTTTATGGCAGATATTATACAAAAAGCATATCAAAAAAATATAACCAAAGAAGATATTATAACATTATGCATTGCTATTTTTGTTATAATAGTTTTAAGATTTAGATTTAATATTTTAATAGCAAATATGTCGTATCATGCTTCTGGGAGGGTGAAACAAACTTTAAGAGAAAAAATGTACTTAAAACTTCTCACACTTGGAAGCAGATACAAAGAAAAATTTTCAACAAGCGAAATAATTCAAATATCTATGGAAGGAGTTGATCAATTAGAAACTTATTTTGGACGTTATTTGCCGCAATTTTTTTATAGTATGATAGCTCCTATTGTTCTTTTTTGCGTGCTTTCTGCTATAAGTGTAAAATCTGCTTTTATACTTTTAATATGTGTACCTCTTATACCTTTATCAATTATTGCTATAGTAAAAATTGCTAAAAAGATATTAAAAAAATATTGGGGAAGCTATAGTGATTTGGGAGAGATATTTTTAGAGGATGTTCAGGGGCTTACCACTTTAAAAATATATAAGGCTGATGAAAAGAAAAATGAAGAGATGAATATTGAAGCAGAAAAATTTAGAATTGCTACAATGAATTTATTATTTATGCAATTAAACTCCACAACTATAATGGACATAATTGCATATGGCGGAGCTGCTTTGGGTGTAATAGTATCTATACTTGAATATATGAAAGGAAATATTAACCTTGCAGGTACATTCACTATAATAATGCTTTCTGCAGAGTTCTTTATTCCTTTAAGGCTTTTGGGTTCATTTTTCCACATAGCTATGAATGGAATATCTGCAAGCGATAAGATGTTTGAAATACTAGATATGCCTGAAGACAAAAACAGAGTAAACAAAATAAATAAAGACAATGAAGAAATTAGTTTTAACAATGTAAGTTTTGCATACAACGAAGATAAAACCATATTAAAAAATATAAATCTCAATATTAAAGAAAAATCATTTGTTTCTATAGTGGGAGTTTCTGGTTCTGGAAAAAGCACAATTGCAGGGCTAATATCTTTAAAAAATGAAAATTATAAAGGCTCTATAAAAATAGGTGATATTGAACTATCTACAATAGACAAAGATGATTTATATAAAAAAATAGTGGTAGTTGATCATAACAGTTATTTATTTGAAGGCACTGTATATGACAATTTAAAAATGGCAGGAAGCACTATCACAGAAAGAAAGATGAATGAAGCATTAAAAAAAGTGGAGCTTTATGATTTTCTACAAACTGAAGACGGACTTAATACAAAGATAATGGAGAAAGCTTCCAACCTATCGGGAGGACAAAAACAGAGATTAGCATTAGCGAGGGCTATACTTTTTAATGCTGATATATATATATTTGATGAGGCTACTTCTAATGTTGATGTTGAAAGTGAGGAGAGCATTATGGAGATTATAAGAGATATTGCTAGAGAGAAGACAGTTATATTAATATCTCATAGGCTTTATAACTGCATACCTTCAGATAGGATATATTTTTTAAAAGACGGCGTTATAGAGGAAGAAGGCACGCATAATGAATTGATGAGTATAAATGGAGAGTATGCGAGAATATTTAATGAGCAAACAAATTTAGAGAGCATAACAAAAGGAGAGAGTTTAAGCATAGCTATATAATATTTATATACTAAAAATCTTATTTTTTCTTAAAATCAGTTTTTTAAATATTTGCAGGGCTTTGCCCCGCACCCCACTTCTTTTGGTGACCCAAAGAAGCAAAAAGACTATATGTTAAGAGGTTGATATTTACATATATTAAAAACTCATATTATACAAAATATAGCTAATATAATTTAATATAATTTGCACTTTTTGGTTCTTTGACGAAGTCCGCACAGCGACCGAAGGAAGTGCCTGTGGGTGCGAAGGCGGGAAAAAGAACAATAAAAACAATTAACAAATTACTTAATAAAAACAATAAATTGGAGTTTACACGATGCGAAGAAGCGGTATTAAAATTATGGCACAATTAATCGGACTAATTGCTCCGCTTATGCATGTTATGATATTGGCAATAACTACAGGAGTCTTGGGATTCTTGTGTGCTATATCTATAACAATATTAGGCGGATATGCCATATTAACTTTTTTGGGTTTAAATAATTTCTTTACAATAAAAACAATATTCATTACTGTTTTTGTGCTTGCAGCTTTAAGAGGATTGCTTCACTATGTTGAACAGCTAAGCAATCACTTTATAGCTTTTAAATTGCTTGCATTGATTAGAGATAAAGTTTTTAAGGCTCTAAGAAAATTATCTCCTGCAAAACTTGAAGGAAGAGATAAAGGAAATCTAATAGCACTCATCACAAGCGACATTGAACTTCTTGAAGTGTTTTATGCCCATACAATTTCACCTATAGCTATAGGCGTATTAACTTCAATAATAATGACAATATTTATAGGAAGCTTTAATATTGTGTTAGGTGCTATTGCTTTACTTGGATATTTTACTATAGGTTTTATAATTCCTTATTTTTCATCAAAGTTTGGAAAAAATGACGGAATGGAATACAGAAATAATTTTGGTAAATTAAATAGCTACTTTCTTGACAGTTTATGGGGTATAAAAGAGATACTTCAATTTGGCTACGGCGAAAAGAGAATACAAATAATAGAAAATAAAACTGATGAGTTAATGGATTTAAATAAAAAACTAAAAAAATATGAAGGCATAATATCAGGACTTACTACTTCAGCAGTGTCACTATTTACATTAGCTATTCTTGTTGTGAGTGTATTAATATCAAAAGACAAAAATTTCTCTAACATATTAATACCTACTATAGCAACGGCAAGTTCTTTCGGACCTGTGATAGCATTGAGTAATTTATCAAATAATTTATTTATGACATTAGCAAGTGGTGAGAGGGTACTTAATTTACTTGCAGAAAAACCTATTGTAGAAGAAGTTTATGACGGAGAGAAAGATATAGAGTTTAATGGGCTTGAATGCGAAAATGTATGTTTTGATTATGAAGGCGAAGAGATATTAAACGATTACAATTTAGAGATAGAGCCTAATAAGATAATAGGCATAAGCGGAAAGAGCGGAAGCGGAAAATCTACACTGCTTAAACTTTTTATGCGTTTTTGGGACATAAAAAAAGGAAGCCTAAAAATATCTAGCACTAACATAAAAGATATTAACACCGATAGTTTAAGAGATATTGAAAGCTATGTAACGCAAGAGACTTCAATATTTAAAGACACTATAGAAAACAATATAAAAATAGCAGATAAAAATGCTACAAGAGAAGAAGTTATTGAAGCATGCAAAAAAGCATCATTGCATGACTTTATAATGAGCCTTTCAAATGGGTATGATACTAATGTAGGGGAGCTTGGGGACACTTTATCAGGCGGAGAAAAACAACGAATTGGCATAGCTAGAAGTTTCTTACACAAAGCAAGTTTTATACTTCTTGATGAGCCTACAAGCAATCTTGACAGTTTGAACGAAGCAGTTATATTAAAATCTGTAAAAGATAATAGCAAAGATAGAACTGTTGTTTTGGTATCGCATAGACTCTCTACGCTCAATATAGCTGACAAAGTATATAAAATGAAAACTGATAGAGTGAGCTAAAAAAGCAAATTAGAAATTAAGTTTAAAAAAAGAAGTATAGTAAAAAATAATACTATACTTCTTTTTATATATTATTTATTTAATTATTAATCATTAACAGTCTTTTTAATAAATCCAAGAAGAACTGCTGTAACTACAGAACCTATCACTATAGCAAGCAAATACATTACAGGATTATTTACTATAGGCAAAACAAATATACCGCCGTGAGGAGCTCTTAATTCTATATGAAAAGCCATAGATAAAGCTCCAGAAATTGCAGCACCAATCATACAAGAAGGAATAACTCTTATAGGGTCTGATGCGGCAAAAGGTATAGCTCCTTCTGTAATAAATGAAAGCCCCATAACATAACAAGTTTTTCCAGCATCTCTTTCATCAGCAGAGAATTTATTTTTAAATATTGTAGTAGCTAATGCTATACCTAAAGGCGGAACCATACCTCCAGCCATAACTGCAGCATGAGGAGCATATTGACCAGAAGCTATCATTGCTATACCAAATGTGAAAGCAGCCTTGTTTATAGGGCCTCCCATATCAGTAGACATCATAGCACCAAGCAAAGCTCCTAATAATATCAAGTTTCCTGTTCCTAAGTTTTTTAAGAAATTTGATATTCCTGTATTAATTGCAGCTATTGGATTAACTATAAATAAATACATTATAGCACCTGTAATAAATATGCCAAATAAAGGATATAATAAAACAGGTTTAATTCCGTCTAAACTTTCAGGTAATTTATTAAATATTTTTTTTAATAAAAGAGTGATATATCCGCCTAAAAATCCGCCTATCAAACCGCCCAAAAATCCGCCGCCGCTATTTAAAGAAATTAATCCGCCAACCATAGCAGGAGCAAACCCCGGTCTGTCAGCAATACTCATACCAATAAATGATGCCATTACAGGAACCATTAAGAAGAATGCATTTCCTCCTCCTATATCATTTAAAAGCTTAGCAAAATAATTATATGAAGGGTCATTAGGGTTGCTTGCATTAATACCAAACATAAATGAAAATGCTATCAATATACCACCGCCTACAACAAATGGAAGCATATTTGATACCCCTGACATTAGATGTTTATATACTCCTGTTTTTGGCTTTTTAGCAAATTTATTTGAAGTTTGACCACTGTCTTCACTGCTATGATATATAGGAGCTGTTTGATTTATGGCATTATTTATTAATCTTTCAGGGTCTTTTATCGCCTCTTTTACTCCTACTATATCAACATTCTTTCCATCAAATCTCTCCATAGCAACATTTTTATCAGCTGCCACTATTATTCCTTTTGCATTTTTTATCTCTTCTTTTGTAAGTTCATTTTTTACACCGCTTGAACCGTTAGTTTCTACTTTTATAGTGATGCCAAGTTCTTTACCTTTTTTAAGCAAAGCATCAGCAGCCATATAAGTATGTGCTATTCCTGTAGGGCATGCTGTTACTGCTAATACTTGATATGAATTGCTATTGTTAGTTTCTTGATTTAATGAAGAGTTTTCATTATCTTTTTCAGCATTCTTTATTAATATATCTAATACTTCCTCTTTGCTTTTTACATTAAGAAGTGCCTCTCTTATATCATCTTCAAGAAGAAGTGTTGTTATTTTTGATAATAGTTCAATATGAGAATTATTAGAATTTGCTGGTGCTGCTATCATAAAAAATAAATGTGAGGGCTTACCGTCTAATGATTCATAATCAACACCTTTTTTTGAAATACCTATTGCAACTGTAGGAATCTTTACTGCATTAGTTTTACCATGAGGTATTGCTATTCCTTCTTCCATACCTGTTGAGCTTTGTGCTTCTCTTTTGAGGATTTCTTTTTTATACTCTTCTTTGTCATTTAATTTGCCGTTATTATAGAGAATATCTATCATTTCATCTATAATTTCTGATTTTGTTTGTCCCTTTAGGTCGATATTAATACAATCTAAAGTTATAACATCTTTAAGCATTTTTTAACCCTCCATTTATATTTTAATTAATTTTTTTTATTTCTACTTTTTCTAGAAATTTTTTCATATTTTCAAATGTAGTTAACATTTCAGAACATGCAGTAGAACTTCCGCTTGCTATGGCATATTTATAAGAATCAACTATACTTAAATTATTGCTTATGCCGTAAACTATACCTGCTACCATAGAATCCCCTGCCCCAACAGAGCTTATCAATTTTCCATCAGGAGCATTTCCAAGATAAGCTTCATCTTTTGTTACAAGCACAGAACCGTCTTTACCCAAAGAAACTATTAGACTTGTTTCAAAAGTACTTGACAAATCAATTTATAGTTTCAAAGAAGTAAGAATTATGTTAATATATTCGTAAAAAAGGATTTTATAAAAATGATTGATTGTCAAAGTGTGATTGGCTTAAAAAAACATATTTATTTCTTTTAGAAGAATTAAGAAAAGTATATAAAGGTTTTAATAATGGCAGACCAAGAAAACTTTCTTTGGAAACTATGCTTTTTATCACTTTTATATATTTTAAACAATA
>NZ_SAXY01000072.1 GCF_008016535.1 Brachyspira pilosicoli
TATTGTTTAAAATATATAAAAGTGATAAAAAGCATAGTTTCCAAAGAAAGTTTTCTTGGTCTGCCATTATTAAAACCTTTATATACTTTTCTTAATTCTTCTAAAAGAAATAAATATGTTTTTTTAAACCAATCACACTTTGACAATCAATCATTTTTATAAAATCCTTTTTTACGAATATATTAACATAATTCTTACTTCTTTGAAACTATAAATTGATTTGTCAAGTACTTTTGAAACAAGTCTAATGTACTAAAAAGAAATAATCTTTGGAGATATAAAACAAAAAAGAAAAAGAAGCGATATGATAAACGAAAATTTGTCTCTAAAATACAAAAAGAGGGCAAAATAGTTCAAATAGACACTAAATATATCAAATTAGGCAGAAAAACAGTTTATCAATTCACTGCTGTAGATTTAGCTGCTCGTTATAGTTGGAGGCAAATCTATGAGGATAAAACACCTTATAGTGCTTTATCTTTCTTAAAATATGTCTTAAAAACTTCACCTTTTAAGATACAAGCTATACAGACGTACAATGGTATGGAATATACTTATCGCTGTATTAATACTCCTAAAATAAATATTTTTGATGAATACTGCTTAAAAAATAAATTAGAGAGGAGATATATTCCTGTAGCAACACCAAGATATAACGGTGTAGTAGAAAGAGTACACGGTATAGACGAAAGAGAATTTTATTCACGATTAAATAAAAATATCACAGTAGAATTATTGAGAGAAAAATTAAAAGAATATACACATTTTTATAACAATCAAAGATTGATTTCTTCGTTATTGTATATTACAATCAAAGAAAGAATCAAAAATATTATAGCAAGTAAAAGTACAATATCTATGGCTCCATGACACATAAAAAATCAATTATGAAATATTTTACTTAAAAACTCTTTAATTCTTTCATTGTTTTGATTATTGAAGAAGTTTTCAGAATTATCCATAGCAATGATTTTACCACTATCCATAAATGCTATATTTGTAGAAAGCTCTCTTACAAAACTAATCTCGTGGCTTACTATAATCATAGTCATTTTTTCTTTAGCAAGTCCCTTAAGTACAGCTAAAACCTCCCCTATAAGTTCAGGGTCTAATGCAGAAGTAGGCTCATCGCATAAAAGTATCTCAGGCTTCATTGCTAAAGCTCTAGCTATTGCAACACGCTGTTTTTGCCCACCAGAAAGTTCACTTGGATAACTGTCTTTTTTATCTTTAAGACCAACCATATCTAGCAACTTTAATCCCTCTTCTATTGCTTCATCTCTATCTTGCTTCTTTACAATGATTGGTGCTTCTATGATATTCTCTAAAGCAGTCTTGTGGTGAAATAAATTAAAGTGCTGAAATATCATTCCTATCTTTTCTTTTCTCTTGATAAAATCTTCTTTGGATATAGTAATATTATTTGAAAATAAAGGTTCATTATCTATATAAACTTCACCAGAATCAGGTCTATCTATTTGTATAATATTTCTGAGAAGCGAACTCTTTCCAGCACCAGAAGGTCCTATAATAGAAACTATATCCCCTCTATTTACTGTAAAACTTACACCATTAACAGCAGCAGATTCTTTATATTTCTTTTTTAAATCAATAACTTGTAATTGTAAATTAGCTTCTAATGACATACTTCTTCTCCAAATTTCTAAAAATAGCAACTACAATAAATGTAAATACTAAATATATTATTCCTGCTATTACAAAAGGTATAAGCTTAAAATCTCTAGTTAAAATCTGTCTTGCATAAAGCATTAAATCGCCTATTCCAAGAACTATTACTAATGATGTGTCTTTTATTAAGCTAATAGCTTCATTTGAAAGAGGAGGCAATACTTTTCTTATAGCCTGAGGAAGTATAATTCTAGTCATTATTTGTCTATAATTCAAATTAAGTGCATAAGCTGCCTCATACTGACCCTTATCAATACTTTCTATACCAGCTCTAAATATTTCTATAAGATAAGAAGCATAATTAATAATAAAAGTAATAGCAGCAGAAGTAAATGCCGGTAAAGCTATTTTATTGTTAGTGATAAGCGGAATACCATAATAGAAAAATATTAATTGAAGTATTAAAGGAGTTCCCCTAAAAAGCCAAGTATAAACATCAAAAAGATATTTTATAAACTTTGGAGCACTAAATTGCAATGCCGCTAAAACTATAGACAATGGCACAGAAAATAATGCTGTAATTAAATAAAGGCTTATTGTAACATATGTACCTTTTAATAAATAAATTGTTGTAGCTATTATGTATTCCATATCTCAAAACTTTACAAATATATTTATAGTAATACTATTCATAATAGTATAATACCATTCATAAAAATATCAATACATTTATTAAAATACTATTAATAAAAATGTTGTTTTTAAAAAAAATTAATATTTTTTAAATAAAAATTGGCTTATAACAATATACCCCCCCATATAATAAAATTTATAATAGTAATTTTTTGTAATTTTAAATTTAATAGTTTTTATTTTTTTTAAATATATATGTTTTATTATCTAAACAAACAACTTTATTAATAATCTATAATAGAACACTAAATATTTGTAAATATGATAAAAAATTTAATAAATAAAAAATTCTTAATAATATACTCTATACTAATATCATTGATATTTTTATCTTTATGCATATTATATATTCTTTGCAATATAGAAAGAACAGCTTATTTGTCAAGTTTTAAAAAAGTATCTGACAATAATTATAATTGCAAAATAAACTACTACGATAATAAGTTTTTTAAGAATAATAAAATATTTATGGTATATCCATATTTTAATTATGATACAGATCATGTTCTCAATCAAAAAAATCTATCATATAAATTGACATCATATAATAATTTAGACTTTGATGATAAAATAGATATTCAGTATAAATTAAAATTAAAAAAAGAAGTTTTTATATTTTTTATTTTTATAATATTAATATTTCCTATAGTTTATTTATATATAATACCAAACATAATAAACAATTATAAAATATATATACTTCTTTTAATAATACATATACTGCTTTATTTTCTATTAACTAAATTAATTCTTCCGTTATATTCAATGCTAAAATTGCAAACAAATATTTATGATATATTATATTCTTATTTATTTATAATAATATCCTATAATTTATTGTCTTATATACCAAATTGTGTGCATATAAAAAATCACAGGATAATTTTTACAATACTATTTTGTATAATAACGAACTTCTCTTTTTTTGTAATAGAAATTATTGCATTAAGCGTGTTAGATATGGTTGTATTATTTTCTGATATGCCTAATTTATACTCTTCGCTTATAACAGTGCTTACTATACAAATGAAAATTATAACAATAATATCAAGCATAATATATTTCTCTTCTTTGCTAATATTATTATTTTTGTTTATATATAATCTATACAAAATGTTTAAGATGAAAAAATTGAATGCAATAATGATGATGTTATTAATAATATCTATATCATATATTTTATTTTTAAGACCAAACAAAATAGAAATGTGGAGCATAGATTTTTTAAGAAATGCAAATAAAAGAGGAATAATATATACACTCAATTATAGAATAAATTATGATAGAATGAACAACATAAAACCAAATAAAGAATTGGTATTAAACTCCATAAACTTATTAAAAACATATGAAGAAAAAAGAGATTTATCAAATTTATTATTACAAGATAGTGAAAACAAAAGAGATATATTTTTAATATTTTTAGAATCTTTTTATGATTATTCTCATTTTGTAAAGCTATTTAATAAAGACCCATTCCCAAGAGAATATAGAAAGTGGGCAAACAGCTCAAAAAAAATAGCACCAAATGTTAACAACGGTAGTTTTTATGCAAGATTATCAGGACTTACTGCTTCAAGCCCATTATATCCAAAAACTCAATCAGAAAAAATAGATAAAACCTTAATAGGACTTTTAAATGAAAATGGATACTGCACATTAGCATTAGAAGAAGCATTAAACACATACAATCTTAAAACTTTCTACCCATCAATAGGCTTCAGCAATTCAATATTCGGACTAAACATCACAAATATAAACAAATACTTAGAAACTAATATAAATAATTTGAAACAACCACTATTTGTATCTGGCTTTACAATTTTGGGACACACAGATTCACATATAGAAAATGATTTTAATATAGCAGAAAAAAATAAAAAGTTTATGAATTATTTTAACGGTAATGATAGAGTAAATTTATTAGAAACAATAGATAACTCTGTAATGACATCAATAGAGATAATAAAAATTAGAGATACTATACTAAAACATTCGCCAAATGCATTAATAATATTCAAACATGACCATTTATATCCTTATTTAAGGGCAATAGTAGAGCGTTCAACTATAGATGAAAATATAAAGAGAAGTTTTTTAGAAGATAATAGCCCAAGCCCAATTCTTATATGGGACGGCACTAATGGAGCATACAAACCAGCTATAAATCTAATGCCAGAAAATATACCAATGTTTATAGCTATTAATGCAGGAGTTACAAATTATAAAAACTCTGTAATTTCATTGCTTTATAAAGAAGAGATTAATAATAATATAAGCACATATCATAAATATTATAAAGTCACTAACAACTCTATAATATTAGAAAATAATGTTGATGAAAGCTCTGAAATTTTTAAATATGAGAATGCTCAAAAAATATTATCACAGGATATATTTCAAGGCAAAAAGTATTATTATGAATTAATAAGCGATTTAGAAAATAACTAATTAAAACTTTAAATATTTCCAAAGCTCATAGAAATGATTAACAGGTCCATGACCCCTACCAACACTATCAACCTTAGCAGACTCTAAGGCATTAAATAAATAATCCTTAGCTAAAATACAAGATTCTAATGGTGTTTTTCCATGAGCAATATAAGAGCAAATAGCAGCAGATAATGTGCATCCTGTGCCATGAGTATTTTTAGTGTCTATTCTAACAGCATCAAGAAACTCACGCTCTTTAGAGTTTATAAATAAATCTCTTGAAAGCTTTCCGTCTAAATGCCCTCCCTTAAGCATTACATTTTTTGCCCCCATTTTGAGTATATCATTAGCAGCATTAATCATGTCCTCATCTGTAACAATTTTTTTATTAGTGATGTCCTCTGCCTCTGGTATATTCGGAGTAATTACTGTAGAAAGCGGTATAATATATTTTTTTAAGCTCTCAACTGCATCCTCCAAAAGAAGCCTGTCCCCGCTCTTAGCAACCATAACAGGATCAACTATTATAGGTATATTTTTAGCATTATTCTCTAAGAAGTTTGCAACAAGTTTTATTATATCATTATTAAACAGCATTCCTATTTTTATGGCATCTGGAATTATGTCATCAAATATACAATATAGCTGCTCTTCTATAGCCTTAATATCTATCTCATAACAACTTCTCACCCCTTGAGTATTCTGTACAGGCAATGCAGTTAATACACACATTCCATAACAGCCCAAAGCAGAAAACACTTTTAAATCGGCCTGTATGCCAGCTCCTCCTGAACCATCAAAACCGGCTATTGTTAAAGTCTTAATCATAATAAAAAATCCTGACACTTAAGATACTAAATTTTTTTCTATATATTTTTCGTATATAAACTTACAAATTACTTTATGGTCAAAAGAAGATATATTTTCAAATAATCCAATATATTCTTTGCCTACTACTTCTATAATATTTAGAGAAAATGTCATCTTATAAGAACCTATAGACATATAAGTAAGCGGTATATTATATCCCACATTAAGATGAATATTCTCATTTGGTATTAAAAATCTTATTCCCCTCGCAGATATACCTAATATCATAGCACGCACTATCTGTTTACTTTCTTCATGCCTAAAAACTATATCATGATTTACATTGTTAATTATAGTATATTTTATTCTCTTAGGAAGCAAATTAGATTTAGACAATATGCTTGAAAATCTATTAAAAAAATCTTTTTCATTAAATGGTTTAAATAATATTCCAGCTATACCTATTTTAAACATATTAGAAACAAACCCCGGTATAATTTCTGATACATAAATTAAAACTTTAACATTTTTATATATATTATTATCATGCATTTTTTCTAAAATATTATTGACTTCTTCATCATAAGGCGAGGTTTCTATAATGGCAATAGAGAAAGGCATTTTTGAACAAGTTGAAAGTATATGTCTTTTATCTTTTACAGCAACAACATCATAGCCTTGCATAAGCAGTATTGTTGTAATGTTATCTCTTATAATACGATTGGAATCGTAAACTAATACCCTCATAAAGCACCTCCATTTGCCTATATATTAATTATAAGATAGTTAAAATTAAAATCAAGAAAAAAAACTAAATTATGTTATAATTATCAAACAGGTATTTAATGCATAGTTTAATAACTAATAATAAACTAATACTGAATTAAGGGTAACATAATGAAAGAAATAAAAATCACAGATATAGAAAATATAAAAATAGGAAACGCTCAAAATATAGAAGCTGCTACAGGCTGCACTGTAATAATATGCGAACGCGGTGCTAATACTTCTCTTGATGTACGCGGAGGAGGCCCTGCTTCGAGGGAAAGCGAACTTACAAAACCATTTGCAACTACAGAAATTATACATGCTGTACTATTAAGCGGCGGCAGTGCTTTTGGGCTTGATGCTTCGGGAGGAGTTATGAAGTATCTTGAAGAGAGGAATATTGGTTTTGATGTAGGGGTTACTAAAGTGCCTTTGGTTTGCGAGTCTTGTATATTTGATTTACGTATTGGCGATTATAAGGTTCGTCCTGATATAGAAATGGGTTACAATGCTTGTATTGATGCTCAGAATAATAATCCAAAAATGGGAAATTATGGGGCAGGGACTGGGGCATCTGTTGGTAAGATATTGGGTGCTGATTATGCGATGAAATCTGGATTAGGTTTTTATGCTTTAGAAGTTGATGGGGTAAAAGTTGGGGCTGTTGTTTCAGTTAATGCTTTTGGGGATATATTTGATTATGACACAGGAGAAAAATTAGCGGGGCTTTTGAGTGAAAACAAAAAAAAGTTTAGAAGCTCTGAAGAGGAATTAATAAAACTAACAAGAGATAAAGAGATATCATTTACAAGCAATTTGGTAGAAAATACAACAATAGGAACTATTATAACAAATGCTAAGTTTACAAAAACACAAATGGGTAAAATAGCTTCTATGGCTCATAATGGTTTTGCTAGAACCATAAAGCCAGTACACACTACATTAGACGGGGATAGTATTTATGCTATGTCTGTTGGAGATATTAAGGCGAGTATTGATGCGGTTGGAAGTTTGGCTGCTATTGTAATGGGAAGGGCTATTAACAATGCTGTAAAAAATACTTGTGCTGCTTATGGGCTAAAAGCATATAATGATATTTTTTAATTATTTTTATTAAATTAGTATATTAAATTGATATATTTAAATTGATGAAAAAAATATTTATTTTTATATTAATACTTACAACATTAGCTTTCAGTAATAATATAAGCAATAATCAATATAAAAACATAGATGATTATGCAGGAATATATTATGGAACATTGATTGCATATTCTGATGCAGCAGGAGAAGTGCATTTACAAAATTTTAAAATAGAAATTTCAAAATCTGGAAATATTATATCCGTAATACCAACATCATTAATAATAGGAATAGATACAGACACAGATGTAGAAGTAAATAAAAAAAATATTATAAGAAAATCAAGCAGTCAATACAAAATAGTGGATAATATCACAAAATACATTATACCTAATATCTCAACAGTTTCAGCAAAGGGAGATATAATACTTAATTTTTATGATAATGGAAATATTTTAGAAGTAAATGGCAACTGCGAAGGAAGTGTAAGTTTTAATATAGAAGCATTCGATAAAACAATTATAGAGGCTAATAAATCTACAAAAGTAAATATTTACGGAACTTTTAATATCACTGAAAAAGTATATGATTAAATAAAAACTTTTAGCAAACTTAAAGCCCTATAATTTTTAATAAATTAAAAACCTAATTCTTCATTTATAAATAATATATGTATTCTGTTTTTTATATGGCATTTATTTATAATAACAGTATAAGCACATAATCTCTCTTCTATATCGCAATTCTCATTACATATCATATCACCTACACTGCAAGGATTATTTACTTTAAATCTTATAGAGTTTTGTGAAGCAGCAAAATCTTTAGCTCTCTTTAATGCATCTTGCTGAGTGTTGGCAACCTTATTTCTTCCTACAACTAAATAAACTTTTTTTGGTCCGTAAATCATAGCAGAAACCCTATTTCCGCCTCCGTCTATAGCAATAACATCACCATTTTTACTTAAAGCATTAGCAGAACATAAATAAACATCAGCAGTAAATGCCTTAATCTCTGCATCTCTTTTTAATTCTTTGTTGTTTCTGTCTATAAAATTTTTATATCCTTTTAAATCTTCTAATATACCTATCTGATTAACACTAGTGCTTCCGCCGAATGTTATAACATCATCTTTTTTTATTTGACTTAGTAAAAACTTTTTAGACTCTTCTTTGTTTGCAAAACTATCAAAAGCAAAACCTTTTTTATTAAAATTTGTTTTTAATATAGCAGATAAATTATTAAAATACTCTTCTTGAACTGTCATAAAAAAACTCCATAATATAATTTAACATAAATTATACTTAATATAAAAATATTTGTAAATATATATCATTTTTTCTTTTTATATCTGTTTTATATGTTGACTTTTATAATTTTTTATACTATACTCATTATTAGTAATTAATATTAATAAGTAATTTATTGTATTAATATAATTAGGTATTTCAAAGGAGGAAAATATGCCTAGTTTTGCAAACCCGTTTAATGCAAATGTTGAAAGAAAAATTAGTAAAGAAGAATTGATACAGGCTGTGAGATTGGATATAGCTGGCGAATTGGAGGCTATATATTTATATGATGCTCATTGTATGGCTACAGATGACCCTGTTGCTAAGGCAGTTTTAGCTGATATTAGAGATGAAGAGAAAGCCCATGTTGGTGAACTTATGGCTCTTTTAAGACATTTAGACCCTAAAGAGGCTGAACATTTTGCTTCTGGAGAAATGGAAGTAAAAGAGATGATGGAAGAATTGGGAATAAAAGAACCAGATTTATCAGGTCTTACAGTAGGAAGTTTGAAAAAAGAATAATTATTACTATAATAATATAGTATACAATAAAATTTAAAAAAGGAGAATATATGGACTTTTTAGCAAGAGATGGTTCGCCTTTTGACAGCGACTTTTGGAGTAAAATAGATAAAACAGTAATAGAAACTGCAAGCAGAACTTTAATAGGAAGAAGATTTTTAAGTATATATGGACCTTTAGGTTCTGGCAGTATAAGCGTGCAATATGATAGAAATGACAGAGAAGAAGTTTTTCAAGATGGTATAGTGAAAACTTCTGGAAGGCATTCTGTGGAACTTCCGCAATTATATCAAGACTTTACTCTTCTTTGGAGAGATATAGAAAATAATGAAAAAAATAAAATGCCTTTAGATTTATCTGTAACATCATTTGCAGCACAAACTCTTTCAAATAAAGAAGATGAATTAATTTTTTATGGCAATGAGTTTGTCGGAGTTACAGGAATACTGAACACTAAAGGCGTACAAAAACTAAAAATTGGTGATTGGTCTGCTGGTGAAAACCCTTATATTGATATTGTGAAAGCTATTAATATGATTAGAGAAAAAGGAATAGTTGGAAGAATAGTATTAGCTTTGAGTCAGGGATTATTTTTTGACTTACAGAGAATACAGCAAGGCACTGGAATGACTGAAGCTCAAAGAATAACTAATATGATTCATAATTTATTTAATATACCTACAATAAAAGGTAAGAAAGCTGCTATTATATGTGTAGAGCCTCAATATATAGATTTGGCTATTGGTGTTGATATGTCTACTGCTTATTTAGAGCAAAAAGACCTTAATCATACTTTTAGAATTATGGAAACAGTGTTGCCTAGAATTAAAGAACCTGATGCTATTGTTGTGTTAGAATGATACCCCGATAATTTTTAAACGAAAGAAGCAAAAGTAAGTAATATAACTTATTTTTGCTTTTTTGTGTAAATATCAAAATAATAATAATTCAGCTAAAAAATAGTTATTAATAACTATATCATTTTTTAAAAAAAGAAATATATTCTACACTAGAAAAGTATATTTAAATTGGAGCCTACAATGAAAAGAGCGTATATTAAAAACATAGCCTATTATGTACCAGAAAAAATATTAGACAACAAATATTTTGAAAGCATATTAGATACAAATAACGAATGGATAGTAACTCGTACAGGTATAGAAACAAGACGTATGGCAAGGCCAGATGAAACTATTTTTGAAATGGGACTTAATGCTGTTAGAAACTTAGAGAAAAAAGGCGTGGATTTAAAAGATGTTGATGCTATATTAGTTCCTACTGTAACAAAAGACTATATATTTCCATCTATGGCAGGACAATTGCAAAAAACATTAGGACTTAATCATTGTTTTGCTTTAGATTTATCTGCTGCTTGTTCTGGATATATATATGCATTAAACACAGCTGCTTCATTAATAGAAAGCGGACAATGTAAAAATATACTTATAGTTTGTAGTGAAAAACTTACTAAAGATATTAACTGGAAAGATAGAGGAACTGCTATTCTTTTTGGAGATGCTGCTACTGCTTCATTAATAACAACAAGAGAAGACGGAAAAGGAATAATAGGCATGCATATGCAAAGTGAGCCTGATATGAGTATTGTACTTAACGGCGGAAGTGCTTGCCCTATAAAAGCAGACAATGTAGATGCTCCCGAGTATAAAATATATATGGAAGGTTCTGAAACTTTTAAGAGAGCTGTTACTGAGTTTTCTAATAGTATAGATAAAGTTTTAGAATCTACTGGAAAGAAATTAACTGATGTTAAATATTTTGTACCGCATCAGGCTAATTTAAGAATTATGCAGGCTGTTGCTAAAAGAATAGGACTTCCTATGGAAAAGGTAAGTGTGATATTAAATAAATTTGGAAACTCTTCTTCAACAAGTATAGGATTAGCTCTAACTGATGCTTTGGATAACAATAAAATTAATGATGGTGATTTAGTTCTTCTTACAGGATTCGGCGGCGGATTTACTTGGGGGTCTACTTTAATGATTTGGTAATAAGACCTTTTACAAATAATATAAAAAGGATAGCTTAATAAAAGCTGTCCTTTTATTTTCTAATAAAACATTTCATAAAAATATTGATTTCACAAATTTCTTAAATGAACTTTTCCATTTTTATCTATGGTTTTATTTCCTTTTTTGTACATTATAAAAAGATAATTAAAACCTCTTAAATAATAATTATATTCTATAGCAGATAAATGATAATTACCCTTATTTAAACTTTTATTATGCCTCACAACAGAAACTATATCTATAGGCATAAAATATTTACTCATAATCTCAAACAGCTTAAAACCTATAGGCATAAATGGATAATCTTTCTCATAAGAATCTGAAACATATAAAGCCATATACCTATCTTTTTTCATTATTCTAAATATTTCAGATATCACTTTCTCCATAGCATTATAATACTCATCTGTTTTTGCTGTTAATTTACCTATACAATTTTTTTCATTAGAATAATTTATATGCGTGCTATAAGGAGGGTCTATAAATACAAAATCAACTTTTTCATCTTCTATAGGTATCTTTCTAGCATCGGCTCTAAAAATATTTTTTCTTTCTAATGCTTTTGGATTAATGTCATAACCCAAAGCTCTTCTGCCTAATTCTCTTGCCACATCAACAGTTGTACCGCTTCCAGCCATGGGGTCTACTACCAAATCTTTTTCTTTTGTGTATCTATTTAATAAATTCCATATTATATATGAAGGTGTTGCTCCTATATAATGTTTATGTTTTTCTTCCTCACTTTTTAAATATTGCTGGGAAGGATAATCCCAAAGAGTTGTAGTTTGTAA
Source organism: Brachyspira pilosicoli (assembly GCF_008016535.1). Lineage (GTDB taxonomy): Bacteria > Spirochaetota > Brachyspiria > Brachyspirales > Brachyspiraceae > Brachyspira > Brachyspira pilosicoli_A. Next base: position 12,052 of record NZ_SAXY01000072.1, read on the forward strand.
TTCTATTTTCTTTTTCATTTTTCTCATTATACACTATAAAACTATATTAACAAGTATAAACTATTGTAAAACATATTTTTATTGACTTTACTATATAAAACAATATTTTTTATCAGGAGATTATATAAAATAAAATTTAGTTGTAGATATGTAATATATAATTTGTAATAATATAAATAAGGGGTAAAATTTAATCATTAAGTTTTATCCCTTATTTCATTTTATTGAATTATATTTAAATCTTCTATTTTCTGATATTACTTTTCTTATAGCATTCATTATTAATCCTGTAATAATACTTATACCAGACAATAATATAAAACCTGTAGCAAGCACTGATGTAGCAATAGATACAAAACCAACTTTTATAAATGATATTATTACAGGAGTACCGTAATAAAAGCCAAATAAAGCAAATATAGCAGCTATTATCCACCAAAATACTATTGGCTTTTCTGTCATAAGAAGATAAATCATAAGGCCTAATATTCTAAAACCATCTCTGAAAGTATTAAGTTTAGAAAAAGAACCTTCTGGTCTGCTTTTATACTCTGCTTCTAACTCTCCTATCTGCAAACGCATCTGCATAGCAAAAATTGTAAGCTCTGCTTCTATTTCAAAACCTCTAGAAGTACAAGGAAAGGTTTTTACAAATTGGCGTGAAAAAACTCTGTATCCGCTTAATATATCATTAACATTATTGCCAAATAAAAATTTAGCAAAACCAGTAAGCATTTTATTACCAAAAGAATGACCTTTTCTATATTTACCAGCTTTACGAACCACTGTAACCATATCCATATCATAATCAATCAAATAATTAACTAATCTTGGAATAGCAGAAGCATCGCATTCATTATCACCATCTATAAGTATATAAATGTCGCTATCAACAATAGAAAAAGCTTGCCTTACTACTTCACCTTTACCTTGATACATAACTTTCTTTACTATAACCCCAGTTTCTTTTGCTATATCATATGAATTATCTGTAGAATTATTATCAAATACGTAAATCTCACATTCAGGTGAATATTTTTTTATATCTTCTATAACTTGTTTTATTGTAATTTCCTCGTTATAACAAGGTATTATAGCTGATATTTTCATTTTTTATTTCCAAATGATTTAATAAATTTCAATTCTGTGAAGAATTTTTTGAATCCACCTATATCATTAATAAATGTAATAAATGATATTAAAGACATTATAGAAATTGGAACTATAATATATATATATCTTAAATTAATTACTGGGCTAAATATTATAACTATTAATGCTGTCATTATAGATGAAATACAAATGGACATACAAAAAATAAAAATATAGTTTTTTATGTAATTTTTATTGATGATAATCAAACATAATAATATAATAAATATTAATAAATCTAAAAATAAAAATATATATAGATTGATATCTATTAAATATTTATAAAAGAATGTAAATAATGTTATATTTAAGTTAGAAATTTTTCTTATATAACTCTGAATTCCTGCTTGATTTAAACGATCAGAATAGAAATTAGAGTATTCATTAAAATTCATTCTAAAATTATTTTTTAAAAGTAATATATGTTTTCCAAAATTAGTTATATGTTTTAACCAACTAATAGGATGTTTAAATATAGCTTTAAAAAATACTTTTTGTACTTCATTTTGGGATATATCGTTAATAAATACTGTTGATACACCACCCCAACCAAAAGCATCAGCATTAATGCTATTTTTTAAATAAAATTCTTTAATATAATCAAAATCTATTCCTTCTCTATACCATTGTTTTGGTATAACATCTTCATCATTTGACAATGCGGCACATGCTGATATTGGTAAATAATATAAATGTTGTGTAAATCCTGAATACAATGAAGAACTTTTTATCCATAAAGTAGGTTGATACTTAAATATTAATACTAATAATATAGCAAATATCAACATCAAATTAAAAAACATCAATATATATGATCTTATGTTAGTAATTTTTTTCTTATTCAAGATGATAAATGTAACTAATATAAATAAAGGATAAACAGTAACTATCATATTATGTCTTGAAATCATAGATAGAATTAATATAAATAATCCAACTATTAATATAATAAAATTATTTTTAATTGGTATTAATAAATAAAATAATATAATTGAGGCTGATAACCAAAAATAATTTACTGCTGTAATATCTTTTATTTGATAGTTATTAGCAAACCATATATTGCCAATGAAAGATATTAATATTAAAAAATAGAAAAATATATTTTTATATTTTAGATATAAGGATATTATGATGATAAATAATCCTAAATACCAACATATTAAATTTATAATGAAAAAATATGAAGGACTATATCCAAATAAATTATATAAAAAAGATAAAGTTACTTGATTAAATACAGGATGTCCATTCCAGTACTTATTATTATATCCAGATATAATTATATCTATATTATCCCAACCTTTAAAATATCCTGGAAAATATATATATAATTGTAATAAAAATATTGACAATATAGAAAAAAATGTAACTAATATGAATAAATAATCTTTCTTATTAAGATTAATTTTGTATTGATATACATTAATATTATTTTCATAAATAAAATAATATTTTGTAAATAAAAGCAAAAAAATGATTAACAAATTGAATATTATAAATTGTGATACTAAATTAGTTTTCATTTTTAGAATATAATTTACATTATCAATCTTTTCAAAATCTATTATTTTAGTAGATATTAAATAGCCAAAAGGACTTCCATCTGAACTCATATATATATTTTCTATAAAAATCATTATCTTCAATAACTTTTTAAGATCAGGATATACGTTGTATATATCACTATGTCTAAAAATTTTATCATAATATTGCATTTTAAATCCATAACTATATTTGGTTATAGATTTATTTGTGTATATATATTCTGTTATAGCTTTATCATCAAGTACATTATCTTTGTAAAAATTATTTTTTATATTTTCTAAATTATTAATTTCTAAAGTTCTATTAATATGTAATTCATCAAATTTAAATTCAGATATATAACCTACTCTTGTTTTTTTCCCTAATAGCGAAAAAACTATTAAAGTTATAATACAAAGTATTAATAATGAAAGATATATTTTTAATAATAAATATTTCTTTTTCATAAATTACTCCCACAGAATATAATAAAGGTTATATTTAGATTTAACAAAATATTTTTTGCAACAAGTATAAATTTGTTTAAGAGAGTAAAACTTGAGATTGTATAGAAATGTTTGTTTGTTTGCATATGTATATCCATTACTTTATAGCATTATACTATAAAAACAACCCTTGTCAATTATAAGATTTATTCTTATTAAGAAAAAATACAAAAGAAAAAATACTAGTCAAAATCTCTGCCGATGGAAAAGATAGCCATACTCCTGTCATATTAAAAACACTTGATAAAATAAATATTGAAGGCATTATGAATACAAAACCTCTTAATATAGATATTATAAATGCGGGCTTGGCTTTATCCTTAGCAGAGAAATATACACAAGTAACAATATTATATCCAACAAATATAAAAGCTGTAAAATATATGCGAAGTCCATTAACAGATATTCTTTGTAATTTTTCAACATTATCTCTATTAAAAATATAAGTTATTTCATTAGCAAATACATATGTAATTATGTAAACTATAACAGAAATGCTAGTTGATAAAATTATGTCATGGAGCCATAGATATTGTACTTTTACTTGCTATAATATTTTTGATTCTTTCTTTGATTGTAATATACAATAACGAAGAAATCAATCTTTGATTGTTATAAAAATGTGTATATTCTTTTAATTTTTCTCTTAATAATTCTACAGTTATATTTTTATTTAATCGTGAATAAAATTCTCTTTCGTCTATACCGTGTACTCTTTCTACTACACCATTGTATCTTGGTGTTGCTATAGGAATATATCTCCTCTCTAATTTATTTTTTAAGCAGTATTCATCAAAAATATTTATTTTAGAGGTATTAATACAGCGATAAGTATATTCTATACCATTGTCTGTTTGAATACAATGTATTCTAAAAGGAAAATAATCTATAAGCCGTTTCATAAAATCAATGGTACTGTATGGACTTTTTTCATCGTATAAATATCTAAAGCTCATTCTAGTAGCTACATCTACAGCAGTAAACTGATAATAACGTATTTCACCAAAAAAAGCATATTTGACATCTATTTGTACATTTTCTCCTGCTTCCTTGATATAAATTGCATGTTTTCCTTTATGCTTCCTCTTAATTTTTTTTCTTTTTGCTCCTATACAAATTATGTTCTTTTAGAACAGTTTCTATTGCTGTTGTTCCTACTTTAATGTCTTCTAACTCTAATTGTTTTTTTATTTTTAATTTACCATAACCGTATAATTTTCTTATCTCAATTATTCTTTTAATAATCTTTTTATCTTTCAATTTATTTTTATTAGTTTTAGGTTTAGTAGATTTAGGGTTTATAATAGAACAAATTTCTAATTGTCTTTTCCAATAGTAATATGTTCTAATACTAATCTTATATTTTAAAGCTAATATTTCTTTATTCTTAACTTTATTAATTTTTATAACTATCTTTTTTCTTTGATTTGAAGTATATTCTTTCATAGGTATTCCTTTTGTTTTATTTTAGTTAATTAAATTATAAGGAATACCTACTTTTTTAAACTAAAAAAACGTGCAATATGTATGGCTCCTAAACAATACCATTTAAGAAAAGTAATTGATTTTTATACCTATTTATAATATAATCATTATGTTTATTCAAAAAGAAATAGATCTTATTTTTTATAATAAAAAATAATCAATAAAAAAAGAGGAATTAATATGCGTTTTAAAAGTGCCTATAATGGAATATTAACAAAAGACGATATCGGCAAAGAAGTAAAACTAGCTGGTTGGGTTTTAAGAAGAAGAGATCATGGCGGAGTAATATTTGTAGATTTGAGAGATAGAACTGGATTTGTACAAATAGTATTTAATCCTGAAATAAGTAAAGAAGCACATAATGACGCTCAGGATTTAAGAAGCGAATATGTTATAAGTATAGAAGGTAAAGTAAGAGCAAGAAGCGAAGATATGATTAACCCTAAAATTCCTACTGGTGAAATTGAAGTTATGGTTGAAAAAATGGATCTTCTTAATACTTCTGAAACACCTCCTTTCTTACTTGAAGATGATATTGATACTGGTGAAGATATAAGATTAAAATACAGATACTTAGATTTAAGAAGACCTACTGTATTCAACAATTTATATAAAAGATTTCAGATAACTAATGCTTTTAGAAAACATTTAGCTGATAATGGTTTTATAGATGTTGAAACTCCTATATTAAACAAAAGCACTCCTGAAGGTGCTAGGGATTTTCTTGTTCCTTCAAGATTAAATGCTGGAGATTTTTATGCATTGCCTCAGTCACCTCAAATATTCAAACAAATACTTATGATTGGCGGTTTTGAGAGATATTATCAAGTTGCTAAATGTTTCCGCGATGAAGATTTAAGAGCAGACAGACAGCCTGAATTTACTCAAGTTGATATTGAAACTTCTTTCCTTAATACTGATGAGTTTTTATCTATTATGGAAAGTGTTACTGCTAATATTGTTAAAGATGTTTATGATATTGATTTGCCTACTCCTTTCCCTAGATTAAATTATTATGATGCTATGGAAATGTATGGAAGCGATAAGCCTGATACTAGATTTGAATTAAAACTTATTAATGTTGAAGATGCTGTTAGAGGCTGTGATTTTGCCGTATTTAAAAATGCTTTAGACAATAAATTTATAATAAGATGTTTGAATGCTAAAGGCGGAGAGAAATTAAGCAGAAAAGATATTGATGACTTTACTAAATATGTTGGTATATTTGGTGCTAAGGGTCTTGCTTGGATGAGAGTTACTGATAAAGGACTTGAGTCTAACATCGTTAAATTCTTCTCTGAGGAAAATCAAAAGAAAATATTAGAAGTTACAAAAGCAGAAAAAGGTGATTTACTCTTCTTTGTTGCTGACACTCCAAAAGTTACATTCGATGCTTTAGGTAATTTAAGATTAAGAGCTGCTGAGAAATTAAACTTAATAGATAAAGATAAATTAAACTTCTTATGGGTAGTAGAGTTTCCATTATTTGAATACGATTACAAAGAAAAGAGAATATCAGCTACTCACCACCCATTCACTGCTCCTGTACCTGAAGATGTTGCTATACTTGAAAGCGAGCCTTTAAAAGTAAGAAGTGATACTTATGACTTAGTATTAAACGGCAACGAAATAGGCGGAGGCGGTCAGCGTATATATGACAGCAAAGTACAAGCTACTATATTCAAACTTTTAGGCATAGATGAAGAGAAAGCTAAAATAAGATTTGGTTTCTTACTTGATGCTTTAAAATATGGTGCTCCTCCTATGTGCGGTATGGCTTTTGGTATAGACAGAGTGATTATGCTGCTTCAAAAACAAGATAGCATAAGAGAAGTTATAGCATTCCCTAAAACTCAGAAGGGACAATGTTTGATGAGCAGCTGTCCTTCTACTGTTGATGCTGAGCAATTAGAAGAGCTTCATTTGAGCATAGAAGAATAATTATAAATAAGTTGTAAATAGAAAGCCTCTTAAAGTTATAAGGGGCTTTTATTTTTTTAACTTTTTTCTAATTCCCCGCCATTTATACTTTTAATTTTATCTGCAATTTATGTTTCCTATTTCTTTATTGTTGTATTAGAATTTATAGTACCCACCCAAGCGGATTTTTAATTTAAAAAGTTCACAACGCACGGTAAGCCAAACAAAAAATATAATCAAATTAAAAATTCAATTCTTGTTATATTAAAAAATTCGCTCACCGTGCGGTAAATAGCTTTTAAATCTAATTAAGATTGGGCGGGCGTGCTTTTATAATTTAAGTTTTAAATATAGATGAAGCTATAATTTTAAATATAATAATAAAGAATAAAGGGCGGGGATTTTAAATAATTTTTTATTTTTCTTTTTAATATTATAACTTAAATGTCATTCTCAAAATCATTAAGAACTTTTTTAAAGTTATCTAAATCTATACTAAAATTAAACTTATCTCTATTTTTAATATTATAAAAATAATGTATATTTTTAGGATTATTTTCTACATATTCATAATATTTCATACCTATTGTATCACATATATTTCTATGACAATCTTCATATCGTACATCTGTTACTATTCCAAGCACAGAAGTCTCTGTAGTACAACATACTATATTAGTTAATCCGCTTCCCAAAACAGATATTATTTTTTTAGCTTTATTAAACAAACAAAATTGTTCCGCTACAGAATAATCTTCAGGATAAATAATATTGTATCCTAAATTAATAAGTATATCAATTAATTCTTTTTCATTAAGTATGTTTCTTGTTTTCACTTTTCTGCGGCTTATGTATATTTTATCATAAAAATTAATAGTACATTTTTGTAATAAATTTTTAGTAAGTTCCAAAAACTTATCACATTCCCATTTTAAAGGCTTTGATGGAAGTATACTAGGAAATGAACTAAAAAATAAATTCTCACATTCTATCTTTTTTTCATCAGGTACGTTTAAAATATTTTTTATTCCAAATATTTCAATACTTTCTCTATAAAATTTAGCTTTACATCCTTGACTTATAATGAAAGTATCTATCCTATCAAATAATCCTGAATCTTGTAACAAAAATAATCTTGCTAATATATCATGAATCCAATGTCCATAATAGTTTTGCCACTGAGATTTTAACACAAAAACATTTCCTTTAATTTTCATTTTTCTTCTAAATTTAAAAAATAAAAATCTTCCTGCTAAAGCACTAAGATGATCAAAAATATGATTCGGCAAACTATCCTTTATAAATTTACCTTCTTTTGTAAATATAAATCCCCAATCAGAATAAACAATTCCATCTTTTATAGAACATATATAATTTATTTTTTCTGATGACTCATATTTTATCGGTATATAGTTTGTATATTCTGTATTTTTAGCTTCAATAGAATTCTGTTGTAAATCTTTATATATTTTTTGAGAAAGTTTATTTCTTATACTAGAATGAAGTAATTTATCAAATATAGGCATATAAAGACTCCAATAATATAATTAGTATAATATACTAAAAATTAAAAATTTTGTCAAAAATTACTTTTATATTTTCTTTTTTTTAATAAAAGATATTGTCAAAATTATAATATTAAAATACATATAAATAAAATTATATATAACAATTTTGTTTATAATAATTGTAATATATTAAACGCACAGTAAGTTAAACAAAAATATAATGAAATTAACAAGTCCACACAAATATTAAAATAAAAAAGTTATTTTGACAAAATTATAAAAATAATATATATTATTGTATAATTCTACAATTAGTAATTTTTCAAAATATAATGTTTATGATTTTTTAAGAGGTTATGCATATGAATATTATTAATTCTATTATAACAAACACAAATAATATTATGTATGGATATTTGCTTTTAGCAGTATTTTTTGTGGTAGCTGTATTTTTTACTATTATATTAAAAGGAATACAAATTTCGCACTCTATACATGCTCTAAAACTTCTATTTTCAAAACATGAAAAAGGCGATGGAGTTTCAGGGTTTGTAAGCTTTTGTATAAGTACTGCTTCAAGAGTAGGTACTGGAAACATTACTGGTGTTATGGGTGCTGTTTCTACGGGCGGACCGGGAGCTTTATTTTGGATGTGGATTATGGCTCTTTTGGGAGGAAGTTTAGCTTTTTCTGAAAGTACACTCGCACAATTATATAAAGAAAAAGATTCTATGGGTAAGTTTATAGGAGGAGCTTCTTTCTATATAAAAAGTAAATTAAAAAAACCTCTGCTTGCAATGCTATTTGCTTTATGTATGATATTTACTTATACTACTTTTAACGGAGTTCAAGCGAATACTATATCAAATGCTTTATCAAAATATAATGTGTCTGTAATAATTACTGCTGTTATTTTAACAATTATTACAGCATTAATATTATTCAGTAAAAAAAGAGACACTATAACACATGCATGCGTATTTATAGTCCCTATTATGGCAATACCTTATATATTAATGGGACTTTTTATATTCTTCACTAATTTACCTTCAGTGCCTTCAGTATTTCAAAATATATTTATACAAGCATTTAAACCTAGTGCAATTTTTGGCGGTGCTATAGGTATTACAATTTCAAACGGATTAAAAAGAGGATTATTCTCAAATGAGGCTGGTATGGGAGGTGCTCCCCATGCTGCTGCTGCTGCTCATACTTCTCACCCTTGTAAACAGGGACTTATACAAATGTTCTCTGTATTTACAGATACTTTATTAATATGTTCTATTTCTGGTTTTATACTTTTATTATCTCCTGAGGCTATGAAAGAAGTTAAAAATATAGAAGGTATTAATTTATTTCAATATGCTATGGAATCACATTTAGGAAGTTTTGGTTCTATATTTATCACTGTATGTATATTGTTTTTCTCATATAGCTCTATACTTGGAAATTTCTTCTATATAAAAACAGGTGCTGCTGCTGTAAAAGATAATTTTGCATCATATATCATAGTAGGACTTATGACTATAGTAATGGTATTTGCTGGTTCATTGGCAGAGTTCAAAACTATTTGGGGAGCAGGCGATATGTTTATGGGGTTTATGGCTTTATTAAACATTATTATAATGATAATACTTAATAAGCCTGTATACTTACTTACAAAACATTATGTATCACAATTAAAAGAGCATAAAGAACCTAAATTCAATAAAAACTCTATTTCAGATTTATCTAACGATGATGCTATTAGTCAGTGGAATGGCAATGAATAATTAAATATTAATGTATGTAAGATAAGGGGTATAACTTTTATCACTTATCTTACATACATCTGAGAGTTTCTGTATTTATAATCATTCATATACTTATAAACCTCTTCTTCTGTTAAAACTTGAGATACATTAAAAATTACATTCTCTATATGCATACCCTCCCTTGAATTATAATTATCATTTAATTGAGCATTGCTTTGAACAGTAATTTTACCAGCATTATTTTTTATAAGCTCAGCACCCATCTCTCCAACTATTGCTGAGCCTCCGTCTGGAATGGTGTAACCTGTAGTACCAAAAGCAAACTTTGGAGGAGTAGGGGGATTAGATTTTACACTGTCTAAAGCATTTGTAGAAGATACTATACCAGAAGCAGCAGAAATAGCAGAAGCAATAGTTGTAGCAGAAACAGCTAACCCAGCAGCAAAACCAACTAATCCGCCTTCAGCAAAAGATGTTGCAACACCTAATGCAGATTTTGCTATTGCAAGCGAAGGTATTAAAACAGCATCGGCAATAGCCTTACTTTTTTCCATCTCTGCTAATTTTACTTCGTTTTCCCATTTTGCATAATCTTTTTTATATTCAGCCTCTGCTAAGTTTCTCTCTAATAATTCTTTTTGAGCATTCTTTTCTTTTTCTAATAATAATAATTTATTTTCTTCTTCTCTTTTTTTTGCTATCTCTTCTTTTTTTATTCTAATAGCCTCAGCACTCATCAAGTCATCATTTTCTATAGCAAGTTCTAATTCCTCATCTAACCTAGCTAAAAAATCATTATAATACTCATCTTCTTTTTCTTTGCTGCTTTCTCTAAGCTCATTTTGATAATTATTAAACTCTTCTAGTTTTTGTTTTGCCTCATTTATAGCACTATCATAGATACTCAAATCATAATCAAAAAACGAAAAGAAACTTGATGATATACTGCTATACAAAGTTGATGTACTTGAAAGTATACTGTTAATATCAGAAGAGAAACTTTTAATATCTATTTTATTTATGCTGTCTTTAATTAAATTAATGGAATCAGCAGCAATATTAGAGCTTTCTTTTAATTCAACACCGATAGCATTATTAATACTGCCTATATAAGCTTGAGTTTTAATAAGCTCTTCATTCATTTCTTTTATATAGTTTAAATTATTATCCATATATGCTCCTTTTTATGTATTAAAAATTTTTTGTATAAAATAATGTATTATAGTTGATAAATTTATGATTTTAGTATAAATAATGCAGCCTTTTTGCTTCTTTGTGGCAACAAAAGAAGTGGGGTCTGGGGCAAAGCCCCAGATATAAAAACAAAAATATAAATTTATTTTTGACAAAATATAGTTGTTTAGGCATATACTTAAACAAATATATTCTGTCAAGCTTTGCATATTATAGAAAAGTTATCAACTTTTTTGTCGCACAAAAAAGTTGCAAAAAACGCGAGTGCTACAACCTTATATTATTACAATATGTATTAAAGATGTTGTAATATATAAAATTTAGGCTAAAAATTCAGTTTTTTTGTTCTTTTATGAAGTCTGCAAAGCGAGCTGCGGGAAAAGGAACAATAAAAAAATTATAAAAAAATTAATTCCCAAAAATAAAATCCATCAAATTATTATTCTCATCTTCTACTTCAATTTTTTCATTATCTTCTGCCTCTTCCATTCCAAAGTTTATCAAGCTTGATAAAGCATCTGGAAAATCTAAATAGCTAAAAACATCTCCTTTAATATTGTTTACAGAATCATCAAAATTAAGCAATTGACGAAGGGCTATGTATCCGCGTCCATTATTAGTTTGAAGCCATTTATCTGTGTCAGAACCATCAGGCACTTCCTGCCAGCCTATAGGGAAATACACCCTCTCATATATCACATAACTTGCATTCACTATTCTCTCTATTTTATTTTTATGGACAAAGAAGGGAGTTACTTCAAAATGTTTTTCAAGCCTTTTTACTAATTCCTTTTGTGCAAAATTACTTTCGCAAAATATTTTTTTAACTTTTCTATTTGATAAAAAATTTATAATGCTTTCATCAGTTGTTGAATTTGAATCATTACGCATAAGTCCGCTGTCTATCAAATAAATATCATTATTAATTTGTGTATATACTATAACAGCAGTAAAACAATTATTCTCCCCAAATGCAGGGTCAACTATTGCTTTATGCTCATAAGAATATATTTTCTCTCTTTCTTTATTTTCATCATAGAACTTTAATTTTGAATATAAAAAAACTTTTCCCTGTTTATTTTTGATTTTGCCGAGCCATATATGTTCATACATTTTCGGCATAAGCTTTAATGTGGATAATCTTGATTTATTTAATATGTCGCTAAAATAATAATTGCCGTCATAGTTAATAAAAGTAATTAATATATTAGCATCTTCATATTCTTTATAATAATACTCTTTGTTTGTTTTATCTCTATAAACTTTATTCTCCAAACTAAATTGACTTACAACCCTATAAATAAAATCAGTTTCAAAACGAGGATTAAATGCAAGCCATATTTCACTTTTATCAGCTCTTATAGAAGGCTCTAATATTTCGTAGCTTCTTTGTGTGAGAGTTTGTGCTTCTTCTATAAAACATATTTTCACATTGTAAATAGATTTAATTTCCTCTATAGAACATTCCCTAATGCCTAAGAATATAAACTTAGAGTTTGTTATTTTATTTATTATCTCATTTCTTTTTACCATAAAAAACTCATTTAGATTAAGTTCTTTTATGATGCTTATAAGAAGAGGGTAGGTTGAATATGAAATAGATTTTTGAATCTCCCTTGCACATAATATCACTCCGTTAATTTCAAAACTTTTAGCTATCAATATTCTTGCAATAGATTCACTTTTTCCGCCTCCGCGTCCGCCGAATGCTATTTTTAATCGTTTTTCTGTGTTAATCCATTTTTCAAAAGGTTTTAAAATGTTTATATCAATATTCATAAATAGTCTCACGAATTTGTAAAAATTATAAATTATTATAAGAAATATTTACCGCACGCACGGTGTGAAGATAAAAATATAAAATAATTATTAATCAAAATTATTTTTTATTTACAGAGTATATTTACCGTGCGTTAATAAAAATATAAATTTCATAATAGTTATGGGGTGGGTAGCTTTTATTTCTAATTTATGTTTTTAAATATAAATAAAATTATTAGTTTTTTAGTTAGCTCATAAAAATTATAGGGCGGGGATGTATAAAGTTATTTATTTAAAATAACAAATAAAAAATAATTTTTTGAAGTATTCAATTTTTTTTAATACTTCAAATGTATTTTTATATAAAATTTATATAATCAGTAAATCAAATTTTATTTTCTTTCGTCCCTTTTAAAACTTATGCTATTTTTTAGCATAGGTTTTTTTATTAATTATTAAACCCTACTCTTATATTAATTCTATTATTATCTTCTTTCTCTTCTATTTTCTGTCTTATATATTCTAACCTTTTCTCTTTACGCTTTTTCAATAATTCAAAAAATACTATTATCGCTCTTTCACTTGGAGGATTGTATTTATAAACTATTTTTTTGGTTTTAGACTCATTACCTTCTTTATCTATTTTTATTTCTTTTATAATATCTTTACTGTAATAACCCAATGACTTTTTTATTAATGCATTTTCTATTTTTATTTTGGCATCAATAAAATATTCATCTCTTGCTTTTCTCATCTTTTTTACTAGAGTTTTTTTATATTTTTTACTTGATTTATTAATATAGGTTTTTAATTTATCATAGCTTATATTTAATTCATTAGCTATTTCTTCAATTGTTGGATTAGTTTTTTTTATAAGATAATATATTTTATCTTCTATTTTTTTAGTATATTTATCCATAGTGTTCCATTTTTTTAAAATTAATATATATTTAAGTGTTAAATATAAGCAATTATAATTAAAAATTTATTTGAAAAAGTGGCTTTTTTGTTATATTTAATAAAAATAAGAAAGGAAAGTAAAATATGAGTAAAAAAATATTAAGTTTAGTTTTATTTTTAATAAGTGCTTTAGCTGTAAGCTGCAGTAATGCAGATAAAACAGGCTCTAACACTTCTAGCACTTCTAACACTTCTAACACTTCTAGCACTTCTAACACTTCTAGCAAAGGTTTAGGATATTATGCTGGTACTTGGTTGCTCACTGCACAACAAATAAATAATGATATAATTCTAATTATATCAAGCGATGGCTCGGCTAGTATTGTAGAAGCAGCTACAGGTCCTGCTGATAAAAGTACAGATGTTACTGATAAAGGAAATGAAACATATGATGTAAAATTTGTAGATCAAGGCCCTAATCCTGGAACATATATATTAACTTTAAAATTTAATGATGATACTAGCGGAACTTTTAGTATCTCTGATGGTCAAGATACTTTTAACGGTACTATTAGAAAACAATAAAATCAATAAATATTTTAAAGGCTTTAAACTTATAGTTCAAAACCTTTAATTATAAAGTAAAAAAGGAGAGTAAAATATGAGTAAAAAAATATTAAGTTTAGTTTTATTTTTAGTGAGTGCTTTAGCTGTAAGCTGCAGTAATGCAGATAAAACAGGAAGCGGTGATAATAATAGCGGAAGCACAACTCCTCAAGGCATAGCAAAATATGAAGGCACTTGGCAGCTCACTGATTTAGTACCAACTACAATTCTAACTATATCAAATAATGGTGCAGTCACTTATAATGGTGAAACAAGTACAAATGTTGCTAATAATAGAAATGAAACATATGAGGTAAAATTTGTAGATAAAGACCACCCTGCTGGTCCTGGAGGAATATTGACATTAACTTTAAAATTTAATGATGATACTAGCGGAACTTTTAGCAATAGTGATGGTTTAAAAAGTACTATTAAAAAACAAAAAAAATAATAAATATTTTAATTAATACAAAAGGCTTTAAACATTTGTTCAAAGCCTTTTTATATAATCTAAACCCCATACACTTTCTATATTTTAATAAATCATTTCTTTACCAAGCTTTTTTTTGTAATTAAATCTACTATATCCGTGTTGCCGTTTTCCATAGCATACATCAAAGCATTTTTTGATAAATTATCAACTATATTTAAATCTGCATTGCCGTCAAGTAAATACTCTACAGAATCATAATCGCCATTCTCGGCAGCAAACATCAAAGCTGTTTTACCGTCATTATCTTTAATATTAACATCGGCATTAGCATTAATTAATGATAATACAATATCTTTCTTACCAGATATACTAGCCCATATTAAAGCAGTTCTTCCGTCAGCCATTCTATAATTAATATCAGCCTTACCTATTAAAAGTGATGATACTATATCATTCAAGCCCAAAGATGAAGCCAAAGCAAGTGTTGTAATATTTCCATAATACCCATAACTAGATACCACATTAGCATCAGCATTTCTCTCAAGAAGCATTTTAGTCACTTCTCCATTACCCTTAGCTATAGCATAAAATAAAGCATTAGCTCCAACATTATTAACTTTATTTATCTCGCTTCCATTATCAAGCAATAATTTAACTATATCATCATGATTATTATAAGCGGCAACCATAAGAGGACTCATGTTATAATTGGCATCATCAGGATTAATATAAAGACCAGACATATTAACATCAGCACCAGCATTAATAATCATTTCTGTTATAGTATAATATCCTTTACCAGCTGCCTGAAGTAAGGCTGTAGTGCCGTTATTAACTTTTATATTTGGATTTGCATTTTTAGCAAGCAAATAAGAAGCTATATCAACATATCCATTTTCTGCCGCATAAGTTAAAGCAGTTTTTCCATGTATACAGCTAGCATTAACATCTATTTTTTGAGATAATAGCAAAACAACTATGTCTTTATATCCTCTAAAAGTAGCTGTTATTAAAGCATTATGTCCCTGCATATCTCCGAAATTTATATAGCTTGAAATAGAACCATCGGATATTAACCTTCTTATTCCATTGATATTGCCTGTACTTGCATAGTCTAATAATTGGTCTAATTTGCCAGTATTAGCATTTTGAGAAAATAAAAAAGATATATTAAAAATAAATATAAAAATCAAACTAAGATAACGCATAATAAATATTCCTCAAATATAGTTTTAGCCTTATTGCAAATTCGGAATTCGTATATATAATATTAAATGATTGGCACAAAAAACTTGATTTAAGTAATAATTTATTTACCGCACGGTAGGCAGATTTTGTTTATAATTTAGGTTATAATTTTAGCTGTTATAATATTTATGGTTTATTCTGCGTGCGGGTAGTAAGATTAAAAACTTAAAGAAAACTTGGGCGGGCGTTAATATTTCTTATCAGACAATCAAAAATATAAAACTAAAAGGTTCATATAAAAGCAATAAATGTATAGGGTGGGGAGTGTAATTAAATTTTTTATTTATTTTTTTATAACTTTATTAATAATTGTTTGATGGATATTCATTTTAGTTTATTTTTACTAATAAATATATTATTTTTTAAACTAAATTTTTAAATCATTAATTGAAAAAAATTATTATTTTATTTATAATTTGTAAAATTACATAAGAAAGGTTGATAAAATGAAAAAATATTTATTGCTTATGTTATTTATAGCTTTATGTTTTATTTCATGCAATAATTCAAAAGATGTAAATAACATAAATAATTCGTCAGATACTGTAACAATTATAGATGCTTTAGGAAGAGAAGTAACTTTAAAAAAAGATATAACAAAAATAATATCAATAGATAGAGGATTTATTCCACAAACTTTAAAAGCATTAGGAAAAGATAATTTATTAGTAGCCACAGGCGGAGTATATCCTCAGTCAGGACCTTATAATACAGAGAGATCCGATAACTTCTATATAGTAACAAATATATTATCAATTCCGAATGTAGGCTGGGCAGGATATGGAAGTTATAATTTTGAAAAAATATTGGAAGTATCTCCTGATGCTATTATAATAGTACCTTATGGTTCTCTATCTGAAAACAGCTACCATCAGGAATTAATTAACAGAATAGAAAACGAATTTAAAATACCTGTAATAATATTGAATGATCATACTATAGCAACTAATTTAAACTCTTATTATGATAATATAAGAATAATATCAAAAGTTGTTAATGCTGAAGATAAATCAGAGGAACTCATAAAAAAACTTCAAGAATATGTCGATTTAGCTAAATCTTTCAAAAAAGATAATGATACAGATAAAATGCTTTTTTTGGGACTTACAGATTCAGAAACAGGTGCAGGATATGTTCATGGAAAAGATTATGGCGGAGCTGCATATACAACATCAATATTAGGAATCAGTAATGCTTATGAAAAATCAGAAATGCCTATTCTTGGTGCAGAAGATATATTAGAGATGAATCCTGATGTTATAGCTATGATAGATTCACCTCAATATTCAAAGGCTATAGAAACATATACAAAAAATCCAGTATTTCAAAATATTAATGCTGTAAAAAATAAAAGAGTATATAGTATGGGACAAGTTTTGTGGTGGTCTGATCCTAAACTATTACTTCCTATACAGCTTCTTTTATTTAGCTATGTATATTATATGCCTGAAAATGTTAATATTAGAGAAATATATGATAATTATATGTCAGATATATTTGGTATAAAAGAAACTGATAAACTTATTGTACTTCATAAATTAGAACCATTTTTTGAACAAATAAAAAATTAAAAATATTATGAAGAATAAATCAATAATAATATTATCATCTATACTTGTAATATTATTTATATTATCTATATTTATAGGTTCATGGGATATTTCACCTATAGAAATTATTGATATATTCTTTAATAAAACTGAGGATATTAATAAAGCAATAGCAATACTCAATGTAAGGCTTCCTAGAGTACTTTTAGCGGTATCAAGCGGAGCCATACTTGGAGTATGCGGAGTGATATGTCAATCATGTTTTCAAAACCCTTTGGTTGATCCTTATTTTTTAGGTATATCATCAGGTTCTGCATTCGGAGCTGCTTTTGCTATAGTGTTCTCATTACCAATATTTTTGACAGCACCATTATTTACTTTTATAGCCGTACTAATACCGATGTTTTTTTCATTTAGAAGTTCATCAGTATTAAAGCTGCTTTTTATGGGGATAGTAATTAATTCAGTATTTTCTTCAGGACTTTCTATATTAAAAGTAGCTGCAGAAATTGGTAAACTTAGAGAAATAACTTTTTGGCTTATGGGAAGTTTAGGTAATACTAATATAAGATATACATTAATACTATTATTTGTATTTATTATAGCATTATTTTTCTTTTTAATGCAGTCTTCTAAAATAGATGCCCTCACATTGGGAGAGCTTCATGCTTATGATAAAGTAAAAGATATTAGAATTTTTAGACTTCAATTACTTTTTGTAGTTTCTATATTAATGTCTATGTCAGTGCTTGCCACAGGAATAATAAGCTGGGTGGGATTAGGAGTGCCTCATCTTTCAAGGATAATATGGAAAACTTCAGCTTCTTCAAAATTGCTTATCAATTCTGCATTTGGCGGTGCAATACTTCTATTATTATGCGATTTAGTTATAAGGTCTATAATAAAAATGCCTCTGTTTGGAGGAAGAATAGTTGGCGAACTTCCTATATCTGTTGCTACTTCATTATTCGGGGCGATATTTTTATTTGTATTTTTATTTAGAAGAAGTAAATATGATTAATAATTTATAAAGAGATTATTATATGATATATTGTAAAGATTTGATTTTAGAATATAAAAATAAAAAAGTTCTGCAATTAGATGAACTTAGCATAAATGAAAATGGAATATATATACTTTTAGGAGCTAATGGAAGCGGAAAAAGTACATTTATAAAATCTCTTATAATGGACAGCAGTGTAAAGAGAAGCGGAATTATAAATATCAATAATAATCCTCTTTCCAAAGAAGTAATATTTAATGATATAGGTTTTATGCCGCAATTTTTAAATGTTAATTTTCCTTTTAGAGCAATTGAAGTAGTTATGATGGGGCATAAAGAATATGGCATATTTTTTGATGAGAAAAAAATAAAAAAAAAGGCTTTGGAAATAATGGAATCTTTGAACATTCTACATTTACAAAATAGAAATGTTGAAAACTTATCTGGAGGAGAAAGAGCTTTGGTATTTTTAGCTAAAACATTATGCAAAAATACAAATATCATTCTTTTAGATGAGCCTGATAGTTCACTAGATTTTCAAAATAAAGTAAAACTTTTTCATTATTTAGAGGATAATAAAAGCAATAAAATTATTATATTATCTTCTCATGATATAGTTTCTATTACAAAAACTGATTATATAATAAAATTTTCAAAATCTTCTAATTATAAACCTATACATAAAAAAGATATTAATAAAAATGAATTAAAAGATATATTTCCCGATGTAAATTATGATGAAATATTAAAAGATATATTTTCTGTAATAAGTTAAACTATAGTAAAAACTATTATTGATAAAACTTAGTATTAATATATTTTTTAGCATAAATAAAAATATAGTAGTTGGGATATATAAATATTTTTAAAACTTTATTTACATTCCCCGCCCTTTAAAATTTTTTGCATCAATTTGCAATTATTATTTCATTTGTTTTTAATGCCAATATTAGTAAAAGCATACCCCCCCCAAGCGTTTATTAGATTAATGAATTTTTATTAACGCACGGTAAATGCATTTTTTATATAGTTTAAATTATTGTTTTTAATAAACATATATTTTAAATTTTACTTACCGTGCGTGATAGTGAATCTAAATATTAATCTAAATCTTCTCCATTGGAAGATATAACCTTCTTATACCAATCAAAAGATTTTTTCTTTATTCTTCTTAAAGTACCCACACCATTATTATCTCTATCTACATATATAAATCCATATCTTTTACGCATTTCTCCTGTACCAGCACTAACTAAATCTATAGGTCCCCAAGTTAAATATCCCATTAAATCAACTCCATCGGCTATAGCCTCTTTCATTTGTATGATATGATCTCTTAAGAAATCTATTCTATAGTCATCATTAATTATATCCCCTTCTTCAACAGTATCAGAAGCACCTAATCCATTTTCAACTATAAATAATGGTTTATGATATCTATCATATAATTGATTCATGGTGTAGCGAAGACCTATAGGGTCTATTTGAAATCCCCATTCAGAAGAACCTATATATGGATTTTTTACACCTCCAAAAAGATTTCCTACAGAAGTTTCAAGACCTTCAGGATTAGCACTTGCACATCTGCTCTTATAATAGCTAAATCCAATAAAATCTACAGTATTTTCTCTTAATATTTTTTTATCTTCCTCCGTGATATTAATATTAATATTATTTTCAATGAAAAATCTTTTTAAATATCCAGGATAATAACCCCAAGATTGTATATCAGAAAATAATAGCATTTCACGGTCATATTTCATAGCAGTCATAACATCTTCTGGTCTGCATGAATATGGATAATAAGCACCTGAAGCTATCATACATCCTATTTTAGAATTAGGTATTATTTCATGACATGCTTTTACTGCTAATGCACTTGCTACAAATTGATAATGTGCTGCCTGATATTCAACTTGCAATTTATTTTCATTCTCCTCTAAAATAATACCTCCCCCTGTAAAAGGAAAATGTATTATAACGTTTATTTCATTAAATGTTATCCAATATTTTACTTTGTTTTTATAACGTTTAAATACTGTTCTTGCATATTTATCAAATAATTCTATTAATTTTCTATTTCTCCAGCCGCCATATTTATTAACTAAGCCCATAGGCATTTCATAGTGCGATAAAGTAACCAATGGTTCTATACCATATTTTAAACATTCATCAAATAAATTATCATAAAATTCTAATCCTTTTTCATTAGGACTCTCATCATCTCCATTAGGAAATATACGAGTCCATGCAATTGAAGTTCTAAAACATTTGAATCCAATTTCGGCAAATAAAGCTATATCTTCTTTATAACGATGATAGAAATCTATTGCATTATGTGTAAGATGCTCGCCATGTTTTATATCATGATATCCGCCTGTAATACCTTTAGGACTATAATCTGCAACTGAAAGCCCTTTGCCATCTTCCATATATGCTCCCTCTAATTGATTCGCTGCAACTGCACCTCCCCATAAAAATCCTTCGGGAATCTTTTTTAAATCTTTTATTGTCATAGTAATACTCCTTATTTTATTAATGTGAAAATAGTATCTTTATTTTCAATATTTTCATTTTCATCATTAACTATTATATCTAAAAATTTATCACTATTTGTGATGATTACATTAACTACTGTTTCGTATCCTTCATTCTTAATACTGTCTTTTTCAAATTCAATAAGAACATCTCCTAATTTTATCTTATCTCCTTCTTTAAAATTAGATTTGAAATATTTTCCATCCAATTTTACAGTATCAACTCCTATATGAATAAGTAATTCTGTGCCATTATTAGACTCTAAGCCTATAGCATGATTTGTAGAAAATAGTGAAGTTATTGTACCATCAAAAGGAGCATATATTTTTCCTATATCAGGTTCTATTGCAACAGTTTTTCCAATTACTTCATTAGAAAAAACTTTATCACTTACTTCTGATAAATTTATTGATTTACCATTTACTGGACTATAAACTACATCCTTTATCACATTATCATTTTCTGTTTCATCATCTTTACTATCTTCTTTTATATCTTCAAATCCTAAATAAAATTGTACCGCAAATGTAATAACAAATGCTATAGCTCCAGAGATTAATACATTTATTACATTATTAGGGTCATCTCCTATAAATAGTCCTATAGTTGCAAGTCCAGCACCGCCGCCGCCATACCTTTTAGTACCTACTATTCCTGCATACAATCCTCCTATAGCACCTCCTATTATTATTGCTATTAAAGGTTTTTTTAATCTCAAATTTACGCTGAATAATGCAGGTTCAGTAATACCTAAAAGAGCTGTAAAACCACTATATATAGCAATTTGTCTTAATTCTTTATTTTTTGTCTTTACAGCAACACACAAAGCAGCTGCACCTTGAGCAATATTTGACGGGAAATTTCCTGGGCCTATAAGAGTTTCATATCCTAATGCTGATAAAGAATTTACATATGCAGGTATTAAACTTAAATGCATTCCTGCCATAACCAAAAACGGCATAAATGCACCTATTATTGTAGGTAAAAGCCATGGAACATTTTCTTCAGCTTTTAATAATATACTAACTAAAATATCTCCCAAAAAACTTCCCAAAGGTCCTAATATACAAAAGGCAATAGGTGACATTACTAATATTATAAATAAAGGTCTAGCAACAAATTTTATTACAGATGGTATAATTTTATCTGCTAGCTTTTCTACATATGATAATACCCATACTATTAAAATTATTGGTATAACAGTAGATGAATATGTAACTATTTTTACTGGAATATTCAAAACAAAAACTTCACTGCCTTGATTTTTTAAAGCAGCAAAATTAGGATGCAATAATATAGCAGCCATTAATATTGCTATATACATATTACAATTAAATTTTTTTGATGCTGAAGCTGCTAAAAATACAGGTAGAAAATAATAAGAAGCATCACCTATGAAATTAAGAAAATAATATAGATTTCCACCTGTATCTATTATTTTAAATAATGATAATAGAGATAGCAACCCTTTTATCATACCTGCTCCTATTATTATAGTAATAATAGGAGAAAAAATACCTATTAAAGTATCTAATATAGTATTTAAAATATTTTTCTTCTCTTGCACGGAAGTATCATTAGAAGATTTGACATTTATGATACCAGTAATATTGCAAATATCAGAATATACCTCTCCAACATGGTTGCCTATTACAACTTGGTATTGACCTCCGCTTTTAGCTATTGTAATAACGCCTTTGACCTTTTTTAAAAACTCATCGTTAGCTATGCTCTCGTTTTTTAATTTAAAACGTAAACGAGTCATGCAATGAAGTAGTTCAGAAATGTTCTCTTTTCCGCCTACTCCTTTAATAATTTCTTTTGCTAATGTTTCATATTTTCCCATCAGCTTGCCTCCAATATAATAAATTTTTATTTATAATAATGAAGGTTTGGCCAACTTAATGTCACCATCCAAAATTAATTTTAAGCTTTTAAAAAAAATATATATATAAACTATTCTTTCCTCCTAACTTTTTCTATATGTATAGTCAAATATAGCTGTTCTTCTTCACTTATAGAATAGCTATAAACTTCATTAATATATTTGAGTATTTTTAAAGTACATTCATAAGAAGATTTATATTTTTCTATAACTGTTAATAATAAATTTTCATCATTATTTTTGTCATTATAAACTGTATCACTAAAGAGTCTTAAAGCAAAAAACTTTAAATGTGTTATAAATCTATAATAATATACAGATTCCTCTTCAAATTGTATATTAAAATGATATTGAACTATTTTTACTATACTGTTTATTAGATTTGTAACTTCTTCTATTTTTTGTATTTTATTGCATTTCTGATTTGATTGAGCATTAACTATATGCAAAGCTATAAAACCTGCCTCATCATCTGAAAGTCTTATATTAAAATCATTCTCTATGATATCTAAAGCTTTTAGACCTATATTGTATTCATCTTTATAGAATTTCTTTATATCCCAAAGCATCATATTTTTTATATTAATACCTTCTTTAGTTCTTACTATTGCCATATATATATGATCTATTAAAGTAATATACAAAAAATCGTTTAAACTTCTTTCTGCTTTAGTTTTAGCATATTCAATAATTTTTTCTGTGGTATTTAAATACTCTGCAGGTATATCTTTTAATAATTGCTGAAGTTTGTTGTTATTATCTAAATTTTCTAACAAAAAAGTTTTATCAATTTTTTCTTCGTCTATAGTATCGCCAATTTTTTTACCAAAGGCTATACCTCTGCCCATAACAATTTTTTCGGTTTTACCGTCTTCAACCACCACCACATTATTATTAAGTATCTTTCCTACTTTCATAATAAATTCTCCTAAAAATAAAAAAACCTACTTATATAAAAACAAAATATATAATTCTTCCGAATTTCATTTTTATATAAATAGGTTTAGCTTGTCTTTAAAAAAGTTTAAGGTAAAAAACAATTACTATCCAATATGATACTATTATGATAAACCATATAACATTAATTGTCAACAGTTTTTTTATATTAACTTATAAAATAAATAAAACTTGGGCGGGCGTTAACATTTCTTTTTAAACAATAAATAAATAAAAAACAAAAATAACAGAATAAAGCAATAAAATATAAAGGGCGGGGAGTGAGAGGAAATTTTTAAATATATAATGTTTAAATTGTACAAAATTTTATAGAGTTTTTACAAAAATAGTGTATTATTAGGTATAGAGTTTTAGGAGTAAATAATGAAAGCTAATGAATCTAATTTGAATAAATTTATTACAATGAGTAATGTGCAGTTTGTTATACCAATTTATCAAAGAAATTATGATTGGACTATAAAAGAATGTAAAGTTCTATTAAATGATATAAAAGAAGCAGGTAAATTAAATAGAGATCATTTTATAGGAAGTATAGTATATGTTAATGATAATAGTACAGTAACAAGTGTACAGGAATTGATAATAATAGATGGACAGCAAAGATTAACTACAATAATATTAATTTATTTAAGAATATATAAATTAGCTGAAAAGTTAAAAGATGATGATTTAAAAAATGAGATATGTGATTTATATTTAGTGAATAAACATGCAAAAGTAGATGATAAAATAAAATTAAAAACAACAGAAAATAATGATAAAGCATTAAAATCTATTTTTTCAAATACTATTTTTAAAGAAAAATCTAATATAATAGATAATTTTAATTTCTTTGAAAAATTTATAGATGAAAATAATTATTTAGATATTTTAAATGGATTAAAAAAATTAATATTTGTTGATATGTCTTTAGACAAAAGATATGATGATCCTCAACGTATATTTGAAAGTTTAAACTCTACTGGTTTAGCATTATCTCAAAGCGATTTAATAAGAAATTATATTTTGATGAAATTAAATTCAAAAGAACAAAAATATATTTATGAAAATTATTGGCAATATATAGAGATAAATGCAAGAGATGAAACTCTTAATAAAAATATGGTATCAGATTTTATTAGAGATTTTATTACAAGTAAATATAGTAAAATCCCAAATAAAAATAGGGTATATGAAGAGTTTAAGTTAAAATACTCCATTGATAATTTAGGCGATATAAAAAAATATTTGGAAGAATTAAAAGAATATTCAATTTATTATAATAAATTAATCAATCCTAAAAATGAAAGAGATAAAGATATATCGTTAAAATTAGACGATATAAAAACATTAGAAGTGAATGTTTCATATCCATTTTTTTTGAAAATTTATAAAGATTATAATGATAAAGTTATAGATAATAAAACTTTTTTAAAAATTATTGATTTAATAGAATCTTTTGTATTTAGAAGATTTATATGCGATGTATTTAGTAATGCTATGAATAAAATATTTATGTCATTATATAGCAAAATAGATAAAAATAATTATTATGATTCATTAGAGGAATATTTATGCAAATTAAAAAATGTTCAGAGATTTCCAGATAATAATGAAGTTATTAATAAATTAAAAGAAAAAGATATATATAATGGTATTAACACAAAAAGAAAATTATACTTATTTAATAAACTAGAAATGGGACTTGGAAAAACGGTTGTTGATTTTTCAAAAACTGATTTTGAAATAGAACATATATTTCCTCAAAATCCTGTAAAAGAATGGAAGGATAATTTAACAGATGAAGAATATAAAACAATGCAAAGTAGACTTCATACAATAGCTAATTTAACAATATCAGCAAACAACAAAGAACTTTCAAATAAAACTTTTTTAGATAAGAAAAATATGAATGTGGATAATAAAGAACAGGGATATAAATACAGTCATCTTTGGCTTAATGAATATTTAAAAACTATAGATGAATGGAATATTAAAAATTTAGAAACACGTTTTGATGAATTAAAAGACAGATTTATTAGAGTATGGATATATCCAGATATAAAAATAGAAAAAAATAATAATATAATTACTGAAGAAGTTAATATATTTGAGGCAGATGACCCTACAGGTAAAAAATTAGACTATATAATATTTAATGGAGAAAAAATAAATATAACTGATGTATCAAAATTATTTAGCTATATATTAAAATATTATTATAATCAAAATACTAATTTATTTTTTACTGAGGAGATGCAAGATTTAATACAGATTACAAAAAATAAAGATGAGCTTAGATCTAAATATTCAATAGATATAGATGATATATATTTTGCAGAAAATAATTACAGCAGTGAAAGAAAATTTTATTTAATTAAATATTTGATAGAAAAATTTGATATGGAAGATGAGCTTTATATTAAGTATAAAGATTAATAATATATTAAGGAGTTTTTTATGTTTCCTTTTAATGGACCTTTCCTTTATAAATGTAATGATTGCGGTAAAACTTTTGATAAGTCTAAAAAAATACCTCTTGGGGCTATAACGATTTTAGGTATGCTTGTTAAACCTAAATGTCCTAAATGCGGAAGCAGAAATACAAAATCAATAGATTATATGATAAGAAAATAAAATTATATTATTTACTTATCTTTTGCTATACCTTGAGCGGTTTTGCATTTATTGTTTTTATATTGATGTATTGGTTTAATTTTAATATAGAATGCATTAGCAAAGTTTTTTTGTTATTAAATACAACTTTTTACAAAAATAAAAACCTTATTTAGAATATAGAATCAAAAAGTCAATATACATGTGTATAGTATAATGTTTATGAGGCAGATATATCGCATATTTTTTAACTAAAAAGTGGGCAATATCTATTACTCCTAAATACAATATTGATTTTTTTGTTTTAAATTCATATTTTTACGTATATTTTTATTGATTTTAGTTAGTTAGTTTACTATACTAATAATATAAACAAATATATAAGAGGTGTTTTTTATGAATGATTTAGAAAAAAAATTAATGGAGTTTTCTGTTAAATTGATAGATGAAAAAAAGGCTAAAATTATAGTGCCAGTAACACCAGAAACAGGATATTGGTTTGGCGGCGGAAATATGGTTGAAGATAAAGAAGGTAATTTATATATTTCTGGAAGATATAGAAACTCTGGAGATTCAAGAACAGGTTTAGATTTAGGAGATAGGGGTGCTGAATTAGCAATATTTAAATCTTCTGATAAAGGTAAAACTTGGACAAAAATAAAAAGCATATTAAAAAAAGAACTTCCTAGGGGTGTTTTATCTATAGAGGGTACTGCTTTGAGGTTTAATAAAGATAATGAAGTTGAGCTTTACATATCTTCTGAGAAATCTGAAAATAATTATCCGCCTCATCTTAAAGAGTATTTAAAACCTGGTACTGGAGTATGGGATATTGATGTAATAGTAGCAGACAAGATAGAGAATTTAAATGCTTCAAATCTAAAAGAGCTTATTAAAGGTGAGGATTCGAGATTTATACATTTAAAAGACCCTTTTGTGTATGATAGTTATAATGGAGAGAAATATTTATTATTCTGCACACACCCATATAACTGGACTAGTTCAAACACAGGATATATGTTAAGAAGGGGTGAAAAACTTAATTTTGAAGCTCCTGTATTTTATTTCTTTGAAAAAGGACATACTTGGGATATTGCTATGACTAGGGGTACTTGTGTAGTAGATATGCCTCAGGTTGGAGTGCTTAAAAACAGAAGAATAAGTTTGTTCTTCTATGACGGAGGGGAATGTGTGAGAAATTTAGATGAACATGAGAGAGCTGTAAAAAGACCTAGAGGTTATTCTTGTGAGGAATTGGGAGGAGTTGCTTATATAGAAAACGGTTCATTTGCACATATTGAAAGAATAAGTAAAGAATTACCATTATTTGTGAGTCCGTATGGAACAGGATGTTCAAGATATGTTGATGTGTTAGTAACAAAAGATGGTATGTATGCTACTTGGCAGCAGTCTCAGGATAATAAATCTCAGCCTTTAGTTATGAATTTTTTAAGCAATGCTGAAATAGAAGAGATATTAAAATAATAAATGGAGTAAAATTATGAAAAAAATATTATTAATATCTGTTTTATTATTTAGTTTTTTAATATCTTGCGGTGGTAAGTCAAATGAGAATGCAAATAAAATAAGAGTAGCATATCATCCAAATGTTGGAGGAGCTTCCGCTATTATTACAGGAATTAAGCAGAATTATTTTAAAGATGAGGGTTTGGATATAGAGTTAGTAAAGTTTACAAGCGGACCTAGTGAAATAGCTGCTATGGTTTCAGGAGACATACAAATAGGATATATAGGTTTTGGGTCTCATACATTAGCCGCTGAGGGAAAAGTTCAGATAATAGCTACTGACGGTATAGCTGTTGTTGAAGGAATAAGAACTTTAAAAACGTCTGGTATAGATACTGTTGAAAAATTAATTGGGAAAACTCTTATCACACAATTAGGTACATCTGGAGAAACTATTATAGATCAGGTTTTAGTTGGTACGGGAGTAAAAAAGTCAGATATAAATATACTCAATGCTGAAGTTTCAAGTGCTGTTGCTTCTTTCTTGGCTAATAAGGTTGATGCTGTATCTGTATGGCCTCCTTATACTGTTGAAATAGATAATAGAATAGGTATAGAAAATTTAAATATTATAAAACCTCAAGATATAGGGGTTGATTCTACTGCAAGCTGGATAGTAACTCCAAGCTATTTAGAAAATAATACTGACACTGTTGTAAAATTTACAAGGGCATTATATAAAGCAATGGATTATAGAAAAGAGCATTTAGATGAAGCTATTACAAATGTAGCTGAACTTGTTGGTTTGGATATAGCTACAGTTTCTCAAGAAAAATACAGTTCTGATTGGATGGATTCTAAAACTATGAAAACAAAAATAGATGACGGAAGCATAAATGATATTTACAAAAAACAAATAGAATATTTTGTTGAGAATAATAGATTAAATTCAGAGCCTGTTGCTGTAGATAAATATGTTAGAGTAGATATTATAAAAAAGGCTTTAGAGCAATAATATTTAAGTTTTTAAGTTTAAGGAAGAAATATGAATAGCAAACCTATGGGTAAAAAGAAGTATATATTTACTATTGCCTCTATAATTATTGCTTTATTAGTATGGCAATTAATATCTTCTTCTGTGGCAGGGGCTGTTATTGCAAGTCCTGCTGATGTATTAAAATCATTTGTAAGAGAGATTAGTAACGGTAAGTTACTTAATCATATAGGTATAAGTTTATTTAGGGTATTATCTGGCTTTGGACTTGCTTTTGTTATATCAATACCTATAGCATTTTTGATGGGTTGGTATCAGCCTGTTCAATTACTTATAGAGCCTGTAATACAATTTGTAAGGAATATACCTGCTTTGGCATATATACCTTTAGTTGTAGTTGCTCAGGGTGTTGGAGAGAGTGCTAAGATTACGGTTATATTTATATCTACTTTTTTGGTAATGATTATAACGGTTTATCAGGGTGTGAGGGAGGTTGATCAAACTTTAATAAAAGCTGCTAGGGTGTTAGGAGCAAAAGATAAAGATATTTTCTTAAAAGTTGTAATACCTGCTTCTGTGCCATATATACTTGTTGGTATGCGTTTAGGATTAGGCGCTTCTCTTACAACATTAATTGCTGCCGAATTAACAGGTTCTAGTTCTGGTTTAGGACAAATGATTCAGGAGGCTAGTCTTTATTTTAGAATGGATATAGTTATGCTTGGTATAATACTTATTGGTATTACAGGTTTAATATTAAATTTTATAGTAGGTTTAATAGAAAACAAGTTAACTGTATGGCAGGAGAAGAAAAAAAGATAATAATTAATAAGGTATATAAAAAAAAGAGATTATAATATGTCAAACAAAGAAGTAAAAGTAAAAATTTCTAATGTAAGCAAAACATATAAAGGTACAACTAAAGATGTTCATGCTTTAGATAATGTTAATTTAGATATATATAAAAATGAGTTTGTATGTGTAATAGGCTCTTCAGGATGCGGTAAAAGTACATTACTTAATATACTTGCAGGGCTTGACACTCCGAATTCCGGCATTATAGAAATAGACGGAAAGCCAATAGAAGGTACAGGGGTTGATAGGGGGGTTGTATTTCAGCAGTATGCATTATTTCCTTGGCTTACTGTTGGAAAGAATGTTGCTTTTGGGTTGGAATTGCAGAAAAAATCAAAGTCTGAAATAAATGATATAGTTGATCATTATCTTAAGGCTGTTGGTTTAATAGATTTTAAAAATGCATATCCGAAAGAGCTTTCAGGAGGTATGAAGCAGCGTGTAGCTATAGCAAGGGCTTATGCTGTTAATCCTAATATTCTTCTTATGGATGAGCCTTTTGGGGCTTTGGATGCTCAAACTAGAGCACAATTACAGACTGAGCTTTTAAATACTTGGGACAATGAGAAGAAAACTTGTTTCTTTATTACGCACGATGTGGATGAAGCAGTATTTTTAGCTCAGAGGGTTGTTATAATGAGTCCGCGTCCCGGAAGAATTAAAAGTATAGTTGAAGTTCCTATTAATTATCCTAGAGTTGCAGAAACTAAATTATCTAAAGAGTTTAATGATATTAAAAATCAATTATGGCAATTAGTATATCAGGAATATTTAGAGGCTAAAAAATAGAGGAGTACCTAAAATGAAAAGAATATTCGAGCTTAATTATACAGATACTTTTAATATGGATACTAACACTCTTATAGAAACAATTAGAAACTCTGAAGGAAGAACTCTTATGGCTGAGTCTTTAATATATAAAAGGCCATTGGTAGAAAGAGTAACCGATCCTGAAATTTTAGCTGCTATGGGAGTAGATTTAATTACGTTAAATATATTTGATTTGCTTAACCCTTTTATATATGATTTAGATGAAGTTCAAGGAGATGAATCTATGCCTTTAGTTGAAAGAACTTTTAAGGGGCAGCTTAAATTATACAAATCTTCAAGAAAGAGAAATGACCATATAGAGAGAATAAAAAAATATACGGGAAGATTTATAGGTATTAATTTAGAGCCTGTAGGAGAAGGGGTTGATTATCCTGAAGGCTTAAAGGCTAGTAAAGATAACTATAAAAGGGCATTAGATTTTGGAATTGATTATATAGTATTAACAGGCAATCCTCATACAAAAGTTTCTATGGATACAATAGCAAGGGCAACTGAAGAATTGTCTTCTATGGCTAAAGGTAGAATGATGATTGTATCAGGTAAAATGCATGGGGCAGGAGCTGGAAATACTGATACACTTAAAACAGTAAAACAAATTGCTGATGCCGGTGCTGATGTAATAATGTTTGGAGCACCCGGAACTTTACCAGGATATGATGTAGAAAAAGTGCATGAGCTTATAGATGAAGCAAAAAGACTTGGAATGCTTACAAAAACAGCTATAGGTACAGCTCAAGAGGGAGCACCTATAGATACAATAAAACAAATAGCTTTAATGTCAAAAATGGCTGGAGCAGATATAATGCATATAGGAGATGCAGGAGTAGGTGGAATATCAAGCCCTATGAATGCTATGGCTATATCATTGGTATTGAGAGGGGAAGTTCACACATATAGAAGAATGGCTTTGAGAAGATAAAAAATTAAGGGGCTGGCCCAGATAACTTAAATTTGTTAAAATTTAAGTATGAAACGTAGTAAATTAAGTAAAGATAAACAATTAAAATTAATAGAGCATTTTTCAGCAGGAACTACAGCAAGGACAGCTTCAGTTTTAGTTAAGGTTAATAAGACTACAGCTTCGTATTATTTTTTAAGATTAAGAGAATTAATATTTGAATATGAAAAAGAAAAAGAAGAAGAAGTTTTTAATGGAGAAATAGAAGCAGATGAGAGTTATTTTGGAGGAAAAAGAAAAGGAAAAAGAGGAAGAGGAGCTTGCATATAAAATACCAGTGTTTGGTTTATTAAAAAGAGGAGGAAAAGTATATATAAAAATAATAAATAATACTAAAATTAATGCCTATTATTAGGCAAAAAGTACAGCCTGATAGTATAGTTTACTCAGATTATTATCATAGTTATGATGTATTAGATGTGTCAGAATTTAAGCACTTTAGAATTAATCATAGTGAAAAGTTTGCTGAAGAAAAGAACCATATTAATGGTATAGAGAATTTTTGGAATCAAGCAAAAAGACATCTTCGTAAATTTAATGGAATACCAAAAGAACATTTTCACTTATTTATTAAAGAATGTCAATTTAGATTTAATAATCCAAAAGTTGACAAACAGTTGGAAATTATATATAATTTAGCAAAAAAGGAGCTTTTTTAGTTATCTAGGACAGCCCCAAAAATTAATATATATAATATTATAGGAGGAGAAACGAATGAAAAAAATTATATGTATATTATCTATGTTTGCAGTTTTAATGTCTTTGATTTTGTCTTGTTCTGGATGTAAAAATAAAGATGTGAATAATAAAGAAACTGCTAAAATAAGAGTTGCTTATTTAGCGGATTTTGCAGGTACTTCGTCTGCTGCTATAGCTCAAGAAAAAGGTTTTTTCAAAGAAGAAAATTTGGATGTTGAATTAGTTAAATTTTTGAATGGTCCTGCTGAAGTTGCTGCTATGCTTTCTGGAGACATACAATTTGCATATATAGGACATGGGGCACATTCATTGGCTATACAGGGTAAGGTTAATATATTATTTCCTAATGGTTTGAGTAAATCTGAGCAAATTATTGTTGGTAAATGGTCTGGAGTTAATGATGTTGCCGGATTAAAAGGTAAAACTGTAGGTACTCAGCTTGGAACTTCTGGCGATATAGTATTAGATATTGCTTTGAGAAAAGTTGGACTTACAAAAAATGATGTTAATGTTGTTAATATGGATGTTAGCGGTATAGTATCTGCTATGGTTGGTAAAAAAGTTGATGCTGTTTCTGTATGGGCGCCTTATACTTTTGAAATATCTAAACAGCTTGGAGATGAGGTTGTTGTAGTAACTTCTATTACTAATTATTTAGATGAAGCTGTATTTCCAAGCAGTTGGATAGTAACTCCTGATTATCAAAATAAAAATCAAGATATAGTTAATAGATTTTCAAGGGCTATATTAAAAGCTATGGATTATAGAACAGATAATATAGATGAAGCAGTTGAAATAGTATCTAAATTAAATGGTACTCCTACTGATTCTGTTGCTTTAGAAAAAGAAACTGCTATATGGTTTAATTCAAATGATGTAAAAGATGCTTATAATAATGGTGATGTTGCTAAATGGTATGAGGCTCAACAGAAAATATTTATAAATTCTAAGGTTGTAGATAAAGCTGTAGATGTTAATAATTATGTACAAATTAAATATATGAAAGATAATGTATTGAAATAATTTATTTTATTTGATAAAATATGTTTTCATTAGCGATGCATTATATATTATGTGCATCGCTTTTTTAATAAAAAATAAAGTATAAAGATAGAAATGTGTGAAAAGATTAAAGGCTACAAATTTAAAAGAGCAAAATTATATTGATATAGTTAAATTATTAAAAATAGGCAATTATTCTAGGGCAGATATAGCATATAATTTAGAATTAAGTAAAGCTAGCATATCTGTATTAGTTGATGATTTAATTAATATGGGTATTATATATGAAAAATGTGACGGAGAGTCTTCCTCTGTCGGAGGTAAAAAACCAATACTTCTTGATATTAATAAAAATCTTGGATATTTTATAGCGGTGCATTTTAGAAGAGAGATTTGTAACATAGCTGTTGTTAATCTTGAAAATGAGATTTTAGAAGAATGTGAGTCAGAGGTTAAAATATTCGATGATTTTAGATTAACTTTTAATCCTATAATAGATAAAATAAAAGAATTTATAGTTAAGTATAAAAAAATATTTTCTGTAGGTGTATCAGTACCCGGAAAAATAGGAAAGAAAAACAATTTGCTTATAGATTGTATGGGTATAAAAGAATGGAGTAATATACCGTTAAAAGAATATATTGAAGAAAATATTAGTATAGAAGTAATTATAGATAGATATGCTTGTGCTATGCTTACATATAATATGCTTGAGGAGATGAAAAAATCTATGCCTATACAAAATTCATCTGTATATATTTATTTGAGCAATTGGATAGGTGTATCTGTTTCTCATAATGGCAGAATTTTATATGGTACGCATGACACTGCTGCCAATTATTCTCATACTATAGTAACAGATTCTGATTATATATGTAATTGCGGTAAAAAAGGCTGTTGGGAGTCTGTGGCAAGCATAAGAGCTTTTATGAATGAGCTAAAAAAGAGAGATAGTAAATATAGTAATTTAAGTTTTGATGATATTGTAGAAGAACATATAAATGATGATATTGTAGTTGATACTTATAAAAACTTTTTAGCTCATTGGGTTTCTATAGGTATATATAATATTATTAACACTTTTGACCCTGAAATTATATTTATTGGCGGAGAGATGCTGTATTTAAGAGATAGCTTTATAGAAGAGATAAAATATAATATAAAAAATAAATTTAATTCTTATAATTTTGTAACAGATATACAAATAGTTGATAATTTTAAAGATATTGAG
Source organism: Brachyspira pilosicoli (assembly GCF_008016535.1). Classification (GTDB taxonomy): domain Bacteria; phylum Spirochaetota; class Brachyspiria; order Brachyspirales; family Brachyspiraceae; genus Brachyspira; species Brachyspira pilosicoli_A. Next base: position 46,611 of record NZ_SAXY01000072.1, read on the forward strand.
ATAAATGCAGCAGCTTCTGTAGCTATTTACGATTTTTATAATAATAGTTTATATAGAAAGCTTAGAGGTAAATACATATAGGTTGTATATACTTATAAATATTATTAATATTAATATTATAATAAATATTTTATCAAAGGAACTTGAGTTTAATTTTTTGCTAATTTTTCTTCCGATAATTCCTCCTCCTATTCCTCCTATAATCATTACTATTAATATGTATATGTTGATATTTTGTATTTCATTTTTTATAAGGGTTGTAAGTACGCTAGATATTTGAGAAAATAATATAATATATAATGAGTTTTCTGCGGCTGTTTTATTATCCATAGCAAAAAATATATATAGGAAGGCTATATTAAAGGGGCCGCCTCCTATACCCAAATATGAGGATAGAAGCCCCAAAATCATACCAATTATAGCAGATAAAAATATATTATTAATATGCATTGGTTTTATTTTATTTTTTGACATATTTTTTATTGTAAATATTACAGTAAAGATTAAAAGTATTATTAATATAGAAGATTGTATAATACCAGCAATATTTTGATTATTAAAGAAGTGTATAGTATAAGAAAATAGTATTTTTCCTATTAGTCCGCCCAATACGGCACCTAATGCAAATGGAGTAGCTATTTTTGTATCGACTAAACTTTTTTTTGATAATTTAGAGTTTATAAATGTATATAGGCTCATAGACAGTACAGTGCATGATGAAAGAAAACTTATTTTTGTAACTTCCATTATATTAAGGGAATCTAATATTGGTTTTATTATAACCCCGCCGCCTATACCAAATACAGCTCCTATAGAAGAAGCAAATAAACTTACTACAAAAAATATTAATACGAGCATAATATTAATATAATATATATGTTTTGTATATTTTTCAATATTCAATTATAATATAGTTGTATTATTTTATATGAATTAGTTTATATTGTATTTTAATATCAGCAAATTAATTAGTTTTATGAAAAAAATATAAATTTATTTAAAAAAGCTATTGATTTTTTTATTTTGTTGGTTTATAATTTTCTAACTTTCAGATAAGCGATTAAAGCGTTTAGTATTAGTTTTCTTTACAATTATGTAGATAAATACTATAAAAGCTCGGCTGTTATAAGCTGTTTCGTTTGAAGATTTAATTTTAATATATATAAATCCTTTTTAATAAAAGGTAAAAATAAAAAAATAAAGATTAGAGGTTTTGTATTGTATGCCTACAATTAATCAATTAGTAAGAAAAGGTCGTAAACGTATAGTAAATAAGACAAAATCACCTGCGTTAATGAAATGTCCGCAAAGAGAAGGTGTTTGTACTCGTGTAACAACAACTACACCAAAAAAACCTAACTCAGCTATGCGTAAAATAGCTCGTGTAAGAATAACAAACGGTATGGAAGTAACAGCATATATACCTGGTATAGACCATACTTTACAAGAACACAACCGTGTACTTATAAGAGGCGGAAGGGTTAAAGACTTACCTGGTTGTCGTTATCACATAGTTCGCGGAAGCCGTGAAGCTACAGGTGTAGAGAAGAGAATGAAAGCTAGAAGTAAGTATGGTACTAAAAAACCTAAGGCTTAATGGAGTGAATTAATATGGCAAGAAGAAGAAGAGCACAAACAAGAAAAATAAATGCTGATCCAATTTACGGCAGTGTTGTTATAAGTAAATTTATAAACAAATTAATGTATGACGGCAAAAAAAGTAAAGCTGAAAACATTTTTTATAAAGCTATGGATTTGGTAAAAGAGAAAACAGGAAAAGATGGTTTAGAGGCTTTTAATGAAGCTATTAATAATATAAAACCGCAAGTAGAAGTAAAATCAAGAAGAGTTGGAGGTTCTACTTATCAGGTACCTGTTGAAGTTAGACAAGACAGACAAAACTCATTAGCATTCACATGGCTTATAGATGCTTCAAGAAAAAGAGGCGGAAGAAGCATGATAGAGCGTTTATCGAATGAAATAGCTGATGCGATAGAGGGTAAAGGTCAGGCAGTTGCTAAGAGAGATACAGTACATAGAATGGCTGAAGGTAATAAAGCATTTGCACACTTTAGGTGGTAAGGTTTAAGGAGATAGAATAAGTGGCACGTCAAATTTCGTTAGAAAATACACGTAATATTGGTATTATGGCTCACATCGATGCTGGTAAAACTACTTTAAGTGAGCGTATATTATTCTTTACAGGTAAAACACATAGATTAGGTGAGGTTCATGAAGGTGCAGCTGAAATGGACTGGATGGAGCAGGAGAGAGAAAGAGGTATTACAATTACTTCTGCTGCAACTACTTGTTTTTGGAATGGTCATAGAATTAACTTAATAGATACTCCGGGGCACGTTGACTTTACTGCTGAGGTAGAAAGATCTTTAAGGGTATTAGATAGTGCTGTAGGAGTTTTCTGTTCTGTAGGCGGTGTTCAGCCTCAAAGTGAAACAGTATGGAGACAAGCAAGTAATTATAAAATCCCAAGAGCTATTTTTGTTAATAAAATGGACAGGATTGGTGCTAACTTCTACGCTGTTTTAGATCAAACAAGAGATAGATTAAAAGCAAACAGTCACCCAGTAGTTATACCTATAGGTGCAGAAAGCAATTTTGAGGGTGTTGTTGACTTAGTAAAAATGAAAGAGATAGTTTGGGTATCTGAAGACGGCATGAAGATGGAAGAGAGAGAAATTAGACCTGAACTAAAAGAACAAGCAGAAAAATATAGAAATGAATTATTAGAAGCAATTGTTGAATATGATGATGATGCTATGAATAAGTTTTTTGAAGGTGAGGAAATAGATATTCCTACTATAAAAAGACTTATAAGAACAGCTACATTAACAGCAGACTTCTTCCCAATGTTCTGCGGTACAGCTTTCAAAAACAAAGGTATTCAGGTATTAATAGATGCTGTAGTTGATTATTTACCATCTCCATTAGATAAGCCTGAAATAGAAGGTACAGATTTAGATGGTAATGTTATAAAAAGAAAAGTAGCAGATGATGAAAAATTCAGTGCATTAGCATTCAAAATAATGACAGACCCGCATGTTGGAAAAATAGCATTCTTAAGAGTTTATTCAGGAATACTAGAAGCTGGTTCTTATGTATATAATGCTACAAAAGGTAAAAGAGAGCGTATCGGAAGAATACTTCAGATGCATGCTAACAAAAGAGAAGAGATTGAACAAGTATATTGCGGTGATATAGCAGCAGCAGTAGGACTTAAAGAAACTACAACAGGTGATACATTATGTCCAGAAAATGCTCCTATCATCTTAGAATCAATCAACTTCCCAGAGCCAGTAATTAATGTTGCTATAGAGCCAAAAACTAAAGGCGATAGAGATAAAATGTCTATAGCTTTATCAAGACTTGCTGAAGAAGATCCAACATTTAGAGTTAGTTTTGATGAAGAAACAGGACAAACAATTATCGCAGGTATGGGTGAGCTTCACTTAGAGATTATCTGTGATAGAATGAAAAGAGAATACAAAGTTGAGGCAAATGTAGGCCGTCCTCAAGTATCTTACAGAGAAGGTATTAAGAAGACAGTTGAAGTTGAAGGTAAATTTGTACGTCAGTCAGGCGGTAAAGGTCAGTACGGTGATGTATGGTTGAGAATAGGACCTAATGAGTCTAATGCAGGATTTAAATTTAATAACGAAATCGTTGGCGGTGTTGTTCCAAAAGAATATATACCAGCTGTAGAGAAAGGTTGTGTTGAGGCTATGAATACAGGTGTTCTTGCTAACTATCCTATGCTAGACGTTATAGTATCAGCATTTGATGGTTCATTCCACCCAGTAGACTCATCAGAAATGGCATTCAAAATTGCTGCTTCAATGGGTTTCAAAGACGGATGTAAAAAAGCAGACCCTTATTTGTTAGAGCCTATGATGAGCGTAGAAGTTGTAACACCAGAAGATTATATGGGTGATATTATCGGTGACTTAGCTTCAAGAAGAGGACAGGTTCACGGATTTACTGATAAGTCTGGTTACAAATCTATTAATGCTACAGTACCTCTTGCAGAGATGTTTGGTTATACAACAAGTATAAGAAACGTATCACAAGGTAGAGCAAGCTACACAATGCAATTCTCACACTACGAGGAAGTACCTAAGAATGTAGCAGAAGAGATAATAGGTGCTAGAATGGGTAACGCTAAATAACAAAAAATAAAAATAAATAAAAAAAAATTTCCTAGAGAATAGGGATAAATAATTGGAGGATAAAAATGGCTAAAGGAACTTATGAAGGTACAAAAACACACGTAAACGTTGGTACTATCGGTCACGTTGACCACGGTAAAACAACATTAACATCAGCAATCACAGCAGTATCATCTGCAATGTTTCCAGCAACAGTACAGAAAGTTGCATACGATTCAGTAGCAAAAGCTTCTGAGAGTCAAGGTAGAAGAGACCCTACAAAAATTTTGACAATCGCTACTTCACACGTAGAATATGAATCTGATAACAGACACTATGCTCACGTAGACTGTCCAGGCCACGCTGACTATATTAAAAACATGATAACAGGTGCTGCTCAGATGGACGGTGCTATCTTAGTAGTATCAGCAGAAGACGGTGTAATGCCGCAAACAAAAGAACACGTACTTCTTTCAAGACAAGTAGGTGTAAATTACATCGTAGTATTCTTAAACAAATGTGATAAATTAGATGACCCAGAAATGGCAGAAATAGTAGAGGCAGAAGTAGTAGACGTATTAGACCACTATGGTTTCGATGGCTCTAAAACTCCTATTATTAGAGGTTCTGCAATCAAAGCTATTCAAGCAATTGAAGCAGGTAAAGACCCTAGAACAGATGCAGATTGTAAATGTATAGTAGACTTATTAAACGCACTTGATACTTATATTCCAGATCCAGTTCGTGAAACAGATAAAGACTTCTTAATGTCAATCGAAGACGTATACTCAATTCCTGGAAGAGGTACAGTTGTTACAGGTAGAATAGAAAGAGGACAAATTAAAAAAGGTGATGAAGTAGAAATCGTTGGTATAAGACCTACTAAGAAAACTACTTGTACTGGTGTAGAAATGTTCAAGAAAGAAGTTGTAGGTATAGCTGGTTATAACGTTGGATGTCTTTTAAGAGGTATTGAACGTAAAGAAGTAGAAAGAGGACAGGTATTAGCTAAACCAGGTACAATCACACCTCATAAAAAATTCGAAGCAGAAGTATATATCTTGAAAAAAGAAGAAGGCGGAAGACATAGCGGTTTCGTAAGCGGTTACAGACCACAAATGTACTTCAGAACAACAGACGTAACAGGTGTTATTAACTTACCAGAAGGCTCTCCAATGATAATGCCAGGTGATAACGCTAACTTAACAATCGAGCTTATCACTCCAATAGCTATGGAAGAGAAACAAAGATTCGCTATACGTGAAGGCGGTAAGACAGTAGGTAACGGTGTTGTAACAAAAATATTAGAATAATTAAGGAAAGAAGAAAATAAAGGGATATGTTTTAATAAAATGTATCCCTTAATAAAAGAATAAAAGCGAGTAATTCAAACTATGAAAGAACAGAAAATAAGAGTTAAATTAAAAGCCTTTGATATAGAATTAATTGATCAATCAGCTCAGTCAATAGTTGCTAGTGTAAAGAAGACAGGTGCAAGAGTATCAGGACCTATACCGCTACCAACAAGCATAAGAAAGGTAACAGTAATAAGAAGTCCGCATGTAAACATTAAGTCAAGAGAACAGTTCGAGATGAGAGTTTACAAGAGATTAATAGATATCTTTGATGTAACACCTCAAACAACTGAGTCTTTGAAGAAGTTGGCGCTTCCAGCTGGTGTAGATGTACAGTTGAAATAAGAAAGGTTTTTTAAACCGTGTGAATAAAACTTTACTACGTTTTATTTATATGGTTATAATTTTAATAGTTTGACTTAAAAGATTGGTAAAAAAGAAGTAGTAAAATCATTATAGAGGATTAGCCGATGGTAGGAATAATTGGCAGAAAATTGGGTATGACAACAGTTTTCGATGAAACTGGAAATGCTATAGCAGTAACAGTTGTAGAGGCTGGGCCATGCACAGTTATGCAGGTTAGAGATAATGAGAAAGATGGCTATAATGCTATTCAATTAGGTTATGGTGCTGTAAAAGAAAAGCATTTAAAAAAGCCACAAATAGGGCAATTTAAAAAAGCAAATTTAGAGCCTAAGAAATATTTAAAAGAATTTAGGTTAGATGATTCAAGTGCTTATACAGTTGGTCAGGAACTTAAAGTAGATATATTTCAAGCGGGCGATTTTATAGATGTTAGTTCTTTGAGCAAAGGTAGAGGATTTGCCGGCGTAATGAAAAGACATAATTATGATGGCGGTCCTATGAGTCATGGTTCTAATTTCAGAAGAAGAGCAGGTTCTATAGGTTGTAACAGTTACCCTGCAAGAGTATGGAAAGGCAAAGGTATGCCTGGTCATATGGGTAATACTTTAACTACTATACAAAACTTAAAAGTAGTTGAAATAAGACCAGAAGATAACTTGATTATGATTAAAGGTTCTATACCTGGAGCTATAAACGGTATAGTAAAAATCACTCAAGCAGCTAAGAAGAAAAATAAGAAGAAGAACTCAATGACTAAATAATAAAAGCAGGATGATAAAATGGAAGTAGTAATACTAAATGAAAATGGAGATAGCGTAGGTAATTTAGAGGTAGTTGACGAGATATTCAAATCAGAAGTTAACAACAATCTACTTTACGAAGCAATCAAAAATGAGTTGGCGAACAGACGTCAAGGAACTCACTCTACTAAAACAAGAGCAGAAGTTTCAGGAGGCGGTAAGAAGCCTTGGAGACAAAAAGGTACAGGCAGAGCAAGAGCAGGTTCTACACGTTCACCAATTTGGGTAGGCGGCGGTAAAACACATACTCCTAAGCCTAGAGATTATAGTTATAGATTGCCTAAAAAGATGAAACGTAAGGCTCTATTGTCTGTTTTATCTTTGAAATATGGTAACAATGTTCTTAAAGTTTTTGAGGATTTCACTTTTGATGCTCCAAAGACAAAAAGAATGGCAAGTTTTATAAGTAAGGTTAAAGAGCCAAATAGCAGAAAGGTAGCATTTGTAGTAGGTAAAGATGAATCATTAGGTGATAATTACAATAAGTTATTATTATCTTTAAGAAACATCAAAGATTTAAAGCTTGTAAATGCAGACAGTATGTCTATACATCCTTTATATTATGCTGATGAAGTATATTTCACTAAAACAGCTTTATCTAAATTAAATGCTAGAATTAAGGGATAATAAATATGAGCATGTATTCACTTTTAATAGAGCCTATACTTACAGAAAAGAGTAATATCCTTAGAACTGAGCCTAAAGGAACAGAGAAGCGTTATTATGTATTTAGAGTAAGACAGGATGCTAATAAGCAAGAGTTGAAGAAAGCGGTTGAAAAAATATTTAATGTACATCCGCTAGATTGTAAGATAATAAATGTAAAGCCTAAGAAGAAAAATCGCAGAATGAGCAGACGCGGTTATACACGCAGTTATAAAAAAGCGATAATAGTTCTCGATGGCAAAGAATCAATAGATATAGTAAAATAAGTTGAGGGATACCGATGGCTATTAAGAAATTTAAACCGACAACACCAAGTTTACGTTATCGTACAGTAGTTGATTTTTCGGATATAACAACAAATGAGCCTTGTAAATCATTAGTATGCGGTAAAAAACGCATAAGTGGAAGAGGTTCAAACGGTCGTATCACTATGCGTCGTCGCGGTGGTGGACACAAGAAATTATTTAGATTAGTAGATTTTAGAAGAGATAAGCATGATATAGAAGCTAAAGTAGTTTCTATAGAGTATGATCCTAACAGAACAGCTCGTATAGCTCTTTTACATTATACAGATGGTGAAAAAAGATATATAATATTGCCATTGGGACTTAATGTAGGCGACAGAGTTGTTAGCGGAGAAAATGCTAAAGTAAAAGTAGGTTGCACTTTACCTTTAAGAAAGATACCTTTAGGTACTATAATACATAATATAGAAATAACACCAGGAAAAGGTGGTCAGCTTGTTAGAGCAGCAGGCGGTGGTGCTCAGATAACAGCAAAATCTGGCGGTTATTGTGTAATAAGACTTCGCTCTGGTGAAGAGAGAAGAATATTAGAAGATTGTTATGCTACTATAGGACAAATAGGTAACTTAGACCATTTCAACACTACAGACGGTAAAGCTGGTACTACTAGACATAAAGGTAGAAGACCAAAAGTAAGAGGTGTTGTAATGAACCCAGTAGATCACCCACACGGCGGTGGTGAAGGTAAGAGTGGACAGGGTAACCCGCATCCAGTATCTCCTACAGGTGTACCTACTAAGGGATATAAAACTAGAAAGAAAAACAAATATTCTGACAGATTAATAATTAAGAGAAGAGGGGGTAAGAAGTAATGTCTCGCTCTATTAAGAAAGGACCTTTTGTAGATAAAAATCTTTTCAAGAAGATACAAGCTGGAGATAACAAGCACCAAATAAAAACTTATAGCCGTGCTTCAACAATTATTCCAGAGATGATAGGTTTTACAATCAATGTTCATAATGGCAAAACATTTGTAGCAGTTTATGTACAAGAGAATATGATAGGTCATAAATTAGGTGAATTTGCTCCTACTAGAACTTTTCGTTCACATGCAGGTGCAGCTAAGGTAGCTAAGAAATAAGGAATTGGACTATGGAATATAAGGTAAAGGTACGTTATTTACGTATAGGTCGCAGGAAAGTAGCAAGATTACTTCCTTTTGTTAAAGGTGAGTATGTTAACCATGCAATCGCTAATCTTACAGCTATGCCACAAATGTCATCAGTTGTACTTAGAAAGGCTATAAAAAGCGGTATAGCAAATGCTATTTCTCAGACTAGAACTATTAACCCAGACACATTATGGGTTAAGACAGCTTTTGTTGATAAAGCACCATCATTGAAACGCATAAGAGCAGCAAGTCGTGGTAGTGCTGATCCTATATTAAAAAGAAATTCACATATTACTATAGTATTAAGTGATGAAAAAAAACCTGAGAAGAAAAAAATTAAGAGAGTTGCAAAAAAAGAAGAAGCAGCTAAAGTAGCGGAGGTATAAACTATGGGTCAAAAGGTTAGTCCAATAGGTTTAAGACTCGGAGTTAATAAAACTTGGTCTAGTAAATGGTTCGAAGATGGCAGAACTTATGCAGATAGTTTGCATGAAGATTTATCTATAAGACGCTATATAATGAACTATTATTATAAGACATTAAAAGAAGAACAGAAAAAAATTGGCGGAAAGAAAGAGTCTTTTGATCCTGCTATATCTGACATACAAATAGTACGTTTCCCAGATAGAATCAATGTATTTATATCTACAGCTAGAGCTGGTGTTGTTATAGGACCAAAAGGTCAGAGAGCTGAAGTAGTAAAGACAGCTGTACAAAAGTTAGTAAAAAAGCCTATTAATGTTTCTATATCAGAAATCAAAGAGGCTGAATTAGATGCTACATTGGCAGCACAAAGCGTAGCTCGTCAATTAGAAATGCGTGTTGCTTTCAGAAGAGCTATGAAGAATGTTATTACTCAAGCTATGAAGAAAGGTGCTAAAGGTATAAAAGTTATGTGTTCTGGCCGTTTAGCAGGGGCAGATATCGCTAGAACAGAACAATACAAAAATGGTTCAGTACCTCTTCATACAATAAGAGCAAATATAGATTATGGTACTGCTGAAGCTTCTACTACATTTGGTATCATCGGGGTAAAAGTGTGGATATATAAAGGCGAGATTCTTGATAAGAAAGAAAGCAAACAAGATGATGCGGGTAAAGTTATCAGTGCTAAAGGAGATAGATAATGTTACAACCATCAAGAACTAAGTATCGTAAACAGCATAGAGGCAGAATGAAAGGTAAGTCCAAAAGAGGAAGTAACTTAACTTTTGGAGATTATGGTTTAATGGCATTAGAGCCTGTATGGCTTACAGATAGACAAATTGAAGCTGCACGTATTGCTATATCAAGACATGTTAAACGTGTAGGTAAAATGTGGATAAAAGTATTTCCAGACAAACCTTATACTAAAAAGCCAGCAGAAACAAGAATGGGTAAAGGTAAAGGTAACGTTGAATATTGGGTAGCAGTTGTAAAGCCAGGTAAAGTTATATTTGAAATAGCAGGTGTACCAGAAGAATTAGCACAGTCTGCTTTCAGATTAGCTGGTTTCAAGCTTCCTATTAAAACTAAGTTCATTAAGAGGGAGGCTATATAATGGCTAAAGATAAAAAAGATTATAAGTCATTAGGTTTAGAAGAGCTTAAGGGTGAACTTCTAAAATTAGAAAAAGAATATCAAGAGCATAGATTTGAAAAAGTAGTTGGTGATGCAAGACAGACTCATCAATTAAAGAAAGCTCGCAAAGATATAGCTAGAGTTAAGACATTTATACGTCAGCATGAACTTGGCATAAAAAAATAGTGTGAGGTATTACTGTGGAAAACAAAGCAAAAAAATATAAAAGAGTACTTGAAGGAATTGTAGTTTCTGATAAAATGGATAAAACTATAGTTGTAAAAGTAGAGAGTAAACAGAAACACCCCCTTTATGGTAAGACTATAAGTAAGAATAAACGCTATAAAGCTCATGATGAAAAAAATGAATGTTTTGAAGGCGATTTAGTAAGAATAATAGAGTGCAGACCTATTAGTAAAGATAAAAAATTCAGATTAGTAAAAATCGTTAAGAAGTCTGATCGTGTAGAGAAAGATTCTATGGATAGCGATGTAGAAAACGTATTAAAACGTGAGAAGCATGCTCCAGAAGCAGCAGTTTCTTCACAGGTTGAAGGAGAGTAAGAATTATGATACAAGTACCAACTACTCTTAATGTAGCCGACAACACAGGCGTAAAGAAGTTGAAATGTATTAAGGTATTAGGAGGAAGTAGACGCAGATATGCTACTTTAGGAGATGTTATAGTTTGTTCTGTAACTGATATAATCCCTACTTGCTCTATAGAAAAAGGTAAAGTTGTAAAAGCTGTAATAGTGAGAGTAAAGAAAGAAGTTAGACGCCCTGACGGTTCATACATACGTTTTGATGAGAATGCTGCTGTTATAGTAGACGATAAAAAAGAGCCTCGCGGTAAACGTATATTCGGACCTGTAGCTCGTGAACTTAGGGATAAAGGCTTTATGAAAATCGTATCACTTGCACCAGAGGTAATATAATTATGATAAAGAAAAAAGATTTTAGTAATACAAAATACAAAATAAAAAAAGGCGATACTGTTGAAGTGATAGCTGGAGAGCAGAGCGGAGAACGCGGTGAGGTATTGTCTATAGACAGAGCAAAGGGAAGAGCTTTCGTAAAGAATATTAACATGATTAAAAAAACTATGCCTAAAAGTCAAGAGAATCAAAAAGGCGGTATAGTTGAGAAAGAGGCTTCTATACATATATCTAATCTTATGTTGGTTGACAAAGGCGGTAAAACTACTAGGGTTGGAAGAAAAGAAGTTGATGGAAAATTAAAAAGATATGCTAAAAAATCAGGCGAAGTTCTTGATAAGTAAGTAGGAGTTATTAAATATGTCAGTATTGAAAGATAGATATAAAAATGAAATAAGACAATCTTTATTAAAAGATATGAATTTAAGCTCCTCTATGGCTATACCTAAAATAGAGAAAATTATTATCAATATGGGTATTACTCAAGCTGTAACAGACAAAAAATATGTTGATTCTGCTGTAGAAGAACTAAGTCAAATAGCAGGTCAAAGAGCTGTTATCACTAGAGCTAAAAAGTCTATAGCTAACTTCAAATTAAGACAAGGTATGCCTATAGGTTGTAGAGTAACTTTGAGAGGAGAAAGAATGTATGACTTCTTGGAAAGGTTAATTTTTATAGCTTTACCAAGAGTAAGAGACTTCCAAGGTATTCCTAGAAGAGGTTTTGACGGAAGAGGTAATTACAATTTAGGTATAAAAGAGCATATTATATTCCCAGAAATAAGTTTCGACAAAACAGATGCTGTTAAGGGATTAAATATAACAATAGTAACAACTGCAGATAATGACGATATGGCCCGCACTTTATTAGAACGTATAGGTTTGCCATTTCGTGCTGCACCTAAAAGTCAGGAGAATAAATAATGGCTAGATTGGCACTTAAAGTTAAAGCTACAAAAAAACAAAAATATAAAACAAGACAATATAATCGCTGCCCTATATGTGGAAGACCTCGTGCTTATATAAGACAGTATAAAATGTGTAGAATCTGTTTTAGAGATTTAGCAAATAAAGGTTTAATTCCGGGCGTAACTAAGTCTAGTTGGTAATTTAAGGAGAGTATATAAATGAGCGTACATGATCCAATAGCAGATGCTTTAACTGTGATTAGAAATGGTTGTAGAGCAAAAAAAGAGAATGTAACTATACCTTTTTCTACAAAAATGGAAAATATACTTGCAATTTTGAAAAAAGAAGGGTATATTAATGACTTCAAAAAAATAGAAGTAAAAGATAAAAATTTCTTCCGCATAGAAATAGATTTGAAATATTATGAGGGAAATTCTGTTATAGAAGGTATTCAAAGAGTATCAACTCCTGGTCTTAGAGTTTATACATCAGTAGATACTATTCCTCAAGTAAAAAATGGTTTCGGTATATCTGTAATCTCTACTAGCAAAGGCGTTATGACTGATAAAGAAGCTAGAAAAGAGAAAGTCGGCGGCGAAATTTTATGTTATGTATGGTAATATAAATTGAGAGAGGGTATTTACAATGAGTAGATTATCAAATAAGCCTATGGCGATTCCTCAAGGCGTTGAAGTAAAAATTGACGGTCATAAAGTAATCGTAAAAGGTAAAAGAGGGGAGTTGACAAGAGAGTTTTTTGATTATATAATACTTGAACTTGAAAATAATTCTCTTTGGGTTAAACCTCCTAAGATTGATAGCACTGATGAAAAAGCTATAAAAGAAAATAAAGCTAAGTATTCTGCTAAATTAGGTTTAGTTTGGAAACTTATTTCTAATATGATTGAGGGTGTTAATACTGGTTATAAAAAAGTATTGCAGTTAGAAGGTACAGGTTACCGTTCTAATGTTCAGGGAGATACTTTAACATTACAATTAGGTTTTTCTAGTGATGTAAAAATGAAAATCCCTGAAGGCATCAAAGTAACAGTAGAAAAAGACACTAAAATCATTATAGAAGGTAATGATAAAGAGAAAGTAGGCGAACTCGCTATGAATATTAAAAAGAAAAGACCTGTTGAGCCATATAAAGGTAAAGGTGTAAGATTTGAAGGCGAGTATGTTAAAATGAAAGAAAGTAAAAAAGCTGCTAAGTAAGGGGTAAGCTATATGAGTTTAAGAGAAAAAATTAAAGCTCAACGCGAAAGAAGAAAGAGAAGCATACGTATAAAAATAGAAGGAAGTTCAAAGCGTCCTAGACTTACAGTTTATAAAAGTCTTAAATATGTATCTGCTCAAATAATAGATGATAGTAAAGGTGTAACTTTAGTATCAGCATCTTCTCAAGAGAAAGATTTAAAAAGCGGTAAGAATGTAGATGTAGCTAAAGAGATAGGTAAAGTATTAGCTACAAGAGCGAAAGAAAAAAATATTAGTGAGGTAGTGTTTGATAGAAACGGCTATATATATCATGGAAAAATAAAATCCTTAGCTGACGGTGTTCGTGAAGCAGGATTGAAATTTTAAGGAGTATAACCTTGGCACACGATAATAACGAAGAAAAAAGTATGTTTGAAGAGCGTCTAATAACTCTAAACAGAGTAGCTAAAGTTATGAAAGGTGGCAGACGTTTTAGATTTGCAGCTTTAATGGTTTTAGGTGATAAGAACGGACATGTTGGTTTAGGTTACGGTAAAGCAAACGAAGTACCTGATGCTATAAGAAAAGCTATAGAACAGGCTAAAAAGAATATGATAGAAGTGAACCTTAAAGGTGAAACTATTCCTCATAATACAGTTGGCGTATTTAGAAGCAGCAGAATAATAATGAAACCAGCTTCTAAAGGTACAGGAGTTATTTCAGGCGGTCCTGCTCGTGCTGTATTAGAGTTAGCAGGAGTTAAAAATATTCTTTCAAAATCTTTAGGTAATAACAATTCTATGAACTTAGCTAAAGCTGCTTTTGAAGGTTTAAAATCTTTACAAACAGTTCAAGATATGGCTAACAAAAGAGGACTTAGTGTTGACCAGATTTATGGGAGGGCTGAATAATGGCTAAAGTTGTAATAACATTAGTTAAATCTCCTATAGGCTATGAGAAGTCTCAAAGAGATACTGTTGTAGCTTTAGGTTTCAAAAAGAGAAGAAGAGTTGTAGAACATGAAGCAACTCCTCAAATAAATGGAATGATTAATAAAATATCACATCTTTTAAAAGTAGAGTATAAGTGAGGGCTAGAGAATGGCACAGGAAAATACAAAAATATTAAGAGCTCCAAAAGGATCGAGCAAGAATCGTCATAGAGTAGGACGCGGACAAGGTTCTGGTTGGGGTTGTACTGCAGGAAGAGGTGATAAAGGTGCTCAGTCTCGTGCAGGTTACAGCAGAAGAGCTGGTTTTGAAGGCGGACAGATGCCTTTACATAGAAGAATTCCTAAAAGCGGTTTCACTAATGCTACTTTCAAAAAGTCTGTAGATGTTATCAATGTTGGAGATTTAGATTCATTAGGTTCTAACGAAATATCGAGAGAGGCTTTGGTTAAATTAGGTTATTTATCTTCTACTAAAGATTATATAAAACTTCTTTCTATGGGTGAAGTTAAAGGTGCTATCACTATTACCGTTGATCTTGCTAGCAAAAAAGCTATAGAAAAGATTGAAAAATCTGGCGGTAAAGTTATAATACATGAACGTAAAAAATATATTAGAGAAAAGAAATAAGGTTGTTTATAAATGTTTAAGTCATTAACTAATATATTTAGAGTACCAGAATTAAGAAGCAGGATACTGTTTACAGTTCTTGCTATTTTGGTATATAGAATAGGCAGTCATATTCCAACTCCGGGTATAGACCCAACTGCTCTTTTGGGCTTTTTATCATCAGCTCAAGGCGGCGGCGGTCTTTTAACTATTATGGACTTATTTTCCGGCGGTGCTTTGTTTAGATTTTCTGTATTAGCACTTGGAATTATGCCTTATATATCCGCTTCTATCATCATGCAGCTTTTAGGTGTTGTTATACCTGCACTTGAGAGAATGCAAAAAGAAGGTGAAAGCGGCCGTAAAAAAATTAACCAATATGTTAGATATCTAACACTTGGTCTTTGTGTGGTTCAATCTGCAGCTATGGCTAGCTGGATTCAAAGTATAAATGAAGGTGCTATGATATTTATGAGACCTGGTTTGGGTTTTATACTTCTCGTAGTGATTACAGCTACTACTGGTACCATGTTCTTAATGTGGCTAGGTGACCAAATTACAGAACGCGGCCTTGGTAATGGTATATCTGTAATAATATTCGCTGGTATTGTTGCCCGCATTCCTGCAGGATTCTATGATGTTATACAGAAAAAAGATACTGATTACTTGAACTCATTAGTAATAGTTCTTTTCTTTATAATATTTGCTATAGTTATATTCTGCGTAGTTTATGAAGAAAGCGGACAGAGAAGAATACCAGTTCAATATGCTAAGAGAGTTGTAGGAAGAAGGGTTTTTGGTGCACAATCAACTCATATACCTTTCAAAATTAACCCATCTGGTGTTATACCTATAATATTCGCATCAGCTTTGATGGCTATTCCAGCACAGATTGCTAGTTTAACAAGAGGTGTTCAATGGAGATGGTTGGATGCTTTGCTTAGATTTTTCTCTTATGGAAGTTGGGCTTATATAATTCTTTATTGTCTTTTAGTTATTATGTTTGCCTATGT
Organism: Brachyspira pilosicoli; assembly: GCF_008016535.1. Taxonomy (GTDB): domain Bacteria; phylum Spirochaetota; class Brachyspiria; order Brachyspirales; family Brachyspiraceae; genus Brachyspira; species Brachyspira pilosicoli_A. The sequence continues at coordinate 62,555 of NZ_SAXY01000072.1, forward strand.
TTATACATCTGTACAATTTAACCCAGATGATATAGCAGAGAATCTTAAAAAACAAGGCGGATTTATCCCCGGTTACAGACCCGGCACACAAACTGCTGAATATTTAAGAACTGTATTAAGCAGAATAACAATAGGCGGTTCATTATTCTTGGCTGCTATTGCAGTGTTTCCAGATTTAATGTCTAAGATTCCTGTTTTTGCTCCTTTCAAAGGAACTAATAATTCTTTAGTTTATTTGATGGGCGGTACATCTGTAATGATTAGTGTAAGTGTTGCTGTTGAGTTATTAAAGCAAATAGAGTCTTACTTACAGATGCATAATTATGATGGTATATTGAAGAAGTCTAAGGTGAGAAGGTAATTAATATGGCAGAGAAAGAAAATATAGAGGTAGAAGGTACAGTAGTAGAGCCTCTTCCTAATGCTACTTTTAGAGTAGAGTTAGAGAATGGTCATAAGATATTGGCACATATTTCTGGAAAGATGCGTATGAACTTTATTCGTATACTTCCCGGAGATAAAGTAACTATAGAAATGTCGCCCTATGATTTAACAAAGGGTAGAATAATTTATCGTTATAAGTAAAATAATGGAGAACATTTAATATGAAAGTAAAAAGTTCGGTAAAAAAACGTTGTAATGACTGTCAAATAGTAAGAAGAAAAGGCGTAGTTAGAGTCATATGTAAGAAAAACCCAAGACATAAACAAAAACAGAAGTAATTAATTTAAGGAGATAATTAGTATGGCACGTTTAATGGGTGTTGAAATAAGAAATAATAAAAGAATAGAAATCGCCCTAACAGATATATATGGTATAGGACGTACTTTAGCACATGTAATTTGTGATAAGGCTAATATAGATTATTCTATTAAAGCTAAAGACCTTACAGATGCTCAAATTACAGCTTTAAGAGATGCAATAGAAGCCACAACTAAAGTGGAAGGAGATTTGCGTACAGAGCTTTTTAATAATATTAAACGTTTAAAAGATATTCACTCATATCGCGGAATGCGTCATATAAAAAGACTTCCAGTACGCGGACAAAGAACAAGAACTAACTCTCGTAACGCTAGAGGCGGCGGAGCAAGAAAAGCTATAGCTGGTAAGAAAAAAGCACCAGGTAAGAAGTAAAAAATAAACTTTAATGGGGGAGAATAGTGGCTACTCAAAAAGGTAAAAAAACACTAAAAGATAAAAAAATAAAAAAAGATAGAAAAGTAGAAGCTTTTGGTATAGTGCATATAAAAGCTAGCTTTAATAATACAATAGTTACTATCACTGACAGAAACGGTGATACTTTATCTTGGGCTAGTGCTGGCTTAGATGGAGAATATAAAAGCAGTAAGAAATCTACTCCATTTGCTGCACAGGTTGCTAGTGAGAAGGCATCTAAAAAAGCTTATGAGATGGGTGTAAGAGAAGTTGAAGTTTATGTAAAAGGTCCTGGTATGGGCAGAGAAAGCTCAATCAGAGCTGTAGAAGCTGCAGGATTAAAAGTAAAACTTATTAAGGATGTTACACCAATGCCTCATAATGGTTGCCGTCCTCAAAAAAGAAGAAGAATATAATTAATTGGGAGATAAATAATTATGGCTAGATATAGAGATGCAAGCTGCAGATTATGCCGCCGTGAAAAAATGAAACTTATGCTTAAAGGTGATAGATGTCTTACGGCTAAATGTGCTATAACAAAAAAAAGAGAAGTACCGGGTCCTACTAACCGTAAAATGAAACAATTATCAGAATACGGTATTCAGATGAGAGAAAAACAAAAAGTTAAACGTATTTATGGAATATTAGAAAAACAATTCAGAAACTATTATCATGAAGCAAACCGCGTAGCTGGTGTTACTGGTGAAAACTTGCTCAGATTATTAGAACTTCGTCTTGATAATGTAGTTTATAGACTTGGTCTTGCTAGAAGCAGAGCTCAGGCTAGACAATTTGTACAACATGGTTTTATTAATGTTAATGGAAAAACTATGTCTGTGCCTTCTTATAGTATGAAAGTTGGAGATAAGGTTTCTTTCTCTCAGAGAGGAAATTCTATTTCACAAGTGAAAGAAATTCTTGATGGTTTAAAAAGTGAATATGTTCCTGCTTGGTTAAGTTTGGACTTGTCAGCTAAACAAGGCGAGATAGTAACTTTACCAATAAGAGAGCATATAGAGTATCCTATTAATGAACAGCTCATTATTGAGTATTATTCTAAGTAATGGAACTCTTTGATAAGGGAGTATTGAAAGAATGGCATTAAAAGAAATATTAGAATCTATTAGACATCCGCATAGAGTTACATTTGAAGCTAGAGATTTAACTCCTAATTATGGTAAATTTGTAGCACAGCCTTTTGAGAGAGGATATGCCACTACTATTGGAAATGCTCTAAGAAGAGTATTATTATCATCTATACCTGGATATGCTATTACTGCTATTAAAATAGATGGCGTTACTAATGAATTTGAAAATGTTCCAGGTATGAAAGAAGACACAATAGTGATGATTATGCATCTTAAAAATGTTGTGGTAGCCCTTCCTGAAAATGTTGATGCTAAAACTATGCATATTAAAAAAGAAGGTCCTTGTACAGTTACTGCTGGCGACTTTGCTCAAGCTGATTCTGATGTAACAATATTTAATCCAGAACATCATATTGCTACTATAGCTGAGGGTTATACTTTTGAAATGGATGTTCAGATAGAATCAGGTTATAATTATGTGCCTGCTGAAGTGAATATGGAGTTGCTTGAAGATGTGAATGCTATAGCTATAGATGCTATATATTCGCCTATAGTAAGTGTAAAATTTGCTGTTGATGATGTTAGAGTGGGTCAGTGTATAAATTATTATGGTAAACTTACTTTAGAAATAGAAACTAAAGGTAATATTGCCCCTGAAAAAGCTCTATCTTGGGCAGCTAAATTACTTAGAGATAATATTACTCCTTTTATGCTTCCTGAAGAGGCTAATGGAGATGATGAAAAAATAGAAGAAACTCCTAAGGATTCTGTACTTGATTCTTTAAAAGATAAGCATGTTGAGGAAGTTGAGTTTTCTGTTAGAACTGCTAATTTCCTAATATCTTCTGATCTTAAAACTTTAGATAAGGTTGCTCTTAAAACTGATGCTGATTTATTAAGATTAATTGGTGCTAATGAAATGATTATAGAAGAAATTAAAGAAAAGCTTGCAGAATACAATGCTCATCTTGGTATGAGAGGCTAATAAAATTAAGGATAATGTATGAGACATAGAGTTACTGTTAAAAAATTTAATAAAACTACTGCCCACAAAAAGGCTATGTTTAATAATATGATAACTTCTCTTTTTAAATATGAGAAAATTGAAACTACTAAAGAGAAAGGTAGAGCTTTAAAACAATTGGCTGATAAGTTAATTTATAGAGCTAAAGTTGATAATGTTCATAATAGAAGATTAGTTTCTAAACATGTAAAAGATAAAGCAATACTTGCCAAACTTTTTAAATATATTGCTCCTAAGTATGCTAATAAAAATGGCGGATTTGTAAGAAAAATCTTATCATATAAAAGATTTGGTGATGGAGCTGATATGTGTATTGTAATGTTATGCGATTCTGATAGCTCATCTGCTAATAAAACTGAAGCAAAATAATACTGATAATTTAAAATAATAATAAATCGTTTATTAATCTAATTATATATAAACAAAAGTAAATTTTATGTGTTAGTTATAGTTTTATTGACTATAACTTACATATAAGGTTTATGGAGGTTACTTATGTCTGAAGATAACAATTTAGAGTTTTCTGCTGATGAAAATGTTGTGCCTTTGAAAAAGGTAATAAAAGTAAGAAAAGTTGTTAGAAAGGTAGTTGCTAAAGCTCAAGAAGAAGAAAAAGAAGAAATTACTGCTGCTAATAATGAAGATAATAATAAAGAAGAAGAGAATAATAATAAAATTCAAAGACCTTTTGATGTACTTTACATTAGTCAATTAAGTACTTTAACTTTTGATGAATTAATAGATTTTGCTGAAAACTATGGAATTAAAAAAGATACTAATTCTAATTTAAGAAGACAGGAATTAATGCACTTAATAGTAAAATCTCATATTAATTTAGAAGGTAAGGTTATTGCTGAGGGTACATTAGAAACTTTGCAAGATGGGTTTGGTTTTTTACGTTCTAAAAACACAAATTATTTGGCAGGTTCTGATGACATATATATCTCTCCTGCACAAATTAGACTTTTTGGACTTAGAACAGGGGATGTTATTAGCGGGGAGGTAAGACCTCCTAAAGATAATGCAGGCGAGAAGTTTTTTGCTTTGCTTAGAATAGAATCTGTGAATGGCGAGAAACCTGATAATTTACATAGAAGACCTTTATTTGATAAACTTACTCCAATATTTCCTAATGAAAGAATTAATTTAGAGTTTGCTCCGAATAAAATTTCTACTCGTATTATAAACTTAGTATCTCCTATAGGTAAAGGTCAGAGGGGATTAATAGTAGCACCTCCTAAAGCTGGTAAAACTATGATGCTTCAAGAAATTGCTAATGCTATATGTAAAAACTATCCTGATATAAAATTATTCATACTTCTTATAGACGAGCGTCCTGAAGAGGTTACTGATATGAAAAGGCAAGTTCCAGAGGCTGAAGTTATAGCTTCTACTTTTGATGAACTTCCAGAGAAGCACTGTCAAGTTTCAGAGATGGTATTAGAGAAGGCTAAGAGATTAGTTGAAAATAAACATGATGTTGTAATTATATTAGATTCTATAACAAGACTTTCAAGGGCTTATAACTTAGTTGTACCAGCAAGCGGTAAAGTATTAACAGGCGGTGTAGATTCTAATGCACTTCATAAACCTAAAAAATTCTTCGGTGCTGCTCGTAATATAGAAGAGGGCGGTTCTCTAACAATTATTGCTTCTGCTTTGGTTGATACTGGAAGTAAAATGGACGATTATATTTACGAAGAGTTTAAGGGTACTGGTAATATGGAGCTTCATTTAGATAGAAAATTTGCTAATAGAAGACTTTTCCCTGCTATTGATATTGATTCTTCTTCTACTAGAAGAGATGATTTACTTCTTAATGAGGAAGAGCTTGCTAAGATGAATCTTGTTAGAAGTGCTCAGGGTCAGGGTATCAACATTGATGAATATGACTTTATTGAGAAGATGATAGCTAAAATGAAAAATACTAAAGATAATTCTGAGTTTTTAAAATTATTAAACTCATAAGGTTTTAGTATCAATGTCTGACAAATATGATGATGAGAAGTTGTTTAAATTTTTTATAGAGCATGGATATTTTCCTAGAGATTATGAAGAAAGTAAAGTTCTAAAAAAAGAAAGAGAAACATCAAATAAAAATACTCTCAATCATTCAGCTAAAAACGAAGAATATAAAGAAATCACTAAAGATAATATAACTGATAATTATACTGTAAGTGAAGAAGAAAAACTTTTATTTATAAATGCTGTTAAAAATCTTGATTGCAGTAATCATTCAAAAAAAGAGCTTCCAAAAAAGAATATAAAGTTTAAGCCAAATATAAAAAATGCTAATCCAAAAGAAAGAATAGATTTGCATGGTCTTACAGCTGATAGGGCTTTAATTGAGGTAAAGCATTTTATTGGTGAATGCAAAAAAAATAAAATAAGCCCAATACTTATAATACATGGAAAAGGTTTTGGAAGCGAAAATAAAATACCAGTATTAAAAAACATAGTTGAATATTATATTGCTACAGAAGGAAAGCCTTATATAAAATATGCTGATGATGCTCCGAGGGAATTAGGAGGCTCTGGAGCTAAAATAATTTATTTGAATTTGTAATTACTAGTATATACCTAAACAATTATAATTTCTCAAAAAATAAAGTTATATATTATTTTTGATACTGGGCTTTGCCCACCACTCTGTATGCTTACGCAAGACCCCATTTCTTTTATTGGTATAAAAGAAGCAAAAGAACTGCATTGACGAAGTCCACAGCATGTAATACTAAATTCAGGTTTTATACTACATTTAATATATATCCCTAATATATAAAACCAAAAAACTTGCACTTTCGCGAAGCGTGTCCGGAGGGCAAAAACTTTGACGAAGTCCACACCGTGTAGCGGCGGGAAAAAGTTGATAAAACTTTTATAAAAATATATAAATTGACAAATTATAATTATTTAGATATATACTGAAAATTTTTAAATTTGTCAAAATATTGTTTTTATGTTTTTATTTGTGGTGGCTTTGCCCCCACACCCCCACTTCTTTTATTGGTATAAAAGAAGCAAAAGAACTGCATTGACGAAGTCCACAACATGTAATACTAAATTCAGGTTTTATACTACATTTAACATATATCCCTAATATATAAAACCAAAAAACTTGCACTTTCGCGAAGCGTGCCCGAAGGGCGAAAACTTTGACGAAGTCCACACAGTGTAGTGCGGGAAAAAGTTGATAAAACTTTTATAAAAATATATAAATTGATAAAATATAGTTGTTTAGATATATACTAATAAATTGACAAACTAACTCTATTTTGTTAAAATATAAAAACATACATTAATTTGGATTTTTTGATGGATAAAAATTATAAAGTAATAGCAAGAAAATATCGTCCTCAAACTTTTGAAGAGGTAATAGGGCAGGAACATATCACAAAAACAATATCTAAAAGTATAGCACAAAAAAAAATAGCACATGCTTATCTTTTTTCTGGAGCTCATGGTGTAGGTAAAACATCTCTTGCAAGAATTATAGCAAAAGCCTTAAACTGTGTTAATGGTCCTACAGATAAACCATGCGGAGTTTGCCCTTCTTGTACACAAATAGAAAACGGTACTCCTTTAGATGTTATTGAAATAGATGGTGCTAGCAACAGAGGTATAGAAAATATAAGAACAATAATAGAAAATGTGCGTATATCACCTGTTGCAGGTAAATATAAAGTATATATTATAGACGAAGTTCACCAGATTACTAACGAGGCTTTTAATGCTTTACTTAAAACATTAGAAGAACCTCCTTCTCATGTTGTGTTTATACTTGCTACAACTGAAGCAGATAGAGTACTTCCCACAATAAGAAGCCGTTGTCAGCAGTATATTTTTAAGTCTTTAGGTATAGAAGATTTAGAGAAGATTCTTAAAAGTATATTAGACAAAGAAAATATTGCTTATGATGATGAGGCTATATTTTTGATAGCAAAGCAGGCGAGGGGTTCAGTACGCGATAGTGAAACAATATTAGAGAAGATGATAGCCTATACTGCAGACAAAAAGCATATTACTAGTGCCGATGTTATAGCTGTAGTTGGGGGTAATAATTTTTCTTTTGTTAAAGAGTTTTTTGACGTAATGATTTCAAAAGACAAAAAAAATTATTTTCAATTTGTTAAAAAGCTATTTGAAGAGTCTGTTGATCCTAGAACATTTATTAATAATTTAATTGAATATATGCGTGTTGTGCTTATGATAAAGAGCAGTATTGATGATATTAAATTATTAGAGATAACAGAAAATGAGAGAGATGATTTAAAAACTTTTGCCAGCAATTATAGTGATGATGAGATAGAGAGAATACTTGATTATATATTAAATGTAGAAGAGCGTATAAGAAATGCTTCTAATGCGAGAGTTATATTTGAGATGCGTATGCTTTTGCTTCTTGATACAGACAATTTAATTCGCCCTGTAGACATTATCTCTTCAAACAATGTTCAAACTGTTTCTGAGCCTAACGAAGACTATGGTCTTAGTAATGATAATGTTTCAAAACCAAAAGAGAATAATAACGCTCCTAAACCAGCATATGATGTGCCTCTTAGCCCAAATGATAAAAGACACATATTCTACAATAAAATTCTTTCATATGTTGAAACAGAAAGCCCGACAATATATTCTTTATTATCTCAAGGAAACCCAATAGAAAGTAAAGGTGCCACATTAATAGTAGCTATTCCAGAGCATATTTATGATATGGTTCAATCTGACAAAAGAATATCAGCCTTAATAGCAAGTGCCATACCAAGATTCACCAAAAATAAAGATGTAGCAATACAGTTTCAAAAGGCAGTAGAAGGAAATGTTATAGATAAACTAAAAACACGTCTTCAGGCAACAGAAGTGGACGAGAGTTCTTTATAAATAATTTTTAAATTATATATCTTAGTGCATAATATAAAAATATCATAATATAAAAAAATTTAGTTTTATAATTTTGTTCTTTTTCCCGCCTTCGCGGTGCGGACTTCGTCAAAGAACCAAAAAGTGCTAATTATACTAAATTTCTATATACTTATTAATGATTTTATTATATCCATTTTTATTCGATAATTTTAATCCTTTAATTTTTATGATTTTTAGCGATATTTGTTATATTTTTTAGTATAATTAAAAATTAAACTTTCGACTATTTTATTAAAATATACAAAAATGATAAAATATGATTGCAATAAATACTAATTAGTTATATGTTTTAATTTAGCGGAATTAACTTTTAATAAAAAAATACAATCAAATACAAATAAAAGGTTTCAAATATGCAAGAAAAAATAAATGAACTTAAAAAAAGAAAAGAAAAGATAGAGGAAGCTGGCGGCAAAGAAAAAATAGAAGAACGTCATGCTAAAGGCAAATTAACAGCGAGAGAACGTATATTGCATCTTTTAGATGAAGGCACTTTTTGCGAAATTGATGCTTTCATAGAACATAGATGTAGCGATTTTGGTATGGAAAAAAATAAAGTAGCGGGCGAAGGTGTAGTTACAGGATACGGTAAGATTAACGGCAGACAAGTATGCGTATATGCTCAAGATTTTACTGTTATAGGCGGTTCATTAGGACAAATGCATGCTGCTAAAATTTGTAAAGTACAAGATATGGCTATAAAATTAGGCTGCCCTTGTATCGGTATTAATGATTCAGGCGGAGCTAGAATACAAGAGGGTATTGATTCATTAAGAGGCTATGGAGATATTTTTTATAGAAATGTACAGGCTTCTGGAGTAATACCTCAAATATGCGTAATAATGGGACCTTGTGCGGGGGGAGCTGTTTATTCTCCTGCTTTGATGGACTTTATATTTATGACTGATAAAAGTTCAAATATGTTTATTACAGGTCCTCAGGTTGTAAAGGCTGTAACAGGTGAGCAAGTTTCTGCCGAAGATTTGGGGGGGGCTTTTGTTCATAGCAAAACTTCTGGTGTTGCTTCTTTAATGTTCCCTGATGAGATTTCTACTTTAGAAGGTGTTAAAAAACTACTTTCTTATATACCTCAAAATAATTTGGAAGATGTGCCTTTAGAAAATACTAATGATGACCCTAATAGAAATGATGAGGAGTTATCAAACATACTTCCAGACAGTCCTAATAAGCCTTATGATATAAAAGAGATTATAAAAAGAGTAGTTGATAATGGAGAATTTTTTGAGCTTCAGCCTTTATTTGCTACTAATATAGTTATATGTTTTGCTCGTCTTGACGGAAAATCTGTTGGTATAATAGCTAATCAGCCTAATTCTATGGCAGGAGTACTTGATATTAATGCAGCTGACAAAGCTGCTCGTTTCATTCGTTTCTGTGATAGTTTTAATATTCCTTTGGTTACATTAGTTGATACTGCAGGATATTTACCTGGGGTTGGTCAGGAGCATAATGGGGTTATTAGACATGGTGCTAAACTTTTATATGCTTATTCTGAGGCTACTGCTCCAAAGATTACTCTTATAATAAGAAAGTCTTATGGCGGAGCTTATATAGCTATGTGTTCTAAGCATTTAGGTGCTGATATGGTTTATGCTTGGCCTTCTGCTGAGATTGCTGTTATGGGACCTGATGGGGCAGCGAACATTATATTTAAAAAAGACATAGAGAAAGCTGAAGACCCTAAGAAAATGAGAGCTGAAAAAATAGAAGAATATAAAAGAGAGTTTGCTAATCCTTATAGAGCTGCTGTTAGAGGTTATGTTGATGATGTAATAGAGCCTGAATATACTAGAAGCTATCTTATTAATGCACTTCATTTGTTGGTAAGCAAAAGAGAAACTAGACTTCCTCGTAAACATGGTAATATACCTTTGTGATTTTGTATTATAATAAAAGGAGTGAGAATTATGGATCATAATGCTGCTATTACAATATTTGGTATAATATCTGTTTTAATTGTTGCTTTAGTTTTTTATGTTTTGGCTTTAGTTTTAGGTATTATTTTTAAGCCAAGAAACATAAAGAAAGAAGAAGAGATTAGCAAGGTTGTTGAAGAGAGTAAAACTAAAGAAGAGGATTTATTAGATGACAGTGAGCTTGTAGCGGCTATTACTGCTTGTATTACTGCTTATAGCGGTAATTCTAAATTTGTGATAACTTCAATAAAAGAGTCTAAAACTCCTGTATGGGGTATGGCTGATAGAATTAAATAAAATAATAGAAAATAAAAAATAATTTAGGAGATAAATGATGATTAAAAATTATAAAGTAACTGTTAATGGAAAAAGTTATGATGTATCTGTTGAAGAGATAAGAAATGAGTCTGTTGCTTCAAATAAAGTTTTATCTACTCTTGTAAATACTCAAGCAGTTAATGCAAAAGTTTCTGCACCAGCAAAAGAAGCTGCTCCTGCTTTTAAAGCTCCTGCTATAGATGAAAATGCTATATCAGTAAAAGCTACTATGCCAGGCACTATATTATCATTTAATGTTGCTATAGGAGATAAGGTAACAGAGGGTCAGGTTGTTGCTGTATTAGAAGCTATGAAGATGGAAAATGAACTTACTGCTCCTGCTTCTGGAGAGGTTATATCTATACATGTTGAAAAAGGTTCATCTGTTGTAGAAGGTCAAGTGATATTGCAGATTAAGTGATGTAGTTTTGAGAGGTGAATATGAATAATGCTTTAGGGTTGGATTTTAACTATTTATTTGCTGGTTTTTATCCGCCGTCTTTTTCTCAAATAATAATGATATTGATAGGTGCTTATTTAATTTATATGTCTATATATTATAATAAGAAACCTTTACTTCTTTTGCCTATGGGTGTTGCCATACTAGCTGCTAATATGCCTTTGCCAAAAATAACTGAAGATGTTATTAATGGTTTTTTGGGTATGATATATAATGGTGCTAGCAGCGGTGTTTATTCTGTGCTTGTATTTTTCGCTGTTGGAACTATGATAGATTTAGGTCTTGTGCTTGCCGACCCTAAAAACTTTTTTATAGGGGCTAGTTCTCAGATTGGTATATTTGTTGTGTTTTTTATGATTAGCAATTTAATTGGTGCTGATGTGGCAGCTGCTACTTCTATTATAGGGGCTGCTGATGGTTCTTTAGCTATGTATATGACTGCTTTAGTAACTGATGCTAGATATTTTGCTCCTATAGTGATGGCGTCATATCTTTATATGGAACTTTTACCTATACTTCAGACTGGTGTTACTAAATTTTTAACCACAAAAAAAGAAAGAACTATATCTATGTCATATTTAAGGCATGTTTCGAGGGGAGAGAAGATTATATTTGCTGTAATTGCCATGGCTCTTTGCGGTATATTTTTAGCTAACTCATTTCCGCTTATAGCTGCTCTTCTTTTTGGAAGTATTTTAAGAGAATCTGATATTATTAAGAATTTCTCAATTACGCTTCAAAAATCTTTAACAGGTATTCTTACTATGCTTATCGGTATAGCTATAGGTTCTTCTGCTTCTGCTGATACTTTTATATCTATAAGCACAATATTAATATTTGTATTTGGTTTTATATCATTAATATTAAATACTATAATAGGTGTTATAGTTGCTAAGATTATTAATGTAGTTACAGGCGGTAAGGTTAATCCTATAATAGGTTCGGCTGGACTTAGTGCTTTCCCAGTGCCTGCTTGGGGTGCTCATATATATGGACAGGAAAATAGCTCTTCTAACTGCTTGCTTCTTCATGCTATGGCTGTTAATATTTCTGGTATAATTTCTGGTGCTATTACAGTTGGGATACTTCTTACTTTTTTCCATAATTGATATATATTATTTTTTATATAAATTTTTAGAACAGAGGCAAAAAAACCTCTGTTCTAATTTTTTATTAATCTACTCTTACAATGATGTCTTGACCAAACCATTTAGTAGCTATTTCTGAAGCTTTTCCATTTGTTCTAATAGTATCTAAAGCATTATCAATAGCATTCAATAATTCCATATCTCCTTTTCTAAGACCAACGCTAACATATTGAGATGTAAGAGGTTCCTCTTCTAATAGCTCAAAATTAGCATTTTCTTTAGCTATATAATAACGAATTGTTGTTTCGCCTGCTACCACAGCATCTATTCTTTGAGCCTCTAAATCTAAAAAAGCATTAACATAAGTATCATACTGTCTAATCTCTTTAAGTTCTTTACTTATAGGGTCATTTAATAATATTTCATAATTACTGCTTCCTGTTTGTACGCCTACTACTTTTCCTTTTAAATCTTCTTTAGTTTTAATATCATCTCTGCCTGCATATACTGCTACCATAAGTCTATTATAAAGATATGGTTTAGAGAAATTAACCTGTTTTTTTCTAGTTTCATTAACAGCAAATCCGCTCCATATTACATCAATATCTCCTTTTTTTAAACTTAATATAGAACTAGCCCAATCTACTGGTTTAGTTTCTAACTCTACCCCCATAATCTTAGCAACCTCCTTAGCTAAATCAATATCAAAACCAACAATCTCTTCATTTTCATTTATAAAACTCATAGGGGCAAAAGCATCATCTAAACCTAATACCAATTTACCTGATTCTTTTACTTTTTGTAGAGAATTATCTGTTGCATCTTCTCCTGTATTTTCTGTTTTTGAGCAAGATATAGCAAAAATAAATATAAAGAATAAAGTTATTATACGTTTCATTGTTTTTCTCCTATTTTTTTATTTAATTATTTATTTTTTTATTTAGTTTTTGTTATACCGCATTAAATTATCCTCTTACAAATACATCTTTACCAAACCATTTAGTAGATATTTCAGCAGCTTTTCCATCAGCCCTCATATCATCTAAAACTTTATCAATAGCATTTAATAGCTCTGCATCTGTTTTTCTAATTCCAACTCCAAAAGATTTATATGTAATAGGGTATTCTTCTAAAAGTTCAAAATCAGCATTTTCTTTAGATATATAATAACGAGCCACTATTTCATCAACTATTACAGCATCTATTCTTTTAGCCTCTAAATCTAAAAAAGCATTAACATTAAAATCATATTGTCTAATTTCTTTAGCTTCTTTGCTTATAGGGTCAGCTTCTAATGATTCATAGTTACTGCTTCCTGTCTGTACTCCTAATATTTTTCCTTTTAAATCTTCTTTAGTTTTAATATCAGCTCTGTCTGCATTTTTAACTATCATAAGTCTGTTATTAAGATATGGTTTAGTGAAATTAACCTGTTGTTTTCTGCTTTCACTAATAGCAAACCCATTCCATACCACATCAACATCACCTTTCTTTAAGCTCAATACAGCACTAGACCAATCTATAGGTTTGGCCTCTAACTCCACCCCGAGGCGGCTTGCAACCTCTTTGGCTAGGTCTATATCAAAACCAACTATGTTTCCCACTTCATCTCTAAAACCCATAGGTGCAAAAGTGTCATCTAAACCTAATACAAGTTTTCCGCTTTCTTTTACTTTTTGTAAAGAATTATCTGATGCAGAAGATGATTGTGCGGCATTTTGTGTTTGAGTTTTTGAGCAAGATACAGCAAAAATAAATATAAAGAATAAAGTTATTATACGTTTCATAGTTTTCTCCTGTTTTTTAAATTTTTAAATTCATAAATTATAATTTTTAAATAAATTTTTTTTCTTAAGTTAATAAATATAATATTGTTTTAAAATTGATGCTTATATAAGTTTATATAATAAAAAGAAATTATTAATGATGATGATGTTTAGGAGAATATTGTTTTAAGAATTGAACTTTGAAAAAGCATTTGATGTTATTCATTTTTAATCTCCTATTTTTTTGAATTATTTATTATTATTTGTTTAATGGAGGCTTTATATTATTTTTAGCCCCCATTAATTTTTTATTATTTTACAACAATGTCTTTACCAAACCATTTAGTAGAAATCTCTGCTGCTTTTCCATCAGCTCTCATATCATCTAAAGCTTTGTCAACAGCATTTAATAATTCTACATCATTTTTTCTAAAACCTATACCATAAAGCTCTTCAGTTAATGGGCTATTTTCTACAACTTCAAAATTAACATTCTCTTCAGCTATATAATAACGTGCTGCAACTTCATCTATTACAACAACATCTATTCTCTTAGCTTGTAAATCTAAGAAAGCATTAACATTAACATCATAAGGTCTAACCTCTTTAGCTTCTTTGCTTATAGGGTCAGCTTCTAATGCCTCTTGATTGCTTCCAACTTGTACCCCTAAGACTTTTCCTTTCAAATCTTCTTTGCTGTTAATGTCTGTTCTGTCAGAAGATTTTACTATTATTAGTCTGTTATTAAGATATGGCTTAGAGAAATTAATTTGTTGTTTTCTGCTTTCATTAATTGTAAAGCCGTTCCATAACATATCAACATCTCCTTTGTTTAAGCTTAATATACCGCTTGCCCAATCTATAGGCTTAACTTCTAATTTTACTCCCAAGCGATTAGCAACTTCCTGAGCTAAATCAATATCAAAACCAACTACATTTCCAGCTTCATCTCTAAAACCCATAGGTGCAAAAGTGTCATCTAAACCTAATATCAATTTGCCGCTGTCTTTTACTTTTTGTAAAGAATTGTCAACTCCTGCTTGTGTGTTTTGCGTTTCTGTTTTTGAACAAGATATAGCAAAAATAATCATAGAAAATAAAATTAATATACGTTTCATAGTTTTTTCCTCCTAAATTAAATAATTGTTTTTTAAATTAATCTATATAAACGTAATAAAAAAATAATGTTTTTAAAATTATTGTTTATAGTTATTTATAAAAGAAATGATTATTATTGATGGTGATGATGGAATTTAGGAGAGAAAGATTTTGATAATTGAAGTGTAGAAAAATACATCTTATTCATTTTTATCTCCTAACTTGATTTTCTTACTACAAATTATAATACTATTTATAAAAATGTCAATACCCATTATATGTATTTTTTGTTTTTTTTATTAAATTTTTATTAAAAATTATATAGATATTAAATTTTTTGCATCTATTGCTTCAGTATAATTAGAATCAATTTCTATGGCTTTATTAAAGTTTTCTAAAGCTGATTTTATATTTCCAAGTTTATCGTATATAGTTCCTATGTTAAAATATATCAATTTATTATTATCATCTAATGCTTTTGCCCTGTCTAAATATTTTATAGCCATATTATTACTATTTTTTTTTCTGTAACAAGAAGCAATATTACATAGTGCGTATATGTTTGTTTTATTACAATTAAAATTAAGCTCGTGAAAATAGGAAAGTGCTTTGTCATATTCTTCTCTATAAAAACAAATGCATCCGAGTAGGTTTATAATATCATTAGTTTGCTTTATTGAATATGTAAGTTCAGCATAGTATAAAGCAAAATCGTACATTCTCCATTTATAACTTTGATAAGCCATATATGAAATTCTCTCATAATCTTTTCTCTTTAATTTATTTTGATTATGTTTTTCTATTGCTTTATTTAAAAATGTTTCTCTGTTATTATTATCCATTATAGATAAATATTCATATACAAAAGCATTATCTATGCCAAGTTCTATTAATTTAATAAAATTGTCTATTGCCTTTTTATAATTATTTTTTTGCATATTAATAAAACCTATAATATACAAAGCTTCAGTATTATCAGGACTGTTCTCTAATATTTTATTATAATATTTTTCAGCCTCATTCAATTTATTTTCTTTTACATATATTCTTGCCAAAGAAGTGAGGGCATTAATATCATTAGGGTTATTATTTAGTATTTCATTATATTTCTTTATATGTTCACTATAATCTTTTGCCATAATATAATATTTTCCTCCTCCTTTTAAAATTATTATTATTCATTTTCGTAAAATCTTTTCATCATAGTATTTCTATATTCGCTAAAATTATCATTTTCTATACTATTTCTTAAATCCTTCATAAATCTCTGCATAAATCTCATATTATGTATAGTCATAAGTATAGAAAATAGTATTTCATGCGATTTATCAAGATGATTAAGATAAGCCTTAGAGAAGTTTTTACAAGTATAACAGTCGCATCCTTCTTCTAATATGGTATCATCAGTTCTGTATTTTGAGTTTCTAATTCTAATAACCCCATTCATAGTAAAAGCCTCTCCATTTCTAGCATTTCTAGTAGGCATCACGCAGTCAAACATATCAATGCCTTCCATAACAGCATTAAGTATATCACGAGGCTCACTTACCCCCATCAAATAACGAGGCTTTTGCTTGTTGGTATATGTCATAACTTTAGAAAGTACCTCATGCATATTTTCTGGAGTTTCCCCAACAGAAAGCCCTCCTATAGAATAAAAAGGAAAATCCATATTAACCAAAGTTTCAGCACTTTCTTTTCTCAAATCATCAAACATTCCGCCCTGTATTATACCGCCTAAGTATTGATATTCGCTGTTAGGGGTGCTGTCATGATATTCCTTACATTCCCTAGCCCATTTATGAGTTCTTAGCATTGCCTCTTTAGCATAATTATAATCAGCATCAGCCTTACAGCATTCATCAAAACTCATTATAAAGTCAGCTCCTATAATATGTTCTGCTTCCATTACGCTTTTTGGTGTAAAGAAATATTTTGTGCCGTCTATATGCGACCTAAACTCAACTCCTTCATCATTGATTTTTCTTAGCTGAGCAAGCGAAAAAACCTGAAAACCGCCGGAATCTGTAAGCATTGCCCCTTTCCAATTCATAAACTTTTTTACACCGCCGAATTTTTTTATCACTTCTAAACTAGGTCTTAAAACTAAATGATAAGTATTAGCAAGTATTATTTTACTTTCAGTTTCTTCTACCATAGCAGGGGTTAATGCTTTTACAGTAGCTTTAGTTCCTACAGGCATAAAAACAGGCGTATCTATTACAACACCATTAACTTCTATTTTACCAAGTCTTGCATGTGTCTGACTAGAGTTTTTTAATACTTCAAAAGAAAATGACATAATAAACCTTTATTTAATTATTTTTAATTAGTTATTTTTTTGTTTTTGATATTTTTTTATCATCTGGCTTTTTTGTATAAATATATATAAGCATTATTAAAGATACTATCATCATTATTATAGAATATATTGCTCCAGATGTGATAGGACCTATAGTCCATTCTGTAACATCTCTAAAAAACTGCTCTATTACAGCTCTAAAAAGCCCATATAAAAATATCCATACAAATAGCCTTGTACCTTTTCTTATATTCTTATTTTTTTGACTTAATGCCAATATTATATAAGAAACCAAAGCAAGAACTAAACCTTCAAGAAATGCTTCATATAATTGTGAAGGATATCTTAATTCTGTATATGGTCTAATTGCAGGTATCAATTCCTTCCATTTTTCGTATCCTCCAACTGCATCATAATTAGGAAATATCATTCCAAAAGATGAGTTAGTAACTCTTCCGTAAAGCTCTGCATTCATAAAATTACCTATTCTTCCGAAAAACAAAGCAAAACTAGAAGGAAGTGTTGCATGGTCTGCTATATTTAAAAATTCATATTTATATTTTTTGCTGAATATATACCCTCCAATAATCATTCCTATAAGTCCTCCATGAAAAGACATTCCAGCAAAACCTAAAAAAGTAATTCCATTATCAAGGTTAAAGCCCAATATTTCCCAAGGCCTCAAAAAAGAAGAAGGTGAGTAAAGTAAAAAATATCCAACTCTAGCACCAACTATAGCACCAACAGCTGCATAAAAAACCATATCATAAGCTCCGCCGTCTTTTGAGTCGTTAAATTTAATCCAACCTTTTTTTTGTAAATGAGAAAGTATCAAACAAGAAACTACAATTCCAACTATATACATAAGTCCATACCATCTAATAGCACCAAGTACTGGTATGTTCTCTGGAAATACAAATGGAGTAAAAAATTCAGGGTATTTCATCAATATTCCTTATTATTATTTTATATTATTTATAATTTTATATTATATGTTATGCACTAAAAAATCAAGGAGGCATTAATTTTGAATAGCTGCAATTTTTAATATACTTTTTATTATTTTACAGAATTATATTTAAATCTTCTATTTTCTGCTATAGCTCTTCCTATTGCATTCATTATAAGCCCAGTTATAATGCATATTCCAGATAAAAGTATAAAGCCTGTAGCAAGCACCGATGTAGCAATAGGTACAAAACCAATTGTTACAAAAGAATATATAATTGGCAAACCATAATAAAAACCAAATAGAGCAAAGAATGAAGCTATTATCCACCAAAAAACCATAGGCTTTTCTGTCATAAGTAAATATATCATAAGACCAAGTATCCTAAAACCATCTCTAAAAGTATTAAGTTTAGAAAAAGAACCTTCAGGTCTGCTTTTATATTCTGCTTCCATTTCACCTATTTGCATACGCATCTGCATAGCAAATATTGTAAGTTCAGCTTCTATTTCAAAACCCTTTGAAGATGAAGGAAAAGTCTTCACAAATTTACGTGAGAATACTCTATATCCGCTTAATATATCATTAACATTATTTCCAAATAAAAATTTTGCGAAAGAGGTTATCATTTTATTTCCAAAGGAATGACCTTTTCTGTATTTACCCGCTTTTCGTACAACAGTAACCATATCTAAATCATTATCAATTAAATAATTAACTAATCTTGGTATGGCAGACGCATCACATTCATTATCGCCGTCTATTAATATATAAATATCGCTGTCTACACTAGAGAAAGCCTGCCTTACAACTTCACCCTTACCTTGATATATAACTTTTTTAACTATTGCTCCAGATTCTTTAGCAATGTTATATGAATTGTCTGTAGAGTTATTATCAAATACATATACTTCGCATTCTGGATAATATTTTTTTATGTCTTCTATTACTTGTTTTATTGTAAGCTCTTCATTATAACAAGGTATTATTGCTGATACTTTCATTTTTTACTCCTATTATTTTTATTTATTATATATTCATAAATGAACATAATAAAAGATATAGCTGATATTATTGATATTGTTAGAACAGGAAAAATATATCTAACAGATACTACTGGAGAAAATATTGCAACAATAATAGCTGTAGCAAATGCAGAAAAAGAAGTTGAAAAACTAAAAATTAAAATATTATTTATCTTACTTTTATAAATAAAAATAAATAATGTGCTCGATATAAAAATTAGTATTGAAATAATTATAGGAATACTATAATAAATTCTAATAGAATATTTTGATATAATTGTAAATATATCTAATTGAAAATCTGAAAAATTTATGCTTAATTCATTTTTAGGAAACACTGAATAATATTTTTCCAATTCTATATAATAATGTAATGGATATTCTTGAATAATATATTTATCTTCTATATGTCCTCCATATGTTTTTAACCAAATATGATATGTAAAATTTATTATATGTTTTAAATAAAAAAATGGATATTTAATTATATATTTAATCCATGTACCAGCTAATCCATTTAAATGAACAAAATATTTATATGGTGTTATTTCTTTATAATTCCAACTTCCAAAATAATCAGCGTTTAATTGATTTTTGTTATATAATTCTTTTACATCTTCAAAATTTTTACCTTCTACATAATATTCATTTGGGATCATACTAGGATCATCTGCCATAACAGCACAAGCTGATATTTGAATTAAAAATATATGATTTGAAGCATATTTATCAACTTGACCATTATTTTTATATATATATGGATTAATTTTTACTATAGTAATTAAAACAATCGCTGATACAAACATTATGGCAATAAAATATATAATTTTTTTTAATAATTTTATTTCTTTCAATTTAGAAATTATAATATAAGCATATAATATAAAAATTGGATATAAAGTAACGATTGAGTTATGTCTCCATAATAAGGCAAAAATAAATATAATTACTGTGAATATTTTTAATAAAATTTTAGCGTATATATTTTTTATATTAACTATTATTTGAAAAAATACTAATGAATATAATAAAAATACTAATCTGGCCATAACAAAATCTTTATGTGGTATAAAATTTGTTGTAAATATATTTAATATAATACTAGAATTTATTAAATATAAAAATATAAAACATTTATTTCTATATCTTATATATAAAGCTATAATTAATAACATTACAGCTATACCAAAACTAAATATATTAATAAAAAACATATAAAATGTATGGTAGCCAAAAATATTATAAAGAAATTTTAGAAATACTGATATAAATATAGGATTTAAATTTTGATAATATCCAGTTAACGACTCTAATATTATAAATACAGGATCACCAGAATAATTTCCAGGAAAACCTAGATAAAACTGAAATATAGATATGAATAGTCCAACAATTATTATAATACATATAAATATTTTATCAGTAATATATTTATATAAAATATTTTTGTTACAATAGTATAATAATATTAAATAGATTATTATGAAAATAAATAATAGTACATAAATATTATTGCTTATTTTTAATTTATACTCTACATTATCTATTTTATAACCTATTGGAAGTTTTTCAAATGATGTGAAAATACAATACTCATTATTCTTAATATATAGATTTTGACTAATTTCTTTTATTTTAATATATTTTATATTAGAACCATCAGGAATTTTAAATGATATTGTATTATTATATTTATCATCATCAAATGTTTTTTCAATTTGGTTGCTACCTTTATAAAGTATAAAATTTTGATTTGTATTTACAGATGATTTACGAATAACACTTTCTAAATTAATTGGATCCAAAAAATAATATATATTCTCATCATTTGTATTTAATATTTTTTCAGCAAGTAATTCTAATTCATAAATTTCTCCTTTAGAAGTATGTAAATTATATTTAGGATATGATAATAATTCTCTATTATAAATATAAATATCTTTGCTTGTATCTATTTCTATAGCATACCCATAATTTTTTATTTCTGTTGGTATATTATTTAATATTAGAGGTTCATTAGAATATCTATAAAATTTATCATTTAAAAATATTTTATTTGGATATATATTAGATTTATAGACAAAACCCTCTGAAGTTTCATATAATAATTCAAAATTAGATATAACAGCTGTATGCTTGTCATTTGAATAAAAATATAATACAAATATAAAGACTATATATAATATTAATATTGCAGAATATATTTGAATAATTTTTATTTTATTTATTTTTTTAAAAAATATTATAATTTTTTTGATAAAAACAGTAATAAGTAATATTAACATTATAGTTAATATGTAAATATAGATTTTATATTTAACTTTCAAATAATAATTAACATTATCAATATTTTCTAAACTGCTGAGTTCTTTACTAGAAATTAAATTACCAAAAGGTGTACCAAATCTATCATTCATTTTAGCTGATTTTACATAGTTAGTTAAATTATTTAAACGTGGATAAACATCATAAATATCACTGTTTCTAAATATTTTGCTATAGTATTTTATTCTAAAGTTATAACTATAGTTTGTTATAGAAGTATTAGTAAATATATAATTAGCAACAGCTGTGTTATCTAACTTATTATCTATAGTAAATAATTGTTTAGTTTCTTCTTTATCCAATCCATTTATTTCTAAAGTTTTATTAACATTTATATTAAATTCTGATAAATAGCCTGTCCTTTCTTTTTTACCTAAAATAGATAACACTATTACTGAAATAGTTAGTATAACAACAAATACTATGTAAATTTTCAAAAAAATATTCTTATTTTTCATATACTAATCCTTAGAAATGTATAGTTTACTAGAAAAAAAGATTCTAATTGTGTAATAAAAATTTTTGCAACAAAAATAGAGTGTATTAGTAGAATAAAACTTGAGAATATATAGAAATGTTTGTTTGTTTGTTTGTTTGTTTGTTTGTTTGTTTGTTTGTTTGTTTGTTTGTTTGTTTGTTTGTTTGTTTGTTTGTTTGTTTGTTTGTTTCATAATTTTTAACCTATTTTATATATAATATCATATAAAATACAAATAGTCAATTAGACTATGTTAGTTGTAATGTTTAGGAGCCACAGATATTGCACGTTTTTTTAGTTTAAAAAAGTAGGTATTCCTTATAATATATATATAGTTCAAATTAAAAGGAATACCTATGAAAGAATATACTTCAAATCAAAGAAAAAATATAGTTATAAAAATCAATAAAGTTAAAAATAAAGAAGTATTAGCTTTAAAATATAAGATTAGTATTAGAACATATTATTATTGGAAAAGCCAATTAGAAACTTATTCTATTATAAAACCTAAATCTACTGCACCTAAAACTAATAAAAATAAATTGAAAAATAAAAAGATTATTAAAAGAATAATTGAAATAAGAAAATTATATGGTTATGGTAAATTAAAAATAAAAAAACAATTAGAGTTAGAAGACATTAAAGTAGGAACAACAGCTATAGAAACTGTCCTAAAAGAAAATAATTTGTATAGGAGCAAAAAGAAAAAAATTAAGAGAAAGCATAAAGGAAAACATGCGATTTATATCAAGGAAGCAGGGGAAAAAGTACAAATAGATGTTAAATATGCTTTTTTTGGTGAAATATGCTATTATCAATTTACTGCTGTAGATATAGCAACGAGAATGAGCTTTAGATATTTATACGATGAAAAAAGTCCATACAGTACCATTGATTTTATGAAACGACTTATAGATTATTTTCCTTTTAGAGTACATTGTATTCAAACAGACAATGGTACAGAATTTACTTACCGTAAACATTCATTTGATACAATACACCCTTTAGATATATTTTGTAAGAAAAACTATATTAAAAGGGTTTATAGTCCAATTGCATCACCTTGGTACAATGGTGTAGTAGAAAGTACACATAGGCTAGACCAAAAAGAATTTTATGATTTTTGTACTAAAGAATTAACCTTAAAGAAAGCAAATAAAAACATACAAAAATATAATCATTTTTTCAATTATAAACGAATACACTCTGCTTTAAATTATAATACGCCTTTTGTTTACTTTAATAAATTAAGGAATTCCTAACTGCAATATGTTTGGCACCTGTGCACTATGTTAGTTGTAAAAAACAGCTTGTTATTTATATAGAAAATAACAAGCTGCTTATTGAAATATTAATAATTAAAAAAAATTATTTTTTCTTACCTTGATTAGCTACTGCTTCCATAGCTTTTTTAACTGCTTCTGGATCGCCTAAATATTGTTTATTAACTGCTTTGAAATTATCATCAAGTTCATAAACTAAAGGCATTCCAGTAGGTATATTAAGCTCAGTGATATCAGCATCAGAAATGTTGTCTAAATATTTAACTAATGCTCTTAAACTGTTACCATGAGCAGCAATGATGATTTTTTTACCAGCTTTAATATCTGGAAGTATCACATTTTCCCAGAAAGGAACAACTCTTGCAACAGTGTCTTTCAAACATTCTGTGAGAGGAAGTTCTTTTTCAGATAAGTTTTTATAGCGAGGGTCATTTCCAGGATATCTTTCATCAGATTTTTCTAAAGCAGGAGGCGGAGTATCATAACTTCTTCTCCAAATTTTTACTTGCTCCTCACCATATTTTTCAGCAGTTTGAGATTTGTTTAATCCCTGTAAAGCACCATAATGTCTTTCATTAAGCTGCCAGCATTTTTCTACTGGTATCCATAAAAGTCCCATTTCTTCCAACACTAAGTTTAAAGTTTTGATTGCACGAGTAAGAGTAGAAGTATAAGCTTTGTCGAAAGTAAAACCAGCTTTTTTTAGTTCTACACCGCCAGATTTAGCCTCTTCAACCCCTTTTTCTGATAATGTAACATCAGCCCAACCAGTAAAAAGGTTTTCTTTATTCCAAACACTCTCACCATGACGTATTAAAACAACTTTAGTCATTAATAAACTCCTCATTATTTCTATATTTAATTATAATTATATATTAAAAGCGTAAAAAATACATCTTTATATTTATAAAATATATTTTTTTATACTACTATAATATAATTATATGTATAATATGATTATATAAAATTAATAGGTTCTATTATAAACTATATTTTATAATAAATATATAATTTTATAAAATTTATGGGGCTGTCCTAGATAACTAAAATTTGTTAAAATTAAAGTATGAAACGCAGTAAATTAAGTAAAGATAAACAATTAAAATTAGTAGAACATTTTGCAGCAGGAACTACAGCAAGGACAGCTTCAGTTTTAGTTAAAGTTAATAAGACTACAGCTTCGTATTATTTTTTAAGATTAAGAGAATTAATATTTGAATATGAGAAAGAAAAAGAAGAAGAAGTTTTTAATGGAGAAATAGAAGTTGATGAGAGTTATTTTGGAGGCAAAAGAAAAGGAAAAAGAGGGAGAGGAGCTTGCATATAAAATACCAGTGTTTGGTTTATTAAAAAGAGGCGGAAAAGTATATATAAAAATAATAAATAATACTAAAATTAATGCCTATTATTAGGCAAAAAGTACAGCCTGATAGTATAGTTTATTCAGATTATTATCATAGTTATGATGTTTTAGATGTCTCAGAATTCAAGCACTTTAGAATTAATCATAGTGAAAAGTTTGCTGAAGAAAAGAACCATATTAATGGTATAGAGAATTTTTGGAATCAAGCGAAAAGACATCTTCGTAAATTTAATGGAATACCAAAAGAACATTTTCACTTATTTATTAAAGAATGTCAATTTAGATTTAATAATCCAAAAGTTGACAAACAGTTGGAAATTATATACAATTTAGCAAAAAAGGAGCTTTTTTAGTTATCTAGGACAGCCCCAATAATTTTATAAGGGTAAAATAAATGGAAGAGCTAAAAGATTTAAGAAAACAAATTGATGAAATAGACAGAGATATTGTAAAGTTAATAGATGAGAGAATGAAAGTTAGTTTAAAAGTCGGAGAAATTAAAAAAAAGAATAATGCTCCGATATTTGACCCTAAAAGAGAAAAGGAAGTTATAGCAAGTAAAATAAACCTTCTTGAAAACAAGGAATTATCGAATTTAATTACTACTATATATAATGACATAATGTATACATCAAAGCAGATTCAAAAGCATTTGATTGATAATTATAATAATAAAGAAAATAACAATAATAAAAAAATAAAATACGATGCTGTTATAGCATATCAAGGAAGAGAGGGCGGAAATGGTTATGAGGCTGCTAAAAAATTTTTTGGCGATGAGGCTGAATTGATAAAGAAAAAGAGTTTTGAAGAGGTTTTTGAAAGCATAAGAAGCTCTGAGAGTTATTATGGAGTTTTGCCTCTTGAAAACTCTTCTACAGGAATGGTTAATGAGGTTCTTGATATACTTGCTGATTATAATTGTAAAATAGTGGGTGAAGTTTATCTTACAATAGAATATGCACTTATGGCAAATAAAAATACTAATATTAATAACATAAAAAAAGTGATATCACATCATCAGGCATTGAAACAATGTTCTAATTTTATAAAAGAGAATAATTATGAAGAGATTTTCTCTACAAATACCGCAGAGGCCGCTTTTTTTGTATCAAACAGTAATGATGATTCTTTAGCTTCTATATCCAACAAAAATGCTTATAAGATTTATAATTTAAACATATTAAAAGATAATATTGAAAACATAAAAGGAAACACTACAAGGTTTATAATAGTGAGCAATTATGATAATGCTTTAAACTCTGGAAATAAGATGACTATGAGATTTTTACTTCCGCATGAAAATGGTTCTCTTGCTGATGTTTTAGAGAAGTTAAAGATATTTAATTTAACATCTATAGTAAGCAGACCTCACATTGAAAGAAAGTGGCAGTATTATTTTTATATTGATATGGTTGGAGATTTTGAGAGTGATGAGGCTAAGAAAGTTTTCGAAGAGTTTAGGATAAGTGTAGAGAATTTTATAGTGCTTGGGGTTTATGATGAATAATTCAGAAAAAACTATATTTGTTATTGGACTTCCCGGAAGCGGAAAAACGGATTTATCAAAACTTTTGGCAGATTATATCAACTACACTTTTTTTGATATGGATAAGGTTATAGAAGACAAAGAGAAAAAAACTATAAGTAAAATATTTGAAGATAGTGGTGAAGAATATTTTAGAGAAGTAGAAAGCAACGTACTTGAAGAGTTATCTAATATAAAAAATGCTGTTATATCTACCGGCGGCGGAACTGTATTAAAAGACAAAAACCGAACTTTGATGAGAGTGCGAGGCATAGTTATTTTTATAGACAGACCCGCCGATATTATAATAAACAATATAAACGTGTCAGAACGTCCATTACTCGTGCATGATAAAAATAAATTAATTGAATTATCAAAGAAAAGAGATGCTCTATATAGAGAATGTGCTGAAGTAATTTTTAATCATAACACTTGGGATAATGATATAAAAGAAACCTTTAAAAAATTCTATGAATGTATATGTAAGTATATTTGATTTTTTATTGCATTTCATAAATTTATATACTTTTATAAATATATTATCAACTTTTTACCGTAGCAAAAAGTTTTTAGCCTACGGGTACGTTTCTCGAAAAGTACAAATATTTTAGATTTATATAGATGAAATATAGTTGTTCAGCTATACTTTATAAAAATTCACCGCACGGTAAATGAGATTATATATACTATTTAAATGATATTATCATTAATTTTTTTATAATCAATTTTAACCGTGCGATAAACTAGCAATAAATTTAAAAAAAACTAGGGCGGGGCAAAAATAGTAGTGTTGAACAAAATAGAAAAGTAATACAAAAACATCAGATAATGTAAAAAATCTTTTAGGGTGGGGAGTGAGAATAAATTTTATAAAATATTTAAATAATATCCAATAAGTTTTTTATACTAAAAAAAATATTGTTTTTGCACAGGTGCCAAACATATTGCAGTTAGGAATTCCTTAATTTATTAAAGTATAGCATAGGTGTATCATAATTTAAAGCAGAATGTATTCGTTTATAATTGAAAAAATGATTATATTTTTGTATGTTTTTATTTGCTTTCTGTAAAGTTAGTTCTTTAGTACAAAAATCATAAAATTCTTTTTGGTCTAGCCTATGTGTACTCTCTACTACTCCATTATACCAAGGGGATGCGACTGGACTATAAACTCTCTTAATATAGTTCTTCTTACAAAATATATCTAAAGGGTGTATTGTATCAAATGAATGTTTTCGATAAGTAAATTCTGTACCATTGTCTGTTTGAATACAATGTATTCTAAAAGGAAAATAATCTATAAGTCGTTTCATAAAATCAATGGTACTATATGGACTTTTTTCATCGTATAAATATCTAAAGCTCATTCTTGTTGCTAAATCTACAGCAGTAAATTGATAATAACGTATTTCACCAAAAAAAGCATATTTGACATCTATTTGTACCTTTTCTCCTGCTTCTTTAATATAAATAGCATGCTTTCCTTTATGTTTTCTCTTAATTTTTTTCTTTTTGCTCCTATACAAATTATTTTCTTTTAGGACAGTTTCTATAGCTGTTGTTCCTACTTTAATGTCTTCTAACTCTAATTGTTTTTTTATTTTTAATTTACCATAACCATATAATTTTCTTATTTCAATTATTCTTTTAATAATCTTTTTATTTTTCAATTTATTTTTATTATTCTTAGGTTTAGTAGATTTAGGTTTTATAATAGAATAAGTTTCTAATTGGCTTTTCCAATAATAATATGTTCTAATACTAATCTTATATTTTAAAGCTAATACTTCTTTATTCTTAACTTTATTGATTTTTAGAACTATCTTTTTTCTTTGATTTGAAGTATATTCTTTCATAGGTATTCCTTTTGTTTTATTTTAATTAATTTAATTAGGGGCTGTCCTAGATAACTTAAATTTGTTAAAATTAAAGTATGAAACGTAGTAAATTAAGTCAAGATAAACAATTAAAATTAATAGAACATTTTGTAGCAGGAACCACAGCAAGAACTACATCAGTTTTAGTTGGTGTTAATAAAACTACAGCTTCGTATTATTTTTTAAGATTAAGAGAATTAATATTTGAATATGAGAAAGAAAAAGAAGAAGAAATTTTTAACGGCGAAATAGAAGTTGATGAAAGTTATTTTGGCGGTAAAAGAAAAGGAAAAAGAGGCAGAGGAGCTAAAGATAAGATACCAGTGTTTGGTTTGTTAAAAAGAGGCGGAAAAGTATATGTAAAAATGATAAATAATACCCAAATAAGCACTTTAATGCCTATTATTAGGCAAAAAGTACAGCCTGATAGTATAGTTTATTCAGATTATTATCATAGTTATGATGTTTTAGATGTCTCAGAATTCAAGCACTTTAGAATTAATCATAGTGAAAAGTTTGCTGAAGAAAAGAACCATATTAATGGTATAGAGAATTTTTGGAATCAAGCGAAAAGACATCTTCGTAAATTTAATGGAATACCAAAAGAACATTTTCACTTATTTATTAAAGAATGTCAATTTAGATTTAATAATCCAAAAGTTGACAAACAGTTGGAAATTATATATAATATAGCAAGAAAGGAGCTTTTTTAGTTATCTAGGACAGCCCCTTAAATTATAAGGAATACCTGCTTTTTTTATACTAAAAAATGTCCAATATCTCATACTCCTAAACAAAAAAATATTGTTTTTACTCTTGACTTTTTTAATATACTACTATAAAATAGCAAAATCAAAACAAATAAAAATATAGGGGCCAGTAGCTCAGTCGGTTAGAGCAGATGACTCATAATCATCGGGTCCGGGGTTCAAGTCCCTGCTGGCCCACTTATTTCCCCTTAAAAATCTCATTTAATCTTACATACTAACAAAGAAAAACGGTAAAATAAAACATATAATCATAAACCATACTAAATAAATGTAAATAAATATCATATGCTTACTATTGTCTATACATATATCTTTCATCACAATGCACTCTTCAAATGATTTTATAAATGTCTTCACAACATTAATAGCAATATAAATAAGATGTGACAAAAATAAAATACAGTTTACTAAAAGTATAAGTTTACTCATAGAAAAACCATAAGTTACTATTCTATATAAAACACTGCTAAATACAATTAAATCTAATAATGATATAGAAATTACTGCCAAACAATATATTATCTTAGTTAAGATAGTAGCTTTTTTATCTAATCTCGTAAACAAAAGATTTATCATCATAATAGAAAGTATTATATTATAACCAACAAAACTAACAGTATTAGTATATGGTCTAAACTCTGCAGATAATAGTAAAATAAAAAGTATAAATATAACTATCAAACTAAATATCATAATCATTCTTGATAAATATATTGATATGATAGACTTAGTTTTTTTGTATAAAAAATAAGATATAAATAAAGCCAAGCTATACAAAAATATTATTAAAGAAATAGCAATTTTTGCAAATATAAATCCAACCTCATCATAAGAATAAACTAATGAAGCTAAAGAAGCACCTACTATAAAAATAGAAAAATATGCTATTGAGATTAAAACACTGCTTGCAGTATTAATAATAAAAAGCCAAGAGAGAGTTTCACCAATCATAGTAAAAAACTCAGAAATCTTATTTGTATCTTTCAAATCAAAATTAATGTAAGAAATCATCATTATAATAAAAAATATAAAAGGAATGAATATTAAATTATTTATAATGACATAAAAATCTTCAGAATCATATGGAGGCATTGTAATATAATTGAATATAAAATGAAAAGAAAATAAAAGCAGACTTATTAGCAAAAAAGATAAAAATGTCATTACTATTACTCTAATTTTTAACAGATTAGTATGAAATAATATAGTAAAGCAAAACAAATAAAAAAATGAAAATGGATAGCTTTTTATAATAAATAAGAGTAATGTTTTTGATTCTATTATATCAATAGTAAAAAAATATATGTATAATGGTATATTTGAAAATAGTATTGCAAATATACTAAGTAATATTTGTAAGTTTTTATTTAGGGTGATATCAGTATTTATTATATTTAAAAATTTTTTATATATTTCTTCCATAATCGAATATATTATATTATAAATAAAAAAATTCAATTAATAATAACAGCTAGTATTTCAAAAATTATAATAGAAAATCATATGCAAATAAGCGAAACATATTGGATTTAAGTATTCCTTAATTTTTTAAATTAAAATATATGCGTATAATAATTTAAACAGTATTTTGATAAAGTAGTGCTTATGTATATTCAAAAATACATATTGTAGACATAGCAATTTTAAATATGCTTTCTAAGCCTAAATGTCCTAAATGCGGAAGCATAAATACAAAATCAATTGATTATATGATAAGAAAATAAAGTTATTTTAATCTAAAATATAGATATTATTTTTTATTTTAATATATATTACAAACATATAGAGTTAAAACATTTGCACTTTTTGCAACTTTTTGCGGCGGGAAAAAGTTGAATAAAACAAAAATTCACATTATAAAATATAGTAGTTTAAATATACACTAAAAAAATTTTAAGTTTTTTATTTATTGTGGCTTTTCCCATATACCTTATTTCTTTTACGGCCGTAGGAAGTGCCTGCGACTGAAAGAAGTACCTTTAGTTATGGTATTGGTATAAAAGAACCTTATATCCTACGGATACGCTTCGCGAAGAACTGCATTTTTATTATAAATTTTATAATTTAATTGTATATTAAAAGGCACTCCCCCGCACGACTAAGAAGTTATAATTAAAGCATAGCATTACCGTGCGGAAAACTCATATGGCGAATACTTCAAAGAAAAAATAATTGTAAATAAAAAAGCACTCCTCCGCACGCGTAGAAGGTTATGATTAAAACAGAGTATTGTCGTGCGGCAAGCCGCCGACCGTAGGGAGTGCACAGCTAGGAGAGTAGTGGTACAGCTCGTACGCGGGAAAAAGTTGAATAAACTATAAAATATATTTTCAATATAAAATATAATTATCAAAAATCTACTTAGCACTTGAATTCATTTACTTATATGCTATAGTTTAAATATTAATTAAAATAAGATGGAAAATAATTTGAATAATAAAAAAATAGAACTGCTCGCACCTGTTGGAGATGAAAGAGGGTTAAAGGCTGCTGTTAATGCGGGGGCTGATGCCGTGTATTTTGGCACTAAAAGTTTTAATGCGAGAGTAGGAGCTGCAGAAAACTTTGATGAAAAGGCTTTAGAAAATAATATAAAATTCGCAAAATTAAGAAATGTAAATGTTTATATTACAGTTAATACTTTAGTTTATAATGATGAGATTGATAAAGTGCTTCCTCTCATAAAAAGAGTTTCTGATTTTGGAGCCGATGCTATTATAGTGCAAGATTTGGGAATTACAGATATTGTAAGAAATAATTTAAATATTGCTATGCATGCAAGTACACAGATGTCTTGTAATAATTTAGATAGTGTAAAACTGCTTAAAAGTATTGGTATTGATAGGGTAGTGTTAGCACGTGAGATGAGTTTGGAAAATATAAAATATATCAGAGATAATACAGATATAGAGCTTGAAACTTTTGTACATGGTTCCTTATGTGCTAGTTTTTCAGGTCAATGTGCCTATTCCTATTTGCATGGAGGGCGAAGTGCAAATCGAGGAGCATGTGCACAGCCTTGCAGAATGGAATACACAGGAGGAAAAACCGATTATCCTTTAAGCACTAAAGATTTAATGACTATTGATATAATTCCAAACTTACTTGAAAGCGGTATAACTTCTTTTAAAATTGAGGGCAGAGCAAAAAGAAGCGAATATGCAGCAATCACTACTTCGATATATAGACATGCAATTGATTTAGCTTTAGAAAATAAAGATATACCAATTGAGAAATACAGAGAAAGTTTAATGAAGATTTTTAATAGAGGCGGATTTTCTCAAGGTTATTATTATAATTCAAAGGATATATTTGAAAATTATAAACCAAGTCATGACGGAGAATATATAGGAGAAGTTGTAGCATATAAGAAAAATAAAATATATATAAAAGCAGAGAAAGAATTAAATGTTTATGATGGACTTTCATTTGGTGAAAGCGGACAGATAGGAATGCAGATTTCTGATTTGTATAAAGATAATGTGAGGGTAAAAAGAGCAAAAGGAAATTTAAGTTTCTCAGCTGTTATAAAAAATGTAAATGTGGGCGATGAGGTTTATAGAACAACTGATAAATTGCAGATGGACGAGGCAGAGAAAATAATTGAAAGTGATAATTTTAAGCATTTACTTGATTTAAATTGTATTATTGGATTTAATAATAAAAAAATTAAATTGATAGTTAGTAGTAGAGATGATGAGAGATTAAATAATATAGAATACATCAGCGATTATATAATTCAGGAAGCTAAAACTAAAGCAACAACTAAAGAAGATATTTTTAATTCTCTTTCAAAAACAGGCGGCACTGTATTTGAATTTGAAAATATTAATATTGAAGATAATTTTCAAAATCCTTTTATACCTATAAAAATTTTAAATGAAGCAAGAAGAGCATTAATTGAAAAATTAGAAAATGTTTTAATGCAGTCTAAAGAAATTAACTATAGTAAAAATATATACACAAATATTAATTATCCAAACACAAATATAAAAGTTTTAATTGCAGGAAGCGAAGAGAAAATTAATTTATACTCTGATATTCATTATGATAAGAAAATATTGTTTCCAAATGTTTATGATGAAAATATAATTAAGCTTTTTGAAGATAAAAAAATAGATGGAATAATTCTTCCCCATGTAACATTTGATAAAGATATAGAAGTTATAAAAAACATAGTAGAGAAAACAAGCGGCATGATTGTAATATGCAATAACTTAGGGCATATTGAAGCACTTAAAGGAAAAGCTATATTGTGGGCTGGTATCGGTCTTAATGCAATTAATAATTACACTGTAGAGTTTTTATACAAATTAGGTGTTGACGTTGTTATATCGGGCATTGAGGCAGGCAAAAATTTAAAACATACATTATCTATAAAAGAAGGTTTAATTCCTGCCATGAACTTTGCCTTTTGTCCAAAAAGTATGTCTGTGGGCTGTTCTAAATGCAAAGAAGAAGATATTATAGACCATAAAAGAAATATTGTAATATTTGATTGTGTGAAGATATATAACAAAACAAGTTTTATTTTAGAGAATATAAAAAATAAAACAGGCGAAGTTTATATAAAATAAAAAGAGGCAAAATATTATTTAATATCTCGCCTCTTAGTAGTATATATATTTTTTTATTTATTGATTTTCTGCAGCACTTTCTTCTTTTTCTAATTCTTTTAAATACATATTAAGGAAAGGTTTATATATAAAATAATCCAAAATTATTAAAGCAATAACTAGTATAGGTGCAACAAAATTTAAATTAGTAGATATAAATGAACCTAATATAGAAGGAGTAGTCCAAGGCACTAATGCTACAACCTTACCTATTATATTAAGCTTCATAAATATATAACTTATAGTTGCATTAATTATAGGTGTTAAAAGGAAAGGAATAACAAATATAGGATTCATTACTATAGGAGCACCAAACATTATAGGCTCATTAATATTAAAGAAACCAGGAACTATAGAAAGTTTACCAATATATTTCATATGAGCATTTTTAGTCATAATCATAGCAATACATAAACCTAAAGTAGCACCAGCACCTCCAAGATATACGAAACTATTCATAAACTCACCAGATAAAACTTTCGGTATCTGTTCGCCTGCAGCAAGAGCAGCCTGATTAATAGCTAAATTAGTTAAAATAATAGGCGTTAAAACAGCATTAACTACATTAGCACCATGTATACCGCAGAACCATAATATATGTATCAATAACAATATAATTATTATAGATACTAAACCATCAGACATATTTAATAATGGCTGTAAAATTTTCGTAATTAAATCTGGAACCATAATTTTCATATTATTTTGTATAAGCATATTTACAGTTTGGAATAAGAAAGAAATAACAGCTACAGGAATTAATATTTCAAAAGATTTAGATATAGCAGGAGGAACTGACTCAGGAAGTTTTATAGTTATTTTTCTTTTAGATAAAAATCTTGCTATCTCTACAGATAATAAAGCAGCAATAATAGCGACAAAAAGCCCCTTAGCATCTAAATATCTTGCATCTAATACACCAACATTAACATTTTCTGCTACATGCAATAACTCAGCAGCAGCACCTATTACTGTTACTGCCAAAGATTTTGCAGACAATAGTAAGAATGCATACATAGACAACAATCCGTTTGTAATTTGATCTTGTCCATAATATCCAGCTAAAGAGTATCCTATACCAAATGAAACGAATAATGACAATATACCCATACTAACATTAAATATTTGTATATAATTTCCTGAAAATGCTTGCACAAAATTTTCATAAGGTGCAAAATACATAAAATTAGTCTTATCACTCAAAGGTAAATTAAATAACAATAATACAAAAGAACCTATAATAATAAACGGCGTTGCAAATACAAAACCATCTTTAATAGCGTTCAAATATCTGTTCATAGCAATTTTTGACATTATTGGAAGAAATTTGCTTTCCATAAAAGCATTGAATTTTTCTTTCATTTTTATCTCCTTAAATTTTTTAAATTTTAAATTTTCTTTTCACCATTATAGTATAATTGTCAAATTTTATAATTTCAATAAAAGTTATATTAATTAATTACCAGATTAATATGGAAAAAATCTTGTTTGAGTTTTTATGTTTTCCGTATTATTTTTATATTATTTTTATATTATTTTTATATTATTTTTATATTATTTTTATATTATTTTTAGTATATAAGGAGTCATTTATGCCATTTAAAGAAGGTTTTTTATGGGGCGGGGCTACCGCAGCAAATCAATGCGAAGGCGGATTTAATGAAGGCGGAAGAGGTTTAGCCAATGTAGATGTTGCTCCGCATGGTAAAGATAGGGTTGCTGTTATTAAAGGAAAGATGAAAATGTTTGATTTTGATAATGAACATTTTTATCCTTCAAAAGATGCTATAGAAATGTATACTCATTATAAAGAGGATATAAAGCTTTTTGCTGAGATGGGTTTTAAAGTTTACAGAATGTCTATTGCTTGGAGCAGGATATTCCCAAAAGGCGATGAAGATAAGCCTAATGAAGAAGGATTAAAATTTTATGAAGATGTATTTAAAGAGTGTTTAAAATACAATATAAAACCTTTAGTAACTATCACACATTTTGACTGCCCTATGCATTTAATTACAAAATACGGCGGTTGGAAAAATAGAATAATGATAAAATTCTATGAGAATCTTTGCAATGTTATATTTAATAGATATAAAGGTTTAGTTGAATATTGGCTTACTTTCAACGAAATAAATATGATTTTGCATGCACCTTTTATGGGAGCTGGTCTTTATTTTGAAGATGGTGAAAATGAAGAAGAAATGAAATATCAGGCAAGCCATCATGAATTAGTTGCCAGTGCAATAGCCACTAAAATAGCTCATGAAGTAGACCCTAACAATAAAGTTGGATGTATGTTGGCAGCTGGAGTTTATTATCCTTACTCTTCAAAACCTGAAGATGTATTAGCTGCTCAGCAGAAAAATGATGAGATGTATTTCTTTGTTGATGTGCAGTCAAGAGGAAAATATCCTAATTATGCTTTGAAAAAAATTGAAAGAGAAAAATTAAATATAAAAATGGAAAAAGAAGATTTAGAGTTATTAGCTAAATACACAGTTGATTTTATTTCTTTTTCTTATTATTCAACAAGATGTGCTACTGCTGATAAGAGTAAATATACAATAACAAAAGATAATTTGGAAGGCGATATAAAAAACTCAGAATTAAAACAAACTGATTGGGGTTGGACTGTTGATCCGCTTGGCATAAGGATAACTTTAAATGATATTTATGATAGATATCAAAAGCCTATGTTTATAGTAGAAAATGGACTTGGTGCTTATGATAAAGCTGATGAAAATGGATATGTGGAAGATGATTATAGAATAGAGTATTTAAGAGAGCATATCAAAAACATGAAAGATGCTGTTGAAATTGATGGGGTTGATTTGATAGGATATACTACTTGGGGTCCTATAGATTTGGTTTCTGCTGGTACGGGTGAAATGTCTAAAAGATACGGCTTTATATATGTAGACAGAGATGACTTTGGTAATGGTACTTTAAAAAGAAGTAAGAAAAAATCATTTTACTGGTATAAAAAAGTTATAGATAGTAATGGGGAAAATTTAGAATAGAGCTATTTTTTATTTTATTGTTAAGGCTTTTAGTGGTTTCTCAGCTAAAAGCCTTTATTTTTTATTATAAAAAATTATTATACAACTTTATATAAAATATCATTGGAATTATATTAAATATATTTTTTATATTAAAAATTTTAAATTTCACAAACAGGACTTTGCCTTACTCTGATTTTCATTGCAGAGCCTTTGCCAAATATACTATTCATAAAGTCTGTATATTCTTTTACTTTATCTAATGGTATTAAAGCTTGAATAGTACCAGCAAAACCTCCACCATGTACCCTCACAGCACCATCGCCTTGTAAAAAATCTTTTGTCATAGCAATAGCTAAAGCAACTCCCATATCTTTTGTACTTGTAATAGAATAACAGTTTTGAAGATACATAAAGCTAGAAAGTCCAGATTCATTCATAAGATTAATATATTTTTTTATATTATTTTCTTTAAGGGCATTTATTTGTTCTATTACTCTTTCATTTTCTGTGATAAAGTGATAAGCTCTTAAAAATGCCCTATCTCCAATTTCTTTTCTGATATTTGAAGCATTTTCTAATAATTGTTTTTTTGTAATATCACGGCATACTTCTTTAGAGAAATATTTAGCTACAGAATTCATCTCTTCTCTTATAGCAGCATATTCATTAGTAAGTGAACTATGATCCCCCTTAGCATCAACTATCATAAGAGCATATCCAACCTTTTCAAAATCATATTCCACTTTGTCTAATTTCGGATTATTATTATCTTTAAAATCTATAGCCATAATACCGCCAATAGAACATCCCATCTGATCCATAAGTCCGCAAGGTTTTCCAAAATATTTATTTTCAGCAAACTGACCAATTTTGGCAATGTCTACTTTTGATATCTTCTCTTCATTATAAAGAGCATTTACTATCTCTCCAACCAAAGATTCAAAACTAGCAGAAGAACTAAGTCCGCTTCCTATTAAAACTTTATTTGTAATATAGGCAGTAAAACCTCCTAATTTATACCCCTTTTCTTTTATACTAGCACATACACCTCTAATTAAAGCACTAGATTTACCATATTCTTTTTTATTTATGTTTAATTCATTTATATTTATATAGTTAGGATTATCAGAATAGTCTGTATAAATAACTATTTTTTCATCATTTCTTTTTGATACCACAGCTAATTTATCTAAATTAATAGAAGCAGTTAATACACAACCATTATTATGATCAGTATGATTTCCAGATAACTCAGTCCTTCCTGAGGCACTAAATACATGAATATCTTGAGTATTATCTATATTTTTAAAATGATTTAATGCAGAAGTTAATCTTATATAAGCCTCTTTTATAGTGTTATCATCAGCACCATATATTTTAGAAAATTGCTCATCAAGTTTATTGTTTTTTAATAGCTCTTCTAATTGTGATATCTTATACATAAAAAATTAATCCTTAAAAAAAATTATATTTATATGATAATATTTTTTTTATCAAAAATCAAATTGTTATTTAATAAAAAAATTATATTTTGTCATGGAGCCATAGATATTGTACTTTTACTTGCTATAATATTTTTGATTCTTTCTTTGATTGTAATATACAATAACGAAGAAATCAATCTTTGATTGTTATAAAAATGTGTATATTCTTTTAATT
>NZ_SAXY01000073.1 GCF_008016535.1 Brachyspira pilosicoli
CCATAGATATTGTACTTTTACTTGCTATAATATTTTTGATTCTTTCTTTGATTGTAATATACAATAACGAAGAAATCAATCTTTGATTGTTATAAAAATGTGTATATTCTTTTAATTTTTCTCTCAATAATTCTACTGTGATATTTTTATTTAATCGTGAATAAAATTCTCTTTCGTCTATGCCGTGTACTCTTTCTACTACGCCATTGTATCTTGGTGTTGCTATAGGAATATATCTCCTCTCTAATTTATTTTTTAAGCAGTATTCATCAAAAATATTTATTTTAGGAGTATTAATACAGCGATAAGTATATTCTCTACCATTGTCCGTTTGAATACAATGTATTCTAAAAGGAAAATAATCTAACATTCGTTTTACAAAATCAATAGTACTGTTAGGACTTTTTTCATCGTATAAATATCTAAAGCTCATTCTCATTGCTAAATCGACAGCAGTAAATTGATAATAGCGTATTTCACCAAAAAAAGCATATTTGACATCTATTTGTACTTTTTCCCCTGCTTCCTTGATATAAATAGCATGCTTTCCTTTATGTTTTCTCTTAATTTTTTTCTTTTTGCTCCTATACAAATTATTTTCTTTTAGGACAGTTTCTATAGCTGTTGTTCCAACTTTAATGTTTTCTAACTCTAATTGTTTTTTTATTTTTAATTTACCATAACCATATAATTTTCTTATTTCAATTATTCTTTTAATAATCTTTTTATTTTTCAATTTATTTTTATTAGTTTTAGGTTTAGTAGATTTAGGTTTTATAATAGAATAAGTTTCTAATTGGCTTTTCCAATAATAATATGTTCTAATACTAATCTTATATTTTAAAGCTAATACTTCTTTATTCTTAACTTTATTGATTTTTAGAACTATCTTTTTTCTTTGATTTGAAGTATATTCTTTCATAGGTATTCCTTTTGTTTTATTTTAATTAATTAAATTATAAGGAATACCTGCTTTTTTTAAACTAAAAAACGTGCAATATCTGTGGCTCCTAAACACAAAATAAAATACTGCAATATTGACATAAGTATAAATTATTGATATCATATAAAATCATTGAAAATATAAAAAATAATTTTAAAGAGGTAATGAAATGTTCACAGCAACTTTATATGCACAAGGTCAGGGAGGAGCTCAAGCAGGCAGCCCTTTATTATCAATAGGTATGATGGTAGCTATTTTTGCCATATTCTATTTTCTACTTATTAGACCGCAAAAAAAACAACAGCAAAAATTAGCTCAAAGCATAGCTAATCTTAAAAAAGGCGATAAAATAATAGTAGCTGGAGGTATAGTAGCTGAATACATTTCTGATAAAGAAGGCGGAAGAGTTGCTATAGTAAAATTAGGAGAAAATACTAAAATAGAAATAATAAAATCTTCTATATCAGCAGTAGTGAGCGATGAAGTTCTTAATGCTAATAAAGAAGATAAGAAAGACAAAAAAGTTATAGAAGATAAAAATCACATAAAAGAAGAATTAGAAAAAGCACAGTCTGAAGATAAAAAAGAATAATAGAAAAAATAATAATAAAGAAAATAGGGAAATAATATGAGTCATAATTTAAGGCTAGCATTCATAATTATAGGTCTTGCTATAATGGGTTGGTTTATCACTCCTACAGTGAGATGGTATTTTTTCACATCTGAAGATAAAAAAGAAGAAAGTAATATGTCATTAGATGAAATGATATCAAAAGGATACACAAAAGAACAAATTGATGAAGTTCAGTCTCTTAAACGTTTAAGGAGTGAGTCTGTAAATTTAGGATTAGACTTACAGGGCGGTATAAGAATAGTACTTCAAGCGGACTTTGAAGATTATGCTAATAGATTAGATAGAACTGCATTATCTTTGACAGCTGAAGAGAAAAATGATGCTATGGAAAGACTTATATCCAGATTAAGAGGAAGAATTGACCAATTTGGAGTTAGCGAAGTTGGAATAAGAAAACAAGGCGATGATAGAGTTGTAGTAGAATTACCGGGTGCAAGAGACCCTGATAGAATTAAAAGTGTTGTACTTAGTCAGGGTGCTCTTACTTTCAATTTGGTAGACCAAGAGGCTTCTGCTGCAATTACAAGCAATGATTTACTGCTCGGTGTTTTCACTAATACTGCAAAAGTACCAGAAAATGATAAGCAAGTTTATTTTTATAGCGAAAAAGATGACTTTGGAAGAAGAATAAGAGGAGCTCCTGTATTTATAGAAAAAGAGGCTTCTTTAGATGGTTCTGCTTTAATTAATGCTAATGTAGGCGGCGGACAATTTGGGGAAGTTACTGTTGAGTTTGAACTTAATAATGATGGGGCTGAACAGTTTGCTTTAGTAACTGCTGCTAATGTTAATAGAATGCTTGCCATTGTATTAGACGATAAAGTAATAAGTGCTCCTAATATCAATCAAGAAATTAGAGGCGGAAGAGGTGTTATTACTGGAAGCTTTACTTTGGAAGAGGCTCAAGATTTAGCTAGAATACTTAAAGAAGGTGCTTTGCCTTTGAAAGTAAGTGTTGTAGAAGAAGAGGTTGTAGGGCAATCTATAGGTGCTGACTCTGTTAAGGCTGGTACTACTGCTTTATTTATGGCTGCAATATTAGTTGCTGTATTTATGATTGCTGTATATAGAGTATCTGGAGTTTTATCTACAATAGCTATGCTTATAAACGTTATACTCATCATAGCTATACTTTCTCCTTTGAGATTTACTCTTACTTTGCCCGGTATAGCTGGTCTTATACTTACTATAGGTATGGCAGTTGATGCTAACGTTATTATTTTTGAACGTATAAAAGATGAATTAAAAATAAAATCTAATG
This sequence comes from Brachyspira pilosicoli, assembly GCF_008016535.1. GTDB lineage: Bacteria > Spirochaetota > Brachyspiria > Brachyspirales > Brachyspiraceae > Brachyspira > Brachyspira pilosicoli_A. The sequence goes on from NZ_SAXY01000073.1 coordinate 2,839, forward strand.
TTTCTGATGCTATTATATCTGGTTATGACAGAGCTTTCGCTACAATATTTGACTCTAACATTACAACAATAATAGTAGCTTTAATACTATGGATATTTGGAAGCGGTCCTGTACAAGGATTCTCTATTACATTATTCTTTGGTATTTTAATAAACCTATTTACTGCTGTATTTATTACCAGATATATTTATGAAGAAATTATTCGTACAAAACTTGTGAAGAAAGCTGGATTCTTCTTTATTTAATTAATAAGGATTTTATAGTATGAGCGAAAATATTAAAAAAAATAATAATGATGTTAAAAAAACTGAAAATAATGATATGACAAAAAATAAAATTCCTTTTGTTAAATTTATGCCCATTGTTGCAGTTATATCGGGTATATTATTTGTAGCATCTATTGGGCTTTTTATCAACAAATTGACTACTAATAGCTTTAATATGGGTATAGATTTTGCAGGCGGTGTGGAATTACAAGTACAAATTGATAATCCAGAAGTAATTAATATTGCTGAGATAAGAAACCTATATAGAAACTTTGGTACAGAAACTGTTAATATACAAGAACTTGAAGGAGAATATAATATCAATGCTTTCCTTTTGAGATTCAGAGGCTCTAATGAAGAATCTGACAGAGCTATGCAAGTGCTTTATGATAAATATACTCAAGAAAAAGTAACACTCATAGGAAGTAATATCATAAGCGGTGTTGTATCTTCTGATAATTTAAAATTAGCTTTTATACTTGTAATTGTGTCTTGGATTATCATTATGATATACATTACTATAAGATTTAATTATAGATATGCTTTCCCTGCTATTATTACTCTTATACATAATGTTGTTATAGTATTTGGCATACTTTTATTTTTGAATAAAGAGTTTTCTGTATTAGTATTATCTTCGATGCTTACTTTGATAGGTTATACAATAAACGACATAATAGTTGTATTTGATAGAATTAGAGAAAATGCAGATGTTAAAAGACCATTTAAAGAAATTGTTAATATAAGTCTTAATAATGTTGTTGGAAGAACAATTATTACAAGTATCTCTACATTACTTGCTGCACTTGCTATAATGATATGGGGCGGATTTATACTTTATGATTTTGCTTTTACATTCTTTTGCGGTGTAGTGATAGGTACTTATGCTAGTAATTTTATTGCAAGCGGTCTTTTAATATTATTTATGAAAGGAAAAAAAGCATAATTTAAAAGAATTAACATAAATGAAAAAGAATAATATTTTTATTGTACTTATAATATTTTCTCTTATATTTTTAACATTAACAATAGTATATAATGTATACACTATAGGTGCAAATAATAATATCAAAAAAGAAATAGATAGTACTAGCAATGTTTTAGCAGAAGATATGAGAAATCAGTACATAAAAATATTATCTTTATATTTTAAAGAGCAATTGATAGATGAAACTAATCAAAATAAAATAATTGAACTAAATAATTTTATAAAAGAATATACATCATCAATATCATCTTCAAATTTTAACAACCTAAAATCATCTATTAATGATATCATACAATTAAGAAATAGAAATGCAACTTATGTTTTATTATTTTTAGCTGTATTTACATTTATATTAGGATTGATAATTAACTTGCTCACTAATAATAGTAAAGAAAAAAATAATATTCAAACTACAAAAAAAATAGTGAAAGAAGAAAATGAAAAAATAAAAGAAAAACCTAATATAATTATTTCTAATGAGATTGATAAAAAAGAAATTGAAATAAAAAATATGTATAAGGTTCTTGTAGAAGAAATAAAAAATGCTAAAGAAGATAATGCTATGGAAATACTTGAAAAAATATTTCAAATAGATGATAGAAATTATTTAGCTTTAAATGGTGCTGGAATACTTTATACAAAAATATATACTAAAAATGGAAATAACACTTATTTTGTGAAAGCAGATAAGTTTTATGAATCTGCAATTTCTATATATAATAAAAATAAAGACATTCTAAATAATAAAGCAATATTATATTCAACTAAATATGGAAAAGATAACAATAATACTGACTATAGCACTGCTTTAAATATTTTTAATAATACAATTTCATCTTACAATAATGACTTTGATATTATACACAATAAAGCAACTCTAAATTTACTAAACTACAAAATTACAGCAAATGCCGCATCTTTTGATGAGGCATTGAGAGATTATAATGAATTATTAGAAATAAATAATCATAATATATATGCCTTAAATAACAGAAGCATGCTTTATTTTGATAAATATAAATATACTAAAGATAAAAAATATTTTGAAAAATCAATAAAAGATTGTAATGATGCATTTAGTATTAATTCAGAAGAATCATTAGAATCTAACGGCAATCCATATTATATATATAAATTTTAATTTTTTATTATATAAAAAAGCAATGAGATTAATAAAAACCTCATTGCTTTTTATTTAATTAAAATATATTATCATTTTTTCTTAGAAACTTTTTTCTTATATCCTATAGCATCAGCCAATTCTTCATCTATAACAACTACAACATCATTATGAAGTTTGAGGAAAGTAACAGGACAGCTAGTCATAACCTTATCATGATTTAAAAACTCTTTCATAGCAGCCGCCTTACCTTTTCCAATAGCAGCTATTACTATTTTTTTTGCCTTTAATATTCCGCCCATACCCATACTAAAAGCCTCTTTTGGAACATCTTTTTCTGAAGCAAAGAATCTTGCATTAGCTTTAATAGTTTTTTCATCAAGTTTTACGCATAGAGCATCAGCATGCAAAGCCTCATCAGGCTCATTGAAAGCAATATGACCATTTGGACCAACGCCTAATAATTGAATATCTCTTGGAAGTTTCTCTATTTTATCATTAAACTCTTTTAAGATTTTCTCTTTATCCCCTATTCCCTTAGGAACAAAAGTATTTTTCTTATCGATATTAACATGGTTAAATAAATTAGTATCCATAAAATATCTATAACTTTGTTCATTTTTTCCATCTAAACCCTTATATTCATCTAAATTAACAGACTTAACATTTTTAAAATCAATCTCTTTTTTTTCATAAGCCTTTATTAAATGAGGATAAACTGCCTCAGCTGTACCTCCAGTAGCAAGACCTAAAACAGCATCTTTTTTTACCTTTAATACATTAATAATCTCATTAGCCGTTTTTTTACCTACTCCATTAGCATCTTTAGCAACTATAATTTTTAATCCCATAATTTTAATACTCCTTTTATTAATTTATAATATTTTTCATAAACTAATATTTTCAAATTATAGCATATATATAATTATTTACAATTAATAAAATAATTTTTATTAACTTATATATAAAAACTATTGATGTAACCAATAATTAAATATAAAATATATACTATCATCAAATTTATATAAAAAGGAAATAAAATGAATAAACAAATTAAAGGAGCAATCTTTGACTTTGATGGTACATTGGTTGACAGTGAAACTTTATATACTAAAGCATTAATACATATATCACAAGAAATGAATGAACTTACAGATATAGATTTTGCCTCTATGGCTGGATATCAAACTAGTGACATAAAAAAAATGTTAATAGATAGAAATTACATTATACCAAAAAATTTCTTTGAAAATGCAGAAAAATATTTTCGAAAAATTATAGAAACAGATTTAGAAACTTTTGATGGAGTTATTGAAATATTAGAAAGATTAAAAAATATAGATATAGTTATAGCTTCCAATAGTAATATAGATTATGTTACAAAAATGTCTAAAAAAACATCTATATCAAAATATATAGTAGGATATTCTTGTCATAATGAAACATTGAAAGCTAAGCCGGAACCAGATTTATTTCTAAATGCTTTTGAAATGTTAAAAAAAAGAAATAACAATATAACAAAAGAAGATGTTGTTATTTTTGAAGATAGTTTAGTTGGTATTGATGGAGCTAAAAAAACTGGTATAAAAATAATAGCAATTACAAATAGTTATAAAAGAAAGGAATTATTAGAACATGGTGCTGATATTGTTGTAGACAAAATAAATGAAGCTATTAATTATTTAAATATTTAAAACAATAAAAAAGGGAAACTAAATTAGTTTCCCTTTATATTAATATATTATTATTAAATTACATATCGCCTATAAACTTATACATTGGGAATCTCTTACATAATTTTTCTACTTTTTTGGCAACAGCAGCAACTACCTTTTCATCATTAGCATTACTTAATACTTCATCAATATATTGAGTAAGCTCCATAACATCTTTTTCTTTGAATCCTCTAGTAGTAATAGCAGGAGTACCAAGTCTAATACCGCTAGTAACCATAGGAGATTCTGTATCATAAGGTATGCCGTTTTTATTAATAGTGATATGAGCTTTATCTAAAACAGTTTCTGCAAGCTGACCTGTAATACCTTTAGATTTTTTTACATCAACTAATATTAAATGAGTATCAGTACCTCCAGAAATGAGTTCATAACCTTTAGAAAGGAACATATTAGCCATAGCCTCAGCATTTTTCAAAACTTGCTCTTGATATTTAACAAATTTAGGGTCTAATGCTTCTTTGAAACATACAGCTTTAGCAGCTATAACATGCATCAAAGGTCCGCCTTGTATACCAGGGAATATAGTTTTATCTATTTTTTTAGCTAAATTCTCTTCAGTAGAGATAATATATCCTCCTCTAGGACCTCTTAAAGTTTTATGAGTAGTACCAGTAACAAAATGAGCATGAGGAACAGGACTAGGATGAACACCTGCAGCAACAAGTCCTGCAATATGAGCCATATCTACCATTAAATAAGCACCAACTTCATCAGCTATTTCTCTGAATTTTTTAAAATCAATAAATCTAGGATAAGCACTTCCTCCTGCAACAATCAATTTAGGTTTAAGATTTTTTGCTATATCTCTAATCTCATCATAATCAATCTGCATAGTTTCTTTATTAACATTATAATGCTCGAAATTATAAATTTTACCAGAGAAATTAACGTTTTTACCATGAGTTAAGTGTCCGCCAGAATCAAGTGATAATCCTAAGCAAGTATCACCAGGCTGAAGTACTGCCATATAAACACCCATATTAGCCTGAGAGCCAGAATGCGGCTGCACATTTATAAACGGAGCGTTAAACAATTTTTTAGCCCTTTCTCTTGCCAAATCCTCAACAACATCAACTTCACTGCATCCTCCATAATATCTCTTAGAAGGATAACCCTCAGCATACTTATTTGTAAATATAGAGCCCTGCGCTTCCATAACAGCACGAGAAACTATATTTTCACTAGCAATAAGTTCAAGACCATTTATCTCTCTCTTATACTCACTTTTCATAGCACTAAATATTTCTTTATCAGCATTCTTAAGCGGAACTTCAGATACATAATATTTAGCTGCTGCAATCTTTTTCTCAACATTTTTAGCAACTTTCTTTACAGTAGAAGAAGCTTTTTTAGAAATAGATTTTTTGCCTGATACTAATTTTTTTACAGATTTCGATACTTTCTTTAATGAATCTTTGGTATTTTTTTTAGATACAGCCATAATTCCTCCAATAACTCTTTTATTTTAATAAAATTTGATAATAAAAAATTATCAAATGATATTTAAAATTTATATTAATGATATATTATCATCATTTTTTTTTCAATTAAAATGTTCATTAATTTTTAATTATTTATTTTTCTTTTTATTATTTTTTACGTTTTATTTATTATAATTATTATAATTTCGATATTAATTGCAAATATATAATTACTTTAATAGAGGATTTTATGAAAATAACTTTGGATATGTCTGTTTCTAATTTATTAGATTCTTTTGACAGAGAATTTGGAATTACTTTGGGTATATATAAAGGAGCCAAAAAATCTAATGATATAAAATTATTTGAAATAGCTGACCCTAGAAAAAATCAAAAAACTTCCATTGTTATAGATAAAGATACTAGTGTTGAAACTTTAGAAGCTATGTTTCGAGATAAATTTGGAATAAGAGTACAAGTTAAAGATAGAGATGGAAATACTGTAAATCAATCAAGCACTTTAGGAGGAATAAGAAAATTATCAAAAGATGATATCGAAGAAAATGAAAGACATAAAAAAATATCGTTGACAGATGATGATGAGATTGAAGAAGAAAATAAAGAAATTAAAAAAGAGATAAATGCAAAAAAGAATACTGAAAAGAAAAAAAATAAAACTTATCTTTTAAACATTCATTCAAATAAAATTAATAAACATGTAACTAGCCCTGAAGAAAAAATGAAAGATATAGATAAATATTATTTAAACTTCCAAAGAACAGAAAGATACAAAGCTATGCTTAATCTTTTATCTTGTATAGAAGAATCAAAACTATTATATCCAGATTCTGAAGATTTAATTAATCATATAAATGAAATAAAAATAAAATCTGTTAATATTTCTAATGTAAGCATAAAAAAAAGAAGATTCGCTATATTTGTATTGATAATAATAACTATAATATTTTCTCTTATTAGTTTAGGAATATGGGGATTTGATTTTTATAATAAAATAAAAAAAGAGAAGATGATAGAAAGCATAATAAAAGATATTGATAATTTACGTCTTCAAAAAGGAAGTTTGATGGAAAGCGGTAATATTGCAGAGGCTAGTGCAATAGACGAAAATATTAGCTCAAAATCTGAACAAATAAATATTATTAAAAATGATAAGAAAGTTTCTCTTGCTTACTATTCTCTATCGCTTGCTGTTTTACTCGCTATAATACTATCACTTTGTATGGTGAGGCTAAATAAATTTGATGTTACTTCATCGAGGTTTAGAAAAGAAAATTAATTTTTAATAATATAAAAGAATAAAAAAATAATAAGAAGCTTTGATTTTTTAAAGCTTCTTATTACTTAATTATTTTAATTAGAATCTTATACCCACTTGTCCGCCAACATCCAATGCACCAAAAGTAACTTTTGGATCTACATTTTTATATTGCATAGCCATAAAGTCATAAGAAATATAAACACCCAAAGTAAAATTATATAATAATAGAAAATCTAAACTTGCTTTAAGATATGGTATATACAAATTATCAAATTGATCTTGTAATTGCTTTAAATTGTATGTATGACTTTGCTCTCCGCCGCTATTTTCTTTTGAATAACTGCTTCCGCCAAGAGGGAATTTTACACCAGCACCAAGACCTACAGATAAAAACAATACATCTATTTTTGGCATTAAACCAATACTTAAACTATCAAAATTAACAAAACCTTTGGAAATGTCTGACTTATAGGCAAAAACATCTCTCTGATAACCTAAATCTAATGATATACCTAAAGAAAGAACAGCCAAATCAAAATAATAATTAGGTCTTAAATAAACACCGCCCTCAAAACCAGCATCTGGTTTATAAGTTTGACTTTCTTTACCATCTTCAAAGAAAAATCCAATACCAGTACCAAGAGGCACAGTAATATCAACACCAGCGCCGCTTTTAGCCATAAGAGATGTACTTATAGTCATTATGAATAATGCAATCATTAATATAATTTTTTTCATTTTAATTCTCCATAATTAAAATCATATTTAGCTACAAATTGTATATAAAAATAATTAAAAAGTCAATTAAGAAACTTAGCAATATTGTTTAGGAGTGTGAGATATTGGACATTTTTTAGTATAAAAAAAGCAGTATCCTTGTTATAATATTTTGATATATAAAACAAATAAAAAGGATGCTACTATGAAAAAAGATTATAGCACAGAATTTAAATTATTTATAGTGGATGAAGCATTAGAAACTAAAAATATTAAAAGATTTTTAAAGATAGAAGAAATACCCAAATCTACTTTTTATACTTGGCTTAAAAAATATAAAGACACTGGAACAGTTGCTAATTTTAGTACTAGACCGAAAACTTCTCCAAATATCTTTAATAATCAAGAAGCTATTAATTTAATTATTAAACTCTATACTGAAGAGTATAGGGGAAAACATTATATTAAAGCATATTTGAACCGTGAAGGCATTAAGATAGGTGTTACAGCTATAGAGAATGTACTAAAAAGAAATAATCTTTGGAGATATAAAACAAAAAAGAAAAAGAAGCGATATGATAAACGAAAATTTGTCTCTAAAATACAAAAAGAAGGCAAAATAGTTCAAATAGACACTAAATATATCAAATTAGGCAGAAAAACAGTTTATCAATTCACTGCTGTAGATTTAGCTACACGTTATAGTTGGAGGCAGATCTATGAAGATAAAACACCTTCTAGTGCTTTATCTTTCTTAAAATACGTCTTAAAAACTTCACCTTTTAAGATACAAGCTATACAAACGGACAATGGTAGAGAATATACTTATCGCTGTATTAATACCTCTAAAATCAATATTTTTGATGAATACTGCTTAAAAAATAAATTAGAGAGGAGATATATTCCAGTAGCAACACCAAGATACAATGGTGTAGTAGAAAGAGTACACGGTATAGACGAAAGAGAATTTTATTCACGATTAAATAAAAATATAACTGTAGAATTATTAAGGCAAGAATTAAAAGAATATACACATTTTTATAACAATCAAAGATTGATTTCTTCGTTATTGTATATTACAATCAAAGAAAGAATCAAAAATATTATAGCAAGTAAAAGTACAATATCTATGGCTCCATGACA
>NZ_SAXY01000074.1 GCF_008016535.1 Brachyspira pilosicoli
TATAGAAAACTTCACCTTTTAGGATACAATCTATACAGACCGATAATGGTATGGAATATACTTATCGCTGTATTAATACTCCTAAAATAAATATTTTTGATGAATATTGTCTTAAAAATAAATTAGAACGAAGATATATTCCTGTAGCAACACCAAGATATAACGGCGTAGTAGAAAGAGTACACGGCATAGACGAAAGAGAATTTTATTCACGATTAAATAAAAATATCACAGTAGAATTATTAAGAGAAAAATTAAAAGAATATACACATTTTTATAACAATCAAAGATTGATTTCTTCGTTAGGTTATATTACAATCAAAGAAAGAATCAAAAATATTATAGCAAGTAAAAGTACAATATCTATGGCTCCATGACACAAAAAATACATAAAACTACTTGAAAAATAATAAAAAATGTATTATAATACGAGCAAGTTCTTTGACATTAAGATATAAAATATATATTAATGTGAAGAAAATATAAAGGCTAAAAAGCAGTCTCGATACCCTACTGTATGTAGGAAAGCGGGATTTTTAGCTAATCCGCCAAGATCCATATCGTGTCTCGATACCCTACTGTATGTAGGAAAGCGGGATTTTGCCTTGTTTAGTATCTATACTGCCTTGGTCTCGATACCCTACTGTATGTAGGAAAGCGGGATTAGTTCTTAACGAATATTTAGGCGGCGGAAGTCTCGATACCCTACTGTATGTAGGAAAGCGGGATGCAATACGGTAATAAGTGCCGATGCTTTAGGTCTCGATACCCTACTGTATGTAGGAAAGCGGGATATTTTTTAGATGAGCCCAAACTTCTACGAAGTCTCGATACCCTACTGTATGTAGGAAAGCGGGATTTGAATAAAACAGGCAAATGGGAAGATTATGTCTCGATACCCTACTGTATGTAGGAAAGCGGGATTTAATATAATAAATTATGCTTCATAATAGTCTCGATACCCTACTGTATGTAGGAAAGCGGGATAAAATAGAATCTCTATAATATGATTCTTCAGGATAATGAATATTTCAGATAAATATTCGTTATCCTGAAAAACTGTTAAATTCGCCTTTCTTTACTCGCCTATAAAATGTAGAATAGGAAAGAAAAATTGATATCTCTGCTCAAGTAATAAACTTGGGCTATTTTTTAATTTTTAAAAGTTTTGACAATTAATTTTTTGAATGATATATAATTTATTTTTTGATTTATATATTTTTTAAAATTTATTTATAAAAATATGTGCAATGATTTTTAAAATAAAAAACCGTCAGCATTCATTAATAATACTAACGGTAATTTTATACATAAGTAAATATTTTTTAAGCAAGTGCTTTTTTAGCTACTTCAACAACAGCCTCAAACGCTTTATAATCATCAATAGCTAAATTAGATAAAGCTTTTCTATCTATTAAAACATTAGCTTTTTTAAGACCATTAATAAACTTACTGTAAGATATACCCAAAGGTCTGCACGCAGCATTGATACGAAGAGTCCATAATCTTCTCATCATTCTCTTTTTCTGTCTTCTATCACGATAAGCATATTTTAAGCCTCTTATTACAGCCTCTTTAGCCTGCTTAGTTTGCTTGCTATGAGAACCATAATAACCCTTAGCCATTTTTAATATTTTTTTAACTTTTTTCTTTCTTACTATTCCGCTAACTGCTCTCATTTTAGTCTCCTTTTATATTATCTACCGTAAGGCATTAATCTTGGCATCTCTAACATATTAGTATCATCAGCAATTTTTACTTTACGATACTTTCTTTTAGTGTCAGGTCTTTTGCTTAAGAATTTGTGGCTACCAAATGCATGAGCGAACTTTACTTTACCTGTCTTAGAAAATCTAAAACGTTTTTTAGCACCGCTTTTTGTTTTTAACTTTTGTTTCATAAACTAATATCCTTTAAAATTATATTTACTATATGCTCAATCTACTCGTATGATAAGTACAAAGTAGTTAGTGGGCTTAAAAAAATTAATTATATTTACTTACTCTTCAGTATTAGCTGAAGCTTCTTTTTTGGAAGCTGCCTCAGAATCAGAAGAAGAAGTCTTTTTAACTTTCATTGGATTAAGCACTGCAGAAAGATTTTTGCCTTCTAATTTAGCAGGCTTTTCTGTAGAAGCTTCATTTTCCAAATCTTGTATAATTTTATTAATAAGGTCATAACCAAACTCTGTATGAGCCATTTCACGGCCTCTAAACATTATTGTGATTTTTACCTTATTACCTTCATCTAAGAACTCACGAATATGTTTCATCTTAAAGTTATAATCATGTATGCTTATTTGAGGACGCATTTTTATTTCTTTAAGCTGAACTGACTTTTGTTTTTTCTTAGCTTCTTTACTCTTTTTTTGAATATCAAATTTATACTTACCATAATTGATAATCTTACAAACAGGAGGCTCTGCTGTAGGAACTATCTCTACTAAATCTGAACCTTCTTCCTTGGCTAATGCTAAAGCATCTTTTATGCTCATAATACCAAGGCTGCCTTTCTCATCATGTACTACCCTAACTTCTGGTGCAGTAATAAACTGATTAATTCTCTCTCCTTCTTTTTTTACTGTTGCCATTATTTAGCTACCTCATTTAGTAGTAAATATAGAATCATTCATTCTCTCCTTATATTCTTTCTGTAGTTTTTCCATAAACTCAGTTAAATCCATATCTTTTATTTCTTGTGAATAACGTGTTCTAATAGATAATTTTCCATTAGAAACTTCTTCTCCTCCTATTATAACTGTATATGGAGTTCTTTGCAAGCGATATTTTTTTATCTTAGTACCTAAATTATCATTACTTTCATCAATTTCTACTCTGAAACCTGCTTCTTTTAACTTTTTAGCTACTTCATGAACTCTATTTATTTGTGCCTCTTCATTAAGAACATTAACAACAGCAACCTGTATTGGAGATAACCATAGTGGAAACTTACCATTATAATGCTCTACCAATATACCTATAAAACGCTCCATTGAACCAAGTATAGCCCTGTGAAGCATTACAGGAGTATGTTTTTTACCGTCTTTACCCTCATAGCTAATCTCAAATCTCATAGGAAGTGAGAAGTCAACTTGTAAAGTACCGCATTGCCAGTTTCTGTCAAGAACATCTTTAATATTGAAGTCTATTTTAGGGCCATAGAAAGCTCCGTCGCCTTCATTAACTTTGTAGCTTATGCCAAGCTTATCCAAAGCATTCATTAAAGATTTAGTAGCAAGCTCCCAAATCTCATCGCTTCCTATTGATTTTGTTGGTCTTGTAGAAACAAATATTTCAAAGTCCTTAAAACCAAAGTCTTTATATACAGATAAATAATATTCGATAGTGTTAATAATCTCATCGCATAATTGTTCTTCTGTACAGAATATATGAGCATCATCTTGAGTGAAAGCTCTTACTCTGAAAAGTCCATGTAAAGCTCCAGAAAGCTCATGTCTATGTACAAAACCTAACTCAGCAACTCTTAAAGGCAAATCTCTATAACTATGTATATTAGAATTATAAACAATCAAACCGCCCGGGCAGTTCATAGGTTTTACAGCATATTTAGTTTCGTCAATTTCTGTAAAATACATATTTTCTTTATAATTATCCCAGTGTCCGCTTCTATGCCATAACTCTTCATTAAGTATAGCAGGAGTTTTAATCTCAACGTATCCGCGTTTATCATTTTCATTTCTTATATATGATTCAACTGCCTTATAAATAATCATACCATTGGGGTGCCAGAAAGGAAAACCTGGACCTTCATCATGGAAACTAAATAAGTTTAATTCTTTACCTAATTTTCTATGGTCTCTTTCTTTTGCCTCTTTAAGTTTTTTAAGATATTTATCTAATGCCTCTTTACTTTCAAAAGCAGTACCATATATACGAGAAAGCATTTTATTGTTTGAATCGCCTCTCCAATAGCTTCCTGCAACAGACATAAGTTTATAAGATTTTATATATCCTGTTGAAGGTACATGGGGTCCTCTGCAAAGGTCTATAAAATCACCTTGCTCATAGAATGATACAGTATCTGCATCTATTGCCTCTATAATTTCAACTTTATATGGTTCATTTGCTTTCTTGAAATATTCTATAGCTTCATCTTTTTTCATTACTTTTCTTACTACAGGAATATTTTCTTTTACAATTTTTTTCATTTCATCTTCAATTTTTGGCAAATCCTCTTCAGTAAAAGGTCTCTCAGCATCAAAGTCATAGTAAAAACCGTCTTTAATAGCTGGTCCTATAGTAACTTGAGTATTAGGATAAAGTCTTCTAACTGCCTGAGCCATTAGGTGGCTTGTAGAGTGTCTTAATATTTCAAGCCCCTCTTCGGTGGTTGTAAGTATCAATTCTAAATCGCCGTCTGTTTCAGGCGTATATGTAAGGTCAACTTGTGTTCCATTAAACTTTGCTGCTACTGCATCTTTGGAATCTTTTTTTGCATTTTGTTTAAGGAAGTCTAATAAAGACTCTCCATGGGACAAGTCATAAGACTGTCCTAAATAATTAATTTTTGACATTATAACACCTCTTTGAATTGATACTTTATTATTTACAATAATATGCAAATAATTTGAAATATTATAACATATTTTGTTTTATAGTCAATTAGAATAACATATTTAATTTTTGGGGCTGTCCTAGATAACTAAAAAAGCTCCTTTCTTGCTAAATTATATATAATTTCCAACTGTTTGTCAACTTTTGGATTATTAAATCTAAATTGACACTCTTTAATAAATAAGTGAAAATGTTCTTTTGGTATTCCATTAAATTTACGAAGATATCTCTTTGCTTGATTCCAAAAGTTCTCTATACCATTAATATGGTTCTTTTCTTCAGCAAACTTTTCACTATGATTAATTCTAAAGTGTTTAAATTCAGAGACATCTAATACATCATAACTATGATAATAATCTGAATAAACTATACTATCTGGCTGTACTTTTTGCCTAATAATAGGCATTAAAGTGCTTATTTGGGTATTATTTATCATTTTTACATATACTTTTCCGCCTCTTTTTAATAAACCAAACACTGGTATCTTATCTTTAGCTCCTCTGCCTCTTTTTCCTTTTCTTTTACCGCCAAAATAACTTTCATCAACTTCTATTTCGCCGTTAAAAATTTCTTCTTCTTTTTCTTTCTCATATTCAAATATTAATTCTCTTAATCTTAAAAAATAATACGAAGCTGTAGTTTTATTAACACCAACTAAAACTGATGTAGTTCTTGCTGTGGTTCCTGCTACAAAATGTTCTATTAATTTTAATTGTTTATCTTGACTTAATTTACTACGTTTCATACTTTAATTTTAACAAATTTAAGTTATCTAGGACAGCCCCTAAAAAAATATAGGCCAAGTTTAGCAGTTGCAATTTATCATGGAGGAGAGCTTTTTATGGAAGATTTTTTTAAAATACCAGTATTTATAAAAAGCATTGCAGATGATTATGAGTATTATATACGAAGCTATTCACCTTGGGGTGGAGAAACCATTCTTTTTTGTAAGCCTAAAGAAAAATAAATCTAAAATAAAAAAAATAAATATGCATTAATTAAAAATAATATCTTTTATTAAAATTTAGAAATTACCCACATTATAAAAGATAGTACTATACTAGCTATTATAGAAGTTACTATTGGAAAAGCAAAAGTGAAATTTTCTCTTTTTATTACAATATCACCCGGAAGTTTTCCTATTGGAATTTTTAATAGTATTAATATACCTATTATTATAGCAATGATTCCTACGGCAATAAGCAGCTTTGCAAAATAGTTATTCATTATACTTCTCTTATTTTTAATTATATTAATTTTTCTTTGTAAAATGTTTATTTATAAAATTTATTTATAATAACTTATTCAGAAAGTTTTCTATGTAATTTTTCTATATCTTTATCATGCCCAGCTATTACAAGTATATCTCCCTCAACCATAGATTCTTCAGGGTCAGGTGTACAATCAACTATAATCTTTTTTTCTCCTAATATACTAGTTGTTTCTTTTTTTATAGCTACAACATTAATTTTATATTTTTTTCTCAAATCAAGTTCTTTTAAATTTTTACCAGCAAGTCCAGCATGCACAGGAAACTCTACTATTGAGTGATATTCAGTTAAGTCGTATAAAAGCAAAGAATCTCCAACTTCAAGCTGCTCTGCTATATGTATACCCATAGATTCTTCTGGGCTTACAAGGTGTGTGATTCCTATTTTGCTTAATATTGCTTTATGTCTTTCATCAGAATATCTTGCTATTATGTTTTTTACATTTAATTCTTTTAATATTAGTGAAGTTAATATACTTGTCATAATGTCTTCACCTATAGTAACTATAACAGCATCGAATTTATTAATTTCTATAGCCTCTAATGCTTCTCTTTGAGTAGAGTCTAATTTCATAGCTTGAGTAACACTATTTTTTATAGCTTCTATTTCATTAATATCATTATCTATTGCTAATACTTCTATTGAAGGTTTATTCATCAATCTATTTATTAGAGCTTTACCTAAAGTACCAACTCCTATAACAGCATATTGCAGCATTTGAATACCTCTATAAAAATAATTTTTTAATTATAAATTAATAATAAGTTTAATTATATATTTTTATTATAGTTTAATATAAAAAATTGTCAAAAACAAAATTAAAATATAGATAATATATGTATTATAACATAATATTAAATTTTGGTTTAGACTATTGCAATCATATTATTAATATATATAATATTAAATATATTATAGAAATAAACGGAGGTACGCTATATGAAAAATAACAAATTGTACTTGATTATAACTATTATGATGATGATAGTATTATCTTCTTGCGGAACTGGAGTTAGCAGAAACAATCCTGAAGGTTGGATAAATGATGATACTTTTAGGGTAATGGGAATGGGTTCTCCTAGTGACGATATAGATGTTGATGATAAGTTTAGAAGAGAAGTTGTATCAAGACAGGCTGCAGAGTTAGATGCTAAAAATAAGATAGTAGCTAAGATAGTGGGTTCTTACATAGAATCTTTAAGCTCTACAGAAAAGGGTATGATAGATGAATATGTAATACAAGAAAGAGTTGCAGGAAGAGTGAGAGGCGTATCTATTGTTGAGAGCAAATGGGATTCTAAACAAAACTGTACTGTTGTAGCAGAATTATATTCAAAGGGTTTAAAAAAACAAATGGATACTTTAATTTCAAAATATCTTCAAGAGGTTGGTATGCAATACACTGCTGAAGATGTTGCTGGCAGAGTAAGAACTTACGAATAATAATAAATAATTATATAAGGGCAGTTTTTATGTATAAAGAAGATATTAAAGGCAGATTAGCTTTTATTTCTGGGGCTAGTGCTGGTATTGGCGAAGCGGTTGCTAAAATGCTTGCTTCTAATGGCGTTAATCTTATTTTAACAGCGAGAAGAATTGAGAAATTAGAATCTCTTAGAAGTATGTTGGAAAAAGATTATAATGTAAAAGTAAAAGTTATAAAAGTAGATTATGCTGATACCAATAGTATAAAAAATGCTGTAACTTCATTAGAAAATGAATGGAAGAATATAGATATACTTATTAATAATGCAGGGCTTGCTTTGGGTAAGGATTATTTTTATAACAATGATATAGAAGACAGCTTACAGATGATAAGAGTAAATTGTGAGGGTTTAATAACATTAACAAAAATGATAATACCTTTAATGCTAGGTAGTAAAAATGCAGATATCATTAATTTAGCTTCTGTTGCTGCAGATGAGGCTTATTTTGGTGGGGCTATTTATTGTTCTACTAAATCTTTTGTAGAGATGTTTGGAGATGCTTTAAGAATTGAGTTAATAGATAAGCCTATAAGAGTAACAAATATAAAACCAGGTGCTGTAAACACAGAGTTTTCTACAGTTAGATTTAAAGGAGATAAAGAAAAGGCTGATAATGTTTACAAGGGTTTTGAACCTTTATATGCAGAAGATATAGCCGATAATATAGAGTATGTTATTACTAGAAAAAAACATGTTCAAATATCTAGTATGACTATTTTAGCGGGCAATCAAGCCACAGCCACTATGATACATAGGGGTAATTAATAATTATATTTTTAGGAGTTATTTTCTATGGGTGATATAGATAATACTAGAAATAGATTAAAACTAGATAATCTTAAAGAAGATGATAGAAGAAATTTGTTTAATAAGTTTGTAGATGCAGGCGGCGAGGTAATAACTAACAGAAAAAAGCAATCTGCTCCAGATTATTCATATAAGAGAAGCACCCCTAGTTATAATAAGCCTAAAAATACTAACTCTAATAGCACTCCAAGAGGAAATTATGTTTATACTAATACCTCTCAAGCTGCTAAAAAAGAGAAGCCAAACAATACTTTAATTGTAAAAAAGCAAAAGAGTGTATTTTTAAGTTTAAAATTATGGTTAGATGCCTTATCTAATAAAGTAATAACAACCTTTGGAGGAAATGTACATAATAAGTTTTTGGGTTTTATAGATAAGAATGTTATTTCAGCATTTTTAGAGATGGACACTCTTATATTCAATGCTTTAAATCCGGTAGATGATAATTCTCTAGAACCTAAAAGTAAGAAAGAAAAAATATTAGCTCAATTTGCTAATGATTTGGAAGATGTTGAGCTTTTAGAGCGTATAAAAGGTCAATATGATGAAAATATTTATAAGACTTTTTTAAGACAGTATAAAGATTTACACTCTACAACAAAAGCTAGCAGTTATGTGAATGAACTTAAAGCTATGTTTAAGCCTTTATATATTTTGCATGCTTATTCTTCAAAATTAAAATTGGCTGGAGAAAAAGCCTTGCTTGCATATTCTATAGTAGATAATATTAGTAAAGGTGTTATTAATCCTAGAATATCTAATTTTAAAAAGGATGTAGATTTAATATATTCAAAATATTATCCAAAATTATTTTCTTTGCTTCAATATGCTTCTAAAGAAAAACTTGAAACATTATCTGAAATCAATAATTTTCTAGGAATTACAGAAACAGATGTAGTTGGATATTATACTAAATTAAAAAAAGAAAAAGAGTTAAAACAAAAAGAAGAAATTACAAAACAGCATCAGGAAGAAACAAAAGAAACTCAAACACCTGAAGACAATGAAGAAGAAAAATTAATGAAAATAGAATCTATAGGTGTAAAACTTATAGAGAAAGTGGTTTCATATAGAAAAGCAGATAATAATATAGAGATAGAAGGAGACCCTTTCTTCAATGTATTGGATACTGATAAAATATATAGAATAAAAGTGTTATTAGATTTTTTGGATAGAGAATATTCTGTATTATTTGTTTCTAATAAGGTAAAATATAATTTAATTTATGATAATTTAGTGAGAACAGATTATAAGAGCGATTTTAATAATATATTTTTATCATTATCAGATTCCAATTCTAGATTTTTAGAGTATAGCGATATGTGCAAGAATGCTTTAAAAGTAGAACGAGATACATCTCTTAGATTTGAGCAGAGAGTATCTATGTTAGCTGAAAAAAATGGACAAATATCATACACTGCGAAGAATTTAAAATCACATATAGTTTCTATTATATCATCTTTAAAAAAGAAATTAGACAAATTATTATTAGATAAAGAAGAAAGAGAGAGAATCATAGCAAATCCTAATGATATATTAACATTTTTTATTGATGTCAGCGGAAGTAAAAAGAGAATACAAGGATATAATGTATTAAAAGCTTTAACAGAGGCTTATTATTTTATATCTGGTTTTTATTATTTAATTACTTCAGGAGAATTAGCTGGTGCTGGAATATTAATAGAAGGCTCTAAAAAAGCAGAAGAATATAAAAATAATGAAGATAATAATGTTAATAATAATGATGAAAAAAAAGATGATTTAGATGATAATTTACAAAAATTAGAGAAAGAATTTACAGAAGATGATAATGCATCTGAATCAAAAAAAGAAGAAAATAATATTGGCGGAAACGATCAGGAGTAGGAATTGGCTTACAAATCGAAAAAAATTATTATGCTTGAATATATTCCATTAAGAATATTAATGGAGATTATATCATTTTTTCCTTATATTTTTGTGATATTTTTTGCAAAGATTATAGGGATTTTAATGTTTTATGTAGCTCCAAAGACGAGGAAAATTGCTTTAATTAATTTGAAGCAGGCTTTTCCAGAGAAATCTTATTTGGAGAGGCGACTTATTGCTAGACGATCTATGAAATCTATGATGATGACTTTTGCTGAGTTTATAAAGGCTTCAAGAATGTCTAATAAGCAGATACTAAATCGCATAAAAATAGAAGGTATAGAGATATTTGATAAGGCTCTAGAAGAAAATAAGGGTATAGTAGCTATTACTGGGCATATTGGTAATTGGGAGTATATAGCTTCATATTTTGGTATTAAGGGTTATAATCCTAGTGTTATAGTGAGGCCTTTAGATAATCCAAAATTAGATACTTATATGAAGTCTTGGAGAGAAAAGAGGGGAGTTAAATGTATTGCTAGAAAGGGCAATTTAAAAGATATATTTTATACTTTAAGAGAGAATAAACCTGTTGCATTTTTATGTGATCAGAATTATATAGATGGAATTTATGTTGATTTTTTTGGCGAAAAATGTGCAACTGCTGTCGGTCCTGTTGCAGTAGCAATGAAAACTAAAGCTCCTATGGCTATACTTTATGATGTGCCAGATAGGTATGGTCATCATAAAATAATTGTATCAGAAATAATGCGTATAGAAGAGAAATCAACTAAAGAGGAGACTTTATATCATAATACTCAAAGATATACAAAAAAGTTAGAAGATATTATAAGAAAATATCCTGAGAATTGGCTTTGGTTGCATCCTAGGTGGAATACTCGTCCTAATGGAGAGCCTGAAATTTTTTATAAGCATAATAATTATAGATAATTTTACTTTACTTTTTTATAATAGGTTTATATAGTGAAATCATCATTCAATCAATATAGTAAAATTAGTTATATAGAAACCACAATTATAGGAGGTAATTATATATATGAATCAAAATAAAAAATCATTTATGTTTTTTCTCAATCTTGGTCTTACATTTACTTTATTAGGAATAATAATATCATTTTTTATATTTTCTTATGAAAAGAACTCTAAAGATGGCGATTTTGTTGTACATGCTCAAGCTGCACCAGAGAAGGCTGCTTTTAATGGTTCTTTAGATGGAGCTTTAGAGGTTGAGAGTGCTATTAGAGATGTTGTTGATAAGAATATGCCTGCCGTTGTTAATATATCTACAGAAATTGAATCTGGTCAGACTTATGAAGATAGATATGCTGATGAGTTTTTTAGATTTTTCTTTGGCGATCAAATGCCTAGACAGAGAAGAAGTCAAAAATCTTTAGGAAGCGGTTTCATAGTTAATGATGAGGGATATGTTCTTTCTAATTACCATGTTGTTAAGGGTGCTACTAAGATTATGGTGCTTTTATATGGCGAAGATGAGGAATTGCCTGCTAAATTAATAGGTTTTGATGAGGCTTATGATTTGGCTTTATTAAAAATTGAATCTGACAGAGTATTTCCTTATGTAGCTTTGGGAGACAGTGATGCTATAGAACCTGGTGAGTTTGCTATTGCTATTGGTAACCCTTATGGTTTAAATAATACTGTTACTTTTGGTATAGTTAGTGCTAAAGGCAGAAGTGATGTTGGCGCTAACAGATATCAGAGATATATTCAAACAGATGTTGCTATAAACCCAGGTAACTCTGGCGGTCCATTATTTAATATACATGGTCAAGTTATAGGAATTAATACTTTGATATATTCTACTTCTGGCGGAAGCATTGGTATAGGATTTGCTACTCCTATTAATATTGCTACTTCTGTTATGAAGGATTTAAAAGATAATGGAAAAGTTACTAGAGGATATTTAGGAATATATTTACAAGATATTGATGAAAATCTTTCTAGAGGTTTAAATGTTAAACAAAACTCTGGTGTATATGTAAGTGAGGTTATACCTAATTCTCCTGCTTCTAAGGGCGGTTTACAAGATGGTGATATTATAATTGAGTTTGATGGTGAGAGAATGACTAAGAGTGTTGACTTATTTAATAAAGTTGCTACTACTAAAGTTGGAAGTAAGGTTGAAGTTAAATATTTAAGAAATGGAAAAGAAAGAGTTACAAGAATTACAATAGAGGCTAGGGAAGAAGATGAAGATGTTGTACCTAGTTCTAATTCATCACAAAGCTCAAGAGATGCTAATGCTTGGATGGGTTTAGATGTTTCTGATGTTACTCCTGAGATATCTCAAAGACTTCAGATTAGAAGCAATGAGAGAGGTGTTGTTGTAGTAAATATGGCTCAAAACTCTAAAGCTTATTCTGCTGGACTTAGACCTGGTGATGTAATTAAGGCTATTAATGGTATAACAATATCTAATATTGATGATTATAATAAGTTTGTTAAATCTTATGGTGAAGATAAGTCATTTACAATTACAATAAAACGTTCTAGAATGACTTATGTTATAATTATAGAAGAATAAAAACTTAATAAAGATATTATTATTTGAGAGCTGGGATATTATTATTTCTCAGCTCTTTTTTATTTTTAGTATTTTTTTAATAATCAAAAAATACTTATTAAAAAATATTCCTATAATAATAATTTGACTTAATTTATTATTATAGTATGATTATTCAAATATAATTTTTACTAGTATAAATAATAATGACAAATATAAAAATAACAATACAATATGATGGTACAGATTTTTTTGGCTGGCAGATACAGCCTAATTTGAGAACAGTTCAGGGTGAAATTTACAAAGCGGTTCAAAAAATATATTCAAAAAAAAGCACTATATATGGATGCGGACGCACTGATGCTGGGGTGCATGCTTTGGGGCAGGTGGCTAATTTTAGAGTTGAAAAAATGCTTGTGCCTATAGAAAGAGTTACTAGAGCTTTAAACTCTTCTCTTCCTAAAGACATAAGAATAATTAATGCTGAAGTTGTAGATGATAGTTTTAATGCCAGAGCGTCTGCTACATTTAGAGAATATATTTATGTAGTTCAAAACAGTGATATATCAATTCCTTTTTATGAGAGATATTCTTGGTTTTACAGAAAGAATATTATAAACGAAAAACTTATAAATGAATATGCTAAATATATTATAGGTGAGCATAATTTTACATCTTTTTGTTCTACTGAAGATGAGAATGACTCAAAGTTTAGGTATATTGAGAGGGTGAGGGCTATAAGAAAAAAAGATACTATATATTTTATTATAAGGGGCAATGCTTTTTTGCATAACATGGTTCGTATTATAGTTGGTACATTGGTAGAGGGGCAAAGAAAAAATATGCCTATTAACTTTATAGAAGAGATATTAGAAAAAGAGGATAGAACTCTTGCTTTTGTTACTGCTCCTGCTCATGGGCTTTATTTTAGAAGGGCTTTTTTTAAATAGAAAATATATATATTTAATATTATTTTTTAAGGAGATTTTATTATGATAGTAGTAATGAAACCAAATGCTAAAGAAGAGCATATAGAAAGTATTATAGAAAGATTAAAAAATGCTGGGTTAGGAATACATAAAAGTGTGGGAGTTGATTATACAGTAATAGGAATGGTGGGTGATACTTCTAAAATAGACAGAGATTTGATAGCATCTTTACCGGGAGTATCAAAAGTTTTAAAAGTACAAGAGCCATTTAAAAGGGCTAATAGGGTATTTAAAAAAGAAGATACTATAGTAGAAGTGTCTGGTGTAAAAATAGGTGGAGAGAAACCTGTGATAATAGCAGGCCCTTGTTCTGTAGAAAGCGAGGAGCAATTAATAAGCATAGCAAAAAGTGTAAAAGCTTCAGGAGCTTCAATGCTTAGAGGAGGAGCTTTTAAGCCTAGAACTTCTCCTTATGCTTTTCAAGGTTTGGCACTTGACGGACTTAAAATATTAAAACTTGCAAGAGAAGAGGTTGGTATACCTATAGTAAGTGAGATAGTGTCCATTAGACATTTAGAGGATTTTGAAAATACTGTTGATATGATTCAAATTGGTGCTAGAAATATGCAGAACTTTGAGCTTTTAAAAGAGGTTGGTAAATTAAAAAAACCAATACTTTTAAAAAGAGGATTAGCTAATACTATAGAAGAATGGCTAATGAGTGCTGAATATATACTTAATCAGGGTAATGATAATGTTGTATTATGCGAGAGAGGGGTGAGGACATTTGAAACTTACACAAGAAACACTTTCGATGTATCAGCAATACCTGCAATAAAGCGTTTGAGTCATTTACCTGTGATAGGCGACCCTTCGCATGCAAGCGGCAAATCTTGGATGGCACTTCCTCTCACTTTAGCAGCAATTTCTGCAGGTGCTGACGGTATGATTATAGAAGTACATAATGACCCTGAGCATGCTTTATGTGATGGGGCACAGTCTATAAAGCCTGATGTGTTTGATGATATTATGCAGTCTGTTAATATGATATCAGATACCGTTGCAAAAATAAAAGAAAAACATAATGGCAAAATTTATACTAAATAGTTTCAATAATGTATATTTTTAAGCTGTAAATATATTTATTTTACAGCTTTTTTTATGTTTAAATTATTGAAAAATATTTATTTGTTTAATTTTTTTTATAAAAATGATTGCAATAATTATAATTTAATGTTAAAATGTATAAAATGATTGAAAGCGGAGATAGAATGACAGTCAACAGTCAACAGTCAACAGTCAACAGTCAACAGTCAACAGTCAACAGTCAACAGTCAACAGTCAACAGTCAACAGTCAACAGTCAACAGTCAACACTTCATAATTTATTTTTGTCTTTATCATTACATAGAAAAAACATATCCTTTGTGTTTTATCAAAAAATTATAAACTCAAAAGAGCTCATTTCTTGGGAGGATTATAATGTTTTTTGATATACTTTATAATATTTTAATATACCCTATAGAATTTATTATAGAAATATTATTCTATTTGTTTAATAATGTATTTAAATCAAGTTATGGTATAAGTTTATTTTTACTTAGTATATGTATAAATTTTTTGTCGCTTCCTCTATATAATATAGCCGAATCTTGGCAGGCTAAAGAAAGAGCCATACAAGATAAAATGAAGCCAATGATAGATAATATTAAGGCTGTATATAAAGGAGATCAAAGATATTTATTAATTAGAGCTTGTCAAAGAATAAATGGATACAAAACAATATATGCTTTTCGCGGTACTTTGGGACTTTTAATACAAATTCCTTTCTTTATGGCTGCTTATAATTTTGTGCATAGTTTAACAGGATTAAACGGTGTGCCTTTTTTATTCATTAAAGATTTATCTAAGCCTGATGCTTTAATTCATATAGGCAGTTTTAGTATTAATTTGCTTCCATTTGTAATGACTTCATTTAGCTTATTAGCAGGTTTTGTTTATTCTAAAAAATTAAATTTTAAGGAGAGTCTTCCTTTATATATAGTATCATTAATATTTTTAGTTTTATTATATACTTCACCTTCAGGACTTTTATTTTATTGGACTATAAATTGTTTGTTTTCTTTATTAAAAAATATTGTAATTGAATACAAGCTTTATAATATATTTGTAGTTAATAAACATAAATTATTAAAAGCTTATAATATATTTTTTATTATAGTTACAATATTATTTATATTATTAATCTCTTTAGGAAAAATAGAAAGAAAGGCGTATTTATCTGATTTTAATTTTATTTTTATTAAAAATAATAATAATTATGTATACTCTGCTAGAATAAAATATTACAGCAAAATATTTATAAGCAGTGATATATTTGAATTTAGAGGTAATGTTAATAAGCTTACAAAACACATAAAAAAAATAGAATTTAATGGTCTTAATACTAAAAATGCTATTGTAGAATTAGATAAAGATATAAATACTATAAATGAAAATATAGATATTTATTATACATTATCTCCTAAATCTTATTCAATTAATATATATACTTTTTTATTAATATTAACTTTTATAGTTAACATAGGTAATGTTTACAGATTGATATTTAAAAATAAAGAAGAGGAGTTTTCTTTTACATCTATTAGAGATAAATTGATTATTATATCTTGTATTGTTATAAGTATATTGTCTGGCTTATTTATACCTACTTCATTAATAGGTAATTCCCCTCAAGAGTTTACTAATCCTTTTTATTTAATATTTAATAATTTATCTATATGTATTGGATTATTTTTATTTTACCCTTTATTTATATATTCTTTATTTTCTGAAAGAGTTAAAAATTATTTGACATTATTGATAGTTTTTTTAGTTTTTATTGTACTTATAAACACATTTATAATGACAGGAAATTATTTAAATATTAATGCTGATTTGATATTTGATAATTCTAATTTGCTTATATCATCTTTTAAAGAAATATTTTTGATGCTGTTATTAATTATATTATCTCTATTATTAACGATTTTTATTTTAAAGAAAAATAATACTATACTTATTAATATTTTTTATATTATATTAATTGTATTTGTATTTATTTCTTCATTTAATATTTATAAAATTATAAAATCTCATAATAGTTTTGTGAAAAATGATTATATTGCTAATAATAGTAATAGCTTAAAGATATTTAATTTATCAAAGACAGGTGAAAATATATTTGTTTTTATCCTTGACAGAGCTATAAATTCTTACTGGATAGATGCTTTGGAAAGATATCCAGAGTATAAAGAAAAATTAGATGGTTTTACTATTTATCCTAATACAGTTTCTTTTTCTGATTTTACAGCTACAATAGCTTCTTTATATGGGGGATATGATTATCTTCCTTATGAATTGAGTACAAACAACAATTATAGTATAAAAGATAAACATAATGAAGCGTTATTAATGTTGCCAAGAGCATTAGAAAAATATGGTTATAAATCATCTATATTAGAGCCTGTTTATGCTAATTTTCAATATACACCTGATTTAACTATATTTAAAGATTATACTAATGTTAAAGCTTATAATAATAATGTTATTGATAAAGATAGTATTGCAAAATATTTTAATCTAGCTGATTTTAATATTAATGAGTATAATAAGATAAAACAAAAAAATAGATTTATAAGATTTTCTATATTAAGAATGCTTCCTATTAATTTAAGATATGATTTTTACAGTAATGGTAATTGGTTTAATATTGATAGTTTTAATATTAATTCAAGTATATATTCTTATGCTATTTTGAAGAACACTAAAGATTTAATCAATATAAAAGAAGAAGGTAATTATTATAATATACTTCATAATATGATAACACATGAACCGCAGTTTTTTGATTCTGATTGTTTACCTTATTTTGAATCGAAAAATGTTAAAGATGAAGATTTATTAATTTATAAAGATGAATTGAGTGTAAGGCATTTTTATGCTAATGTGGCTTCTATAAATATTTTAATCGATTTTATAGAATATTTAAAAACGAATGAAGTTTATGATAATACAAAAATTATATTAGTTTCAGATCATGGGCGAGATGTTAATACAAGAGTATTTGATGGTAATTTAAAATTTGCTTCTTGGTACAATGCTTTGCTTATATATAAAGATTTTAACAAGAGAGGTGCGATAGAAATAAATACTAACTTTATGACTATAGCTGATACTCCTTATTTAGCAGTTAAACATATACCAAATATAAAAAATGTGTTTAATAATAAGATTATTACAAATGATTATAAGACAAATGGAGCTTATATAATTCAATTAAACAAATGGGAGATTAGTAAGCAATTTTATAATTATTATAATTTTAACTATTATTATTATGTTAAAGATAACATATTTAATATAAATAATTGGGAAAAATTTAAAATAGATATAAAAAATAAAAATATAGAAGAAGCGCAATTAAAATAGTTTATCTCTATATTAAAAAATTATACTATTTATTGATATATTAAATTTTAGGAATAAATATGATAATTACTATTTTAACATTGTTTATATTAATTCAAAATAATGTTTTTGGATATATAGACCCTGGAACAGGAAGTTTACTTTTTTCAGCACTTTTTGGTATAATAGGAACACTTTTCTTCTTATCAAAAGCATTAGTGATAAAGTTAAAAACTATGTCTTTTTCTAAAAGTAAAAATATAGAAACAGAAGCTTCAAAAAAGGCAAGAATAATAATTTATGGAGAAGATAAAAGATATTATAATGTATTTAAGCCTATAATAGAGGAACTTATAAAATTGGAAATACCAGTAATATATTATAGTTCAAGTGAAGATGATCAAATTTTTGAAATGAAAAATGATTTACTTCATACTGAGTTTATAGGGGTAGGTAATAAGGCTTATGCTAAACTAAATTTTATAGAAGCTGATATTTGTTTAATGACTACACCTAATTTAGATGTATTTCAATTAAAACGCTCTAAAGGAGTAAAAAAATATATTCATATAACCCATTCATCAGCAGAGACATCTACTTATTGTTTGTATTCATTGGATTTTTTTGATATTGTATTTTTAAATGGTGAACATCAAATAAGAGATATACGCGAGCTAGAAAGAAAAAGAAATGCTATTATAAAAGATTTATATGTTGTAGGAAGTCCATATTTAGATGAATTGTCTAAACTTAAAAGTACTGTTGTTAAAGAATTAAAAGGAAAATATAAAGATAATAGAAAAACAGTATTGTTAGCTCCATCTTGGGGTATGAATTGTATTTTTAGGAGATTTGGTGAAAAACTAATAGATAATATAGTTAATTCAGATTACAATGTTATAATAAGACCTCATCCTCAATCTATAATATCTGATAAAGATATTTTGGATAAATTTAAAGAAAGATATAAAGACAAAGATAATGTCGAATGGGATTTCAACAGATTAAATATTTATTCATTATCAAGAGCTGATATTATGATATCCGATTTTTCAGGTGTTATATTTGATTATTTGTTTTTATTTGAAAAGCCTGTTATAATACCAAGTTTTGTATTTGATAAAAGAGGTACAGATGCAATAGAGATAGATGAAGAAGTATGGACTTTTGAAACTCTGCCAAAAATAAGTTTTAAGTTAGATGAAAGCAATTTTTCAAATATTTCTTCTATAATATCTCAAACAATTAATAATAATGCATTAAGAGATAATATTATTAAAGCAAAAGAAGAAGCTTATATGTATCCTGGTGAATCTGCTAAAAGATCTGCTGATTATATAAAAAATATGCTTGCTGATTTATCTATATAAATTAAGGTGATGTTATGAAAGCTATAATACTTGCTGCAGGAAAAGGAACTAGATTAGCACCAATGACTTTAATAAAACCTAAGCCATTATTGAAAATAAACGGAAAAACATTGCTTGAGAATATGGTAAAAATATTAAAGAATAATGGAGTAGATGATATAGTTGTTGTTGCAGGATATAAACATGAAATGTTTGATGAATATAAAGAAAAACTTGGATTTAAAAAAGTTATATATAATGATTATGCAGTTAAAAATAGCAGTGCTTCATTAAAATTTGTTATAGATGAGATAGTAAAAGGTACAATGATATTTAATGGAGATCTATATTTAAAAAATAATTTTTTTTCTTATATAAGATCAGATTCATCTCAGTTTTTAGCTCAGAAAATAGTAGATGGTGTTACATCTTGGGGATATATAGTTGATAGGAATTTTAAATTAATAGATATAGATACCAATGCTACAAGTGGTTATGGAGATGGTATAGCAGTATTTGATAATGAAGAAGATGTGAAAATTTTAAAGGAAGAACTTCTTAATACGTCTGATGATGAATATTGGGAATATTGTGTTTTAAGATCAATAAATAAAATAAATTTTTATGCTTTTAATCATGATGATTTATATGTTGAAATAGATTCTTTTAAAGATGCTTTATATCATGATTTGATAACCCCAAAAGAAATAGCTGAACAATGTTCTGATGATGGAAAAATTGATAAACTTGCAGGGATAACAAATGTTAACTATAAAATTAAATTTTTAGGTGAAGATAAAATTATAAGAATACCTGGTAAAGGTACAGAAAATATAATAGATAGAACTTCTGAAAAGAAAATATTATCTCTTATATATGATAAAGACATAGTACCAAAAAGTGATTTTTATGAAAGTGATATAAAATTGACTGATTTTTTATATGGATATAGGTCTTTAGATTTTAATGATTTAAAAAATTGTGATATTATTTTTCCTTTGATTGCAGAGCAAATGAAAAAACTTCATAATATTAGTCATGAAGATCATATGGATTTTAAAATTATTTCTATGGTAGAAGAAATAGAAAATTATGAAAACCTTTCTCAAATAAAAATAGTTAATAAATCAGAACATAAATTCTTATTAAATTTAGCTAGAGATATGGATAAAGGTAAGCAAGTATTATGTCATAGAGATTTACAGCTTCCTAATATAATGTATAATGGTGAAATAATAAAATTTGTTGATTTTGAATATGCAGGTTTTAGTTCTATATTGTGGGAGCTTGGTAATTTCACAGCCGAATTAGAATTAAACAAAGATCAAATAATGAAATTTATAGAAATTTATAAAGATATAACCTATGAAGAAATAATTATAGGTCAGATGATGTCAAATTATATATGGGCATTATGGGGCTGGATTTATGATTCCATAGATTTAGGAAGGAATTATCTTTCTAGATTTCATTCTAATATCAATTTTTTAATGAAAAAATAAAAAAGACTTTTATGGAATAATTTAT
Source organism: Brachyspira pilosicoli (assembly GCF_008016535.1). Classification (GTDB taxonomy): domain Bacteria; phylum Spirochaetota; class Brachyspiria; order Brachyspirales; family Brachyspiraceae; genus Brachyspira; species Brachyspira pilosicoli_A. Next base: position 20,786 of record NZ_SAXY01000074.1, read on the forward strand.
GGGACAATATTTATTAGGACATTTTTTAGCATTTTTAAGTGTATTTTTTTGGTCTTCTCTTTATGTTTCTACTAAGATATTATTGGAAGACTTTACTCCTCTTGAATTACTTGTGATGCAGTTTGTAATAGGCTATTTATTTTTATTAATAATAAAACCTAAAAGACTTGTGCTTGAAAATAAAAAAGATGAAATATATTTTGCACTTTGCGGTTTAACAGGTATCACTATATATAATTTGTTTTTAAATTTAGCTATAGATTATTCTTTGGCATCAAATGTTAGTGTCATAATAGCAGCAGCTCCTTTATTTACAGGTATATTTTCATTTATATTAAAAATAGATAAGCCGTATATAAATTTCTTTATTGGATTTATTATATCAATTATAGGTATTATCATATTGAGTTTTAATGGTAAAATAGAACTTCAATTAAATCCTTTTGGAGATATTTTAGCAATAATATCAAGTATGGGATGGGGACTTTATTCTGTTTTGATAACAAAGATTACAGATAAAAAATATGATGTTATTTTATCTACTAGAAAAATTATATTTTATGGAATAATATTTATGATTCCTTCATTTTTGTTTTTAGATTTTAGCCCAAATTTTTTAGCATTAAAAAAACCAGTAACATTATTTAATATGATATTTGTAGCAACTTTTGCTTCTGGTATATGTTTTATTATATGGAATAAGGCTACTTATTTGATAGGGGCTATTAAAACTAATATATATGTATATTTAACTCCAGTTATTACTATTATAGTTTCTATTATTATACTTAAAGAGAAAGTAACTTTTATATCTATTTTAGGCATGTTTTTAACATTATTTGGGGTTATTATTTCAGAACTAAGAAGAAATAAAATATTTAATAAATAATTTTTATTTAAATATTACTAATTTTATATTTATAGTAATTAGAATTGTTATATTAAAAAATAAAAAAGTGTTATAAAAGCTTAGAAAAATTTGACTTCATTAGTTATTTGTGTTATAATTAATCACTCGTTACATTTTAGAACAAACCACAATATTTAAAAACTTTTAGAAGGTGTATTATGGATAAGAAAACTTTAAAAACAAAAGATAGTACTTATGTTTTATCCCAAAAAGATATAAAACAAAACTGGCTTATTATAGATGCTAAAGGTAAATCTTTAGGAAGAGTTGCAAGCAGAGCAGCTTATTTATTGAAAGGAAAACATAAAGTTGATTATGCTTACAACTTAGATAATGGCGATTATGTTATTATTATTAATGCTAAAGATATAGTATTAACAGGAAACAAAAAGAAAGGCAAAATACATTACAGACACACAGGTTATCCTGGCGGTATAAAATCTGTAAGCTATGGTGAACTATTAGATAAAAATCCTGAAAGAATGGTAAAAATAGCTGTTAAAGGTATGCTTTCACATAATCCATTAGGCAGACAGCATCTTAAAAAATTAAAAGTATATGCTGGCAGCGAACATCAGCATGAAGCTAATAAACCTACAGTTGTAAATATATAATTAGGAGTTAAAAAATGGCATCTAAACAATTAACTATATTCACAGGCAAAAGAAAAACTGCTAATGCTAGAGTTCGTATAGCTTTAGGAAGCGGTAAAATTTTAATAAATGGTAAAAATTATGCTGAATATTTCTGTAACAGAGCAGCTTTACTTAAAGTTGTAGAAGACGCTTTAAAAGTAACAGGAAATTTAGGTAAATATGATGTATATGCTAATGTACGCGGAGGCGGAGTTTCTGCTCAAGCTGATGCTGTTAGACATGGTATAGCTAAAGCCTTAATAGGTGAGAGTCAAGACTTTAGAACTACTTTGAAGCGTAACGGTTTCCTTACAAGAGATTCTCGTGTGGTTGAACGTAAAAAATACGGTAGATCTGGTGCTAGAAAGCTATTCCAATTCTCAAAACGTTAATTATATATTATTCTCTTAAAATATTATATAAGGTGTTTAAGAAATGAATGCTAAAAAATTAAAGAAATTTAAAGATTTAATATTAGAAGAAAAAAGAAAGACTTTAGACGAACTATTAAGCGGAAATGAATCTTACGAAACACTTAAAGAAGATGCTCATGGTGATTTGGCTGATATAGCTTTTCAGGCTTATGAAAAACAAAGTTTAGTATCTTTTTCGCAAAAAGAAAGAGACAGATTAGATATGCTTAATAATGCTCTTAAAAGAATTGAAGATGGTTCTTATGGTAAATGCATAGATTGTAAAGAAGAAATTAATGAAGAGAGATTAACTGCAATACCATATACTTTAAGATGTATTAATTGTATGTCTAAATATGAAGATAAAAAACGCCGTGAAAAAATGTAATGTATGTTAAAGTCGTTTTTAACCTTCCTATAGATAAGGTACTTACATACAAAAAACCTGATGATATAAATGATAGTTTGATAGGTTGTAGGGTTATAGCTCCTATAAGAAATAGAGGTACTAAGGGGATTGTAATAGAGGAAACTGATACACTTGACGGAGATTATAAAGTACTGCCTATCACAACTAGAATAGACCTTGAACCTATATGCTCTGAAAATGAATTTAATTTAGCTAAATGGATGAGCAGATATTATCATTCTTCCTATGGTGAGGCACTATTTGCTGCTTTACCTGCTGGAAATCCTTCCAAAAAGAAAACTACGCCAAAACCTATAAAAGTAAAACAAAAGCCTTATTTAAAACTTAATGATGAACAAGAAAATGTTTTAAATACAATATTAAAAAGTATAGAAGAGAAAAAAGCTAAAAGTTTTTTACTTCATGGTGTTACTGGAAGCGGTAAGACAGAAGTTTATTTGCAGGCTATAAAAAGGGTAGTGGATTTAGGAAAACAGGCTATTGTAATACTTCCAGAAATATCCCTCACTCCTCAAACCATCAAAAGATTTGCTGAAAGGTTTGAAGGGAAAATTGCTGTGCTTCACAGTAAATTATCTCCTACTGCTAAATATAGATATTGGCAGATGATAAGAAATAATGAGATAAAAATTGTGATAGGGGCAAGAAGTGCTATATTTTCTCCTACGCCTAATCTCGGTATTATAGTGATAGATGAAGAGCATGAAACTAGCTATAAGTCAAATGAAACTCCGAGATATCATGCAAGGCAAATTGCTTTCTATAGAAAAGAAAGAGAAAATGCTACGCTTATTTTGGGAAGTGCTACTCCTTCTCTTGAAAGCTATTATCATGCTTTAAATGGCACTATAGAACTTCTCACTCTAACTAAAAGAGCATCATCAATTAATATGCCTGAAGTTAAGATTTTGGATTTAAAAAAAGAAAAGAGGGCTGATTCTTTTCCAATGCTTACCCAAACACTGGTGGAAGAGATTAATAAAAAACTAGAGCTTAAAGAGCAAATAATATTATTTTTAAACAGAAAAGGATATGCACCAGTGGTGAGCTGTTCTCATTGCGGAGTGGTATTGGAATGTCCTAATTGTTCTGTTTCGCTTACTTATCATAAAAAAAAGAATGTTGTTATGTGCCATTACTGCGGTTATACTCAATTTGTAGAAGAGTTATGCGATAAATGTAATATTGGGCATTTTGAGAGAATTGGAACTGGTACAGAAAAAGTTGAGGAGAATCTTAATACTTTATTTCCAAATGCTGTTATAGAGAGAATGGACCAAGAAACTGTTGGCGGAACAAAAAAATATGAAGATATATTCAAAAGGTTTGCAGATAAACAAATAGATATTTTAATTGGCACTCAAATGATAGCTAAGGGGCTTGATTTTCCTAATGTTACTTTGGTTGGTGTTTTGCTTGCTGATATGTCGCTTCATATACCAGATTTTAGAAGTGCTGAGAGAACTTTTAATTTAATAACCCAAGTTGCTGGAAGAAGCGGAAGGGGTGATAAAAAAGGCGTTGTTTATATTCAGGCATTTAATACTAATCATTATTCAATACTTTATGCCAAAGAGCATGATTATATTTCTTTTTACAATAGAGAAATAGAAAATAGAAAACATACTACAGGACTTCCTTATCCTCCCTTCTTGAGGTTGGTGAGAATTGTTGTACGAGGGATAGATGAAAAAAAAGTATCAAGTGATGCTAATATTATAGCAGATTTGGCTAGAACTCTTACATATAAATATACTGAAAAAGTGGAAATATTAGGTGCTACATCTTGCACTATGAGTAAGCTAAATAAATATTATAGATGGAATATTTTAATAAAAACTACATCTCATTTACTTTTAAAAGAGTTTTTTGAAAGTTTAAATAAATCATTTATACCTCAAAAAGGCAACTATATAGAAATAGATATAGACCCTGTTAATATGCTTTAAATATCTACATAAAACCTTAAAGCATTTCTTATTCTTGCATTTAATTCGTTTTGACCCACAGGTTTTTGTACATAATCGCAAGCTCCCTTTTCAAGTCCATTAACTACATCATCTTCATTATATTTTTTTGTGATTATAATAATAAGTGCCATTCTTAAACTTATTTCTTTTTTTATCTCATCTAATAAATAAAAATAATCCTTATCATCAGATAAATTAATATCCATTAGAATAATATCTGGAAGTATTTTTTTTAATTCATTTAATGGATTAGTTAAATTAGATACTATAGAAACTTCATAATCATTTTTAAGCCATTGTAAATAGTTTTTTCTTGTAATTTCAATTGGCTCTATAATTGCTATTTTGTATTTAGATACTTTTCTTTTTAATTTTACTCTTTTCTCTCTTTTATTGAATGCTAAAAATACTTTTAAATCAGCATATCTAATTTTGTATCTTTTGCCCGGTGTGAGGTCTGCTTTAAGTCCATAATGTCTTACCCAATAATTTACAGTTGTTCTCGACACTCCTAATATCTTTGAAACGTCTATTGGGGAGAGTAAATCATCATCTTCATATATAACATTTTTTTCTAAATCCATTAAATTTCCTTTATTTTTAATAAATAATAAAAAAAATAGAATAATATATAGCTATATATTTGTCAATAAAGTAAATATACAGTTATATTTTAAATTTAAAAAAATTTTCTAATATTTCCAATAAGATTTTTCACTTTTTCTAAAATATTATTATTATTTATAATATCTTCTATGTCTTTATCAAAATTATCTGGCAATTTTTTACATAATTTTTTAGCGTAACTTATAAGTTTTTTCTCACCAACATGAAGCTCTTCATTTATAGCAAATAATATATCAAAATATGATGCTAATATAGCAGTTATTCTGTGATTAATACTAACAATATCATTTCTTTTTACTGCATTTTCTAATTGTTCGTAAAATGAAACTGATTTTTTAGCATACATAACATTATAGTTTTTTTCTATTATATTATCTTTAAGTTTTTTAGGATAATCTTTATTTAATTCTTTTTGAAAATTTCTAAAGGAATCATTACTCTCGTAAAGAATTTTAGAGTTTTTTATATTGTATAAAAATGCTGTAGTGTAGCCTATTTTTGAATTATAATTTCTCCACACATAGTTAATTTCATTTTCTATAAAAGAAATATCTCTATACATAAAATCTAAACATATATTATTTTCTTTTAGTATAATCTCATCTCCATGTTCAAAATAATTATTTTCTATTTCATAATTCACTGAATATTTTTTTGCGAATTTCTCTCTCATTTCTATATTTATTTTATCTTTAGAATAAACATAAATATCATAATCTGACATATTATCGTTAATTAAACTAGTTTGAGAGCCAGCAAGAACTATAGCATCTACATTATTTTTTGTGTTGCATGTTCTATATAATCATTAATTATTGTTTCTATAGTATTATTCATATATAAATTAACCTAATAATGTTTTGTATATTATAATTTTTTAAAAAGTATGAGAAATGTATTATGAATTTTTTTTAATTTTTATTATTCAGATTGTATATGTCATGGAGCCATAGATATTGTACTTTTACTTGCTATAATATTTTTGATTCTTTCTTTGATTGTAATATAACCTAACGAAGAAATCAATCTTTGATTGTTATAAAAATGTGTATATTCTTTTAATTTTTCTCTCAATAATTCTACAGTTATATTTTTATTTAATCGTGAATAAAATTCTCTTTCGTCTATACCGTGTACTCTTTCTACTACGCCATTGTATCTTGGTGTTGCTACAGGAATATATCTCCTCTCTAATTTATTTTTTAAGCAGTATTCATCAAAAATATTTATTTTAGGAGTATTAATACAGCGGTATGTATATTCCATACCATTATCGGTCTGTATAGCTTGTATCTTAAAAGGTGAAGTTTTTAAGACATACTTTAAGAAAGATAAAGCACTATAAGGTGTTTTATCCTCATAGATTTGCCTCCAACTATAACGAGTAGCTAAATCTACAGCAGTGAACTGATAGACTGTTTTTCTGCCTAATTTGATATATTTAGTATCTATTTGAACTATTTTGCCTTCTTTTTGTATTTTAGAGACAAATTTTCGTTTATCATATCGCTTCTTTTTCTTTTTTGTTTTATATCTCCAAAGATTATTTCTTTTTAGTACATTCTCTATAGCTGTAACACCTATCTTAATGCCTTCACGATTTAAATATGCTTTAATATAATGTTTTCCCCTATACTCTTCAGTATAGAGTTTAATAATTAAATTAATAGCTTCTTGATTATTAAAGATATTTGGAGAAGTTTTCGGTCTAGTACTAAAATTAGCAACTGTTCCAGTATTTTTATATTTCTTAATCCAAGTATAAAAAGTAGATTTGGGTATTTCTTCTATCTTTAGAAATCTTTTAATATTTTTAGTTTCTAATGCTTCATCCACTATAAATAATTTAAATTCTGTGCTATAATCTTTTTTCATAGTAGCATCCTTTTTATTTGTTTTATGTTCAAAATATTATAACAAGGATACTGCTTTTTTTATACTAAAAAATGTCCAATATCTCATACTCCTTAACAATTCAGATTGTATACATATTGATTTATGATTTTGCATAACATATAATATTTTAACAATGCTAAAAACTTACTAATTGGATAAAATAAATATATAAACACTAATAGAAAATATATAAATAAAATAATTTTTACTATATTTATAATATAGTTTTTATAAAATTAATTTACACACTTATAATAAATAAAAATAAATTATAAAGGCAAAATTAAATGTTAAATAATATGACCGAATCTAAAAATAAAAATTTAAATGAAATCATTGAAGATACATTGTTTATAGATAGTAATAATCTAGATTATGAAAAATTAAATGATATAGATTGTGTATTTAAAGTTGATAATATATTAAATAATTTATTTATATCTGACTGTGTAGACTTTATGAAAAAATTACCTGACAATTGCATAGATCTTACTATAACCTCTCCACCATATGATAATTTAAGATGCTATAATGGATATAGTTTTGATTTTGATTCTATAGCTTTAAATTTATATAGAATTACAAAAAAAGGTGGTGTTGTAGTATGGGTAGTTGGGGATAAAATAAATAAAGGAAGATCTTTAACTAGCTTTAGGCAAGCTTTATATTTTCAAGAAATAGGTTTTTTTATGCACGATGTTATGATATATGCAAAAAAAAATACTCCTTTTATGAGATCTAATGCTTATACTAATTGTTATGAATACATGTTTATACTTTCAAAAGGTAAACCAAAAACATTTAATCCAATAAAAGAAAAAACTGTTAGGAGTGGTTTTGAAAAACTTGTAGCAAATAAAAAATCTGATGGAGTGAATAAAAAAGTTTTAAAAGAGTTGAAAACAGAAAAGACTAAAAATAATATATGGTTTTATGCTGTAGGATTTGGTGGTACTACAGCAGATAGAGAAGCTTTTAAACATCCTGCTGTATTTCCAGAGAAATTAGCAGAAGATCATATACTATCTTGGAGTAATGAAAACGATATTGTTTTTGATCCTATGTGTGGTAGTGGTACTACTTGTAAAATGGCATTGATAAACAAAAGAAATTATATTGGTGTTGATATAAGTGAAGATTATATAAAAATAGCTAAACAGAGATTAAATAAAGTCGAAAATAATCTCTATGAAAAGTAAAAATGTTTATTTAGTTAATACTAAATTAATAAAATATAATGGTATTAATATTCTACCTAATTCTGTAGCTAAGTTAATAAATTATGATTCAAATAATATTAATGTTTTATTTATTGGAAAGAATATAGTTTTAAATATTCCAAGTAATTTTATGGAAGAAATTAATGTTAATAATACAGGCAAAGGATTTAGTAAGAAAATATGTAATATATGCCATATATTAAAAAATAATGAAGATTTTGAAATTAATCAAACAGATGCTAAAGGCATAAAAACTACTAGACCTTCATGTAGAATGTGTAGGAAAGATATAAATGGTACTCCTATGATGAAAGATGAAGAAAAAAGAATGGAATCAATTAAGCCAGCTAAAAATAGTATATTTAAATGCCCAATATGTGAAAAAACTAGTATTGTTGGTGTAACTGCTAATTTAGTAAAGGATCATAATCATGTTACAGGTAAAGCTAGAGAATGGATATGTGATAGTTGTAATACAGGATTAGGTAGATTTAAGGATGATATTGAAATATTAAAAAGAGCAATAGATTATCTTAATAAAAATGACAATTAAAATTTTATCTCTCTACATAAAAAATATCTTTTATAATTTCATTTGATCTCTCGAATGGAAATTGCCAAGTATTTTTTAAATCTTCAATTGTATAATTCATTAATCCCCCTCAATTATAAAGCAGGTGCATGCTTACCTTTATTAGTACCATTAGGGTGTCTAGGACAATAACCATTAGTTAATGACTGCAAAGATTTGTTTTTAGTTCCGCAATACTTACAGAAATATTCCGACTTTTCTCCTCCCTCATAAAGTTTATGTTTTCCTTTATTTGTACCATTTGGATGCCTATGACAGTAACCGTTAGTAAGTGAAGCTATTGAAGAATATTTAGCTCCGCAGTATTCACAGTAAAAATTTTGAGACATAACGAACTCCTTTGCTTTTATGATAAATTAATTATATATTAAAGTTAAACTAAAACCACAATAATTTTTTATATAGTGTAAAAATAAAAGGCTTCACCTTAAAATTTTTTAAACCTTCAAGTAAAGCCTTTTAGTAAAAATATAATAGATTATTATTTTTTATTACAAACTATATCCTTACCTATAGTATCAGGTACTACTGTATTTTTTGTAAATCTAACTGTTACAGAAGTATCAGTAAATTTTAAAGTACCTGATACCCTACCATCACCAGAATCAAAAGTATAATCAGCACCAGAGCCATTTACAGTAGGTATATAAAATCCATCAAAACTACTAGGTGCAGTAGCATCATTAGCATCAGGACGTATAGCTAATTTTCCATCTTTTACTGATACCCATGCATATGCTGCCGTTAAAGTTGGACCATAACCCGAAGCATCAAAAGTTTTTGTTGATACATAAGTATTGCCGTTAAACTGCTCTATCCCTTTTGAATCATCAATAGTAGAACCCGTTTTGTCAGAATTGGAACAGCTTATTGAGAAGATGCCCACTAAAAATAGGCTTAAAAAGATTGTTAGAATTTTTTTACTCATAGTAAAACTCCTTAAAATTAATTTTATTATAAACATTCTTAAAAAATGTTTGCTCTCATATATTAGGGTTTCAAGCTCGCGTAAAATAAAGTCTATATTCGTACTATTATTGTAATTCCGCACTCCCTCAAAAACTAGGGTTTTAAGCTCTTTTAAAATACTTTGATTAATAGTTGAAATTATTGAAATGTTATTAAAAACTATATGATTAAAAAAATTGTGCAAAGAAAATATCGACTGAAAATAATATAAAATAGATAATAATAAATAATTTGAAAAGTTTAAACTTATCTCATTGTCTTGTCTTGTCTTGTCTTGTCTTGTCTTGTCTTGTCTTGTCTTGTCTTGTCTTGTCTTGTCTTGTCTTGTCTTGTTAAGAAAATAAAGCTTTTCATATAAAAATATTATACTTTAAATAATTATTTTGTCAATTTTTTATATGATTTTAATTGAAATTATTTATAAAATTTTATTAAATTAAAAATTAAAACCGCACGATTAATGAATTTATACATAAAATAAAAATGTTATTATTAATAAACTTATATTTTAAAACCAATTAAACGTGCGGAGAAATTATCTTGTAAACATCTTGACGTATCTTTCTCTATATTTATAGCTTAATAGCTTTTTATTATATAATTCAGAGAGTTCTTTTATTTCTGTATTATCCATTTTTTCTGTGTCTATTGCATAAATATAACTATCTTCTTTAAAACCTTTTATCATAATATTTATATAGCTATTAAATTTTTTATCCAAAAATATTTTAAAGAAGAATATAGAAAATACTAAGATTAGAGAATTAACTATAACATATGCCAAAATAAAAATATAATAAGAATATGTAAACTTTTTACCGCTGCTAAGTATAAAAAAACCTTCTCCCTGATATATGGCTGTTTCAAATAATAAATGCTTCTTTTTAAAAGTATCCCAATCATCTTCCTGATATTTAAGTTCATTATCATAATAAATTAAAGCTGCATCATAACTATTTGCAAATCCTTCATAATCTATATTATCGGATTCCAAAGAAAAAGTAGTTTGTGCTTCATATATAATATTATCTTTTACATCACTATAAGAACTAGAAATCCTGCCGTTAAATGCCCAATTAAAAATGCTGTATAATATCATAAATATTAAAGCAACAACTATTGATACACATACTACAAAATTTGATGATAAAGAAGAGAAAAAAGTATTGTTATTTTCAATGCTAAATAAATAGAAAAAATATATTATATGACTAATATAAAAAATAAATATTACATGATATATTCTAGTTAAAAAAGAAGCAATTATACTTTCTCTTAAAAATATTCTATCAAGCGAGAAGAAATTAAAAGCATAAAATAATCCCAATATAGATAATATAAAAGGCATCAAATAAATAACTAGATAAAAAAATAGTTCAATCCTAGAATATTTCTTAACATTATAAAAGAATACACATACAAAATAAAATGAACATAAAAACTCTATACAAATTAATATATTCATTATATATATATTAACATTGAGTATCATATATGCACACATAGATATAATAGTTAAAGAAGATATTGCTGCTGCTATAAAATTAATATTATATTTAATTAGTTTTTCCACTCTATTTCCCCTGTTTTTGCTATATCATACAATTTTTTAATCATATTATAATCTAATCCCAAAAATGAAGCATTATTTACCAAATTATATACAGCACTTACAAATATAGGCTGAGTATGTAATATATTTTCTTCAACATATGGATATGATGATATTATCCTAGATATATTAAACAAAATAGCTATAAGTCTTGATGAAGAAGATAACTCATCATTTTTGATTGAATACGGTAATATGCTTTTTGCAGCTATTGCTATAAATATTGGATTAATATTCTCTAAAGTAGATATATTATCAATAGAATTATCTATCATTTCTTTTGCTTTATCTCTAAACTCCTTAACATCATATTTATATTCGTTGTAAATAGGAAGATATGCAATATAGCTTGTATGCATTATATCTTTTAATATTAAAAGTACAGATAAATAATTAATTAACTCATCATCAGTAAGATTAAATTTATCATCATTAATAAAAGAATATTCCTCTCCGTTTTCATTTTTTATTCTAGTAAATACTATCTGTTTTATTATATTACTTTTTAGAGTTTGATAAGTATATGCCGTATAATCTATAAAAGATTCATTATTATTAGATTTTTTTATAAGTTTAATAATAGATTCTCTTTGAACTTCATAACTTTTATCATAACCCGGTATATGTGATAGAAACTCAAAATCTATATTATTTTCTACATATTCAATAAACTTGTTGTAAGCGTCATTTCCCAAAAGCACAAAAACAATCCTATAATATTTTTAGTATAATTCTGTTTATCATATTCGGTAAAATTTGCATATATATAAGATAATTATTTTTTATAATATTTTTATGCAGCAAATATTATATATAGTTTTATTTTATATAGTATATTTTTATAAAATTATGAAATAATTTATATACGATACATTTTTACATAATAAAAATATTATATAGAAATATCTATTTGAGGGAGTACAGGATAAGAAAATATCATATTGAAATTAAAATCATCTGTTTTTATTGTAACATCTCTATCTTTTATATCAGAACATAAACTTATTATATAAGAATCATCAAGAATAAATGTAGCAAAAAATAAATTATCAGCATTATATATTACTCTTTCATCTAAATCTATTTCTATAGAATCTTTTATATCAAAAATTACCTTGCCAAGTTTTTTTATATAAGCCTCTTTTAATGTCCATAAAGTAAAAAAATCTATTTCTAATTTCTTTGAAGATTTTAAAAACTTACACTCTTTAAAATAAAAATATTCGCTTGCAATATCTAAAAATTTTCTCTCTTTAATAAACTCAGCATCAACTCCTATAGCATCATCAGACATTCCAATACAAATTAAATCTTTACTATGAGAACCATTAAAAAATATATTATTCTCATTTTCAAAATAAGGCTTACCATTATTATTTCTTTTTATTATTAAACTATCTTTATTATAATGCTTATAAGCCATCTCGTTTGATAAACTTTCTATATTGCCATTACATTCATTATTAAAAACATATTTTAAATAAATCATAATTATTCTTTTGCATTCAATATTTTGTTTTTAAGTTCGTTCTCAATGTTTGCTAATTCCATTTCAGCATTTTTTCTTTTTTCTCTTCCCTCATTCTGTATCTTTATTACTTCGTCCAATGTAGAAATTAGTTGTTCATTTGTGTGTTTTAATGTTTCAATATCAACTATAGCTCTTTCAGACTCTTTTGCTGTTTCTATAGTAGAAGTTTTTAGCATATCAGCATTTTTTCTAAGAAGTTCATTAGTGGTGTCAGTAACTGCTCTTTGTGCTTTTGCTGCTTCATTAGAATGATGAAGCCCTATAGCTAATACCATCTGATTCTTCCACAAAGGTATAGTATTAACGAGTGTAGACTGAATCTTTTCGCTCATAACAACATTATTATTTTGAACCATTCTTATTTGCGGTATAGTTTGTATTGATACTGCTTTAGTTAGCTCTAAATCATGAAGTCTCTTTTCAAATCTATTAGCTAAATCTTTATAATCTCTTACAGCCTGTGCATCTTCTTGGGAGTTAGTTTGTTTTGCTTTTTCTTCTAATTCTAATATTTTTTTGTTTATATCATTATTTAATTTCTCTTTTCCAGCTTTAATATATAATTCAAGTTCTTTTAAATAATCCAAATTATAATCATACATTTGGTCTAATATACTAATATCTTTTAATAATGTTCTTTGATGATTTTCTAATATCTTTATTATACCGTCAATATTAACTTCAACTTTAGAATATTTAGTTTTTAATTTGCTTAAATTATTAACACCTTTCTTAAAAAAACCAAATATACCTTTAGATTCTTTTTCTATATCAAAACCTTTAAGCTCTACTATTAAATCACTAATAGTATTTCCTATATCTTCCAAATCTTTATTCATCACAGTGCTTAATGTATTTTCAGAAAATTGAACCATTTTATTTTGTGCAGCAGAACCATAAGACATTATAGAAATAGAATCTTCTAAATTTATACTATTAGATAACTCTTTTATTTTGTTATTGTCACTATCACTTATTTTAGAATCTATACTTTTTTGAATATCTAAACTTAAAGAATTATTATTATTTTCTTGCATAAATAAAAACCTCCAAAAAATTATATTAATCCATCTTTTTCAAGCATGTTTTTTAGTACATCTATATCGCTATTTATATCAATTAATTTATTTTCATTCATCTCAAGAAGCATTTTTTTTAATGCCTCATTCAATTTGATTATAGCATCTTCTATCTCTAAAGAAGTGTTTTCTATATTAGCATTTTTAACAGGCAAATTGCAAAAGTCAATATAATATTTAAGCATTTTTATAGCAGTTGGAAGATGATATTCATTTATCTTTTGAAGTTTTTTCTCACCTTCTTTGTTAGCCTTAGAATAAGCAACCATATTGTCAAGTATAGAAATCATTTCAGATAAAGCAGGATTAAGTTCAGCGTCATTAATATCTTTTGAATATTCTTTTATTTTTGATATATTTCTTTTTGTTTCTAATACTACTAAACTTTCTTCATCATTATTAAAATTATTATTAGAATATTCTTTATCATTATCTACAGGAAAGTTTATGTCTAAATTTAGTTTTAATTTTTCAAAAATATATTTATCTTCTTCCATTTTTAGCAATTTAAAATTAAATAAAATATGTTAACTTTTATTATAAACAATAAAATTATTATTGCAATATATTACTTTACCTTTTGATATATACACTCAAATGTATCTCCAAGATTAAATCTTTGTGCAAGTTTTTTATATAATTTTTCAGAAGCTTTAGAGTTTTTAAAAATCTTAAATACATCAGTAAATCTATTATAATAAACACTCTGATTTTCTAAACTAATTCTTTTAAGTGAATATTTAGCAAAAAACATATCCAAAGATTTAGGATTAGCCTCAAAAGCATGATCGCTCGGAACTATAGAATAATAATTTTTATTAAACCTACCGCTTACCCCATAACCATTAGGCATAGCTAAAGCAAATATACCATCATCTTTTAAAGAATATAAAATACTTTCAAAAATTTTATCAAAATTATAAATATGCTCTACAACATACCAAGCAGTGATTATATCATATTTTTTTTCTATATAATTAAAATCAAGTAAAGAACAATTATGAACATTTAGGTGTAGTGTATTAACACAGTAATTTGAAGCATACTCGCTTATCTCTATACCCTCAGTGATATATCCATAATTAGAAGCCTCTCTAAGAAAAAAGCCCATCGCACTTCCAATATCTAAAACTCTTCCATTTGGTTTTATTTTTTTTATCTTTTCTATTCTTCTTTTTGCCAAGCGGCTTAAATTTTCAACATCTTCTTCATAAGTTTTTCCATATTGTTTTTTATAATCCTCTACAAAATATTTTGATGAATAATCTGTAAAAGGAGATAAAAAATATTTTCTAAACAAAGTATTACAATGGTGGCATTTATATAAATTAGATTCCAAATTTCTATTTTTTCTTTCTATATTGGTGCTTTTGCAGAAAGGACATTTTATATCTTTAAAATCTTTTATATTATAAAAAATTGTCTTTAGTCTCTCTATAGATTCATCAGTATTTATTTGCCGAGCATTCTCTATTAAACTATTTTGCTTTTCTTTATTGTTTATAAAACTCTCTATTTTTTTTATACTTTCATCAATATCAGCATCTTCAAAAAATCCTAAATTAAAAAATATGTCATCGCACTTATTAGCTAATTCATCATGATATTTAGTAGGAGAAAATAGTATAGTAGGAATCTTTGACTCTATACATTCAAAAGCGGTAAGCCCAAAATATGTTATAACTGCAGAATATGAATTAGTAAATATATCCTTTGAAAAATCAATATATTCTATATTAGAAAACTCACTTTCTCTTTTAAAATCTATTATTACAAATTTTTTATGAGTTATTTTTGATATTATTTGAATTGCTTTATCTTTTAATTTTTTATTAAAGCCCAAATAAACAAGTATAGGAGATTTTTCATTATATGTAGGTTTTATAGAATTATTTAATATAGTAGTAATAAATGGCTTAATATTTACCTCCTTAGAGTTATCCAAATTAGGGAGCATCTCTATTACAATATCAGCTAACCTCCTCTCGCTTCCAATACTATCCACTATTATAACAGATGATATTTTTTTAAAATAACTTATATATTTCTCTTCAACCTCTCTCGCATCAACCAATATTATATAAGGAGATATATCTTTTATATTTTCAAATTGAATAGTTTTTATATCAGCTTTTTTATATAATTCGCTTTTCTTATTTACAGATGAAAAAGTAAAATCATATATATCGCTTAATCTATTAGCAATAAGGCTCATTCTAGTAAAATGTCCATAGCCATATATACCATTAATATCTGTTATTATGCATATATTTTTTTTTATATTATTTGTCATACAAACTCTTTTTATAGAAAATTAAAATCAATAAGAATAATGCAAAATTATACAACAAAAACTTATAATTACAAATAATATAATTATAGTGTATTATTTTTTATCTTTTCTTCAGCATTTTTAAAATATCTTTCATAAGCTTTTTTACAATAATTTTCATGCTTACTCTTTTGATTTTGTGGAGGGTTTTCAAATTTATATGGACCATTTACCTTCCAAGCTGTAAGAATTCCTATATTTATAGCATTTACTGGACATCTAAAAGCACAGCTTGCACACATAACACACTTATTTTTAAATTTAATATCTCCATTATCATCATTATAAATATTATTAACAGGGCATTTTTTTACACATAAATTACAATGAGTACATATGTTTTTTACTTTAAAAAGATTGCCATTAACTTTCATAGCAGGATGCTCTATTCTAAAAAGAAAAGCAATAAATCTTGAAAGAGGAAATTTTTTAAGAAATACTTTTTTATTATCTAATATCTCTTTTAAATCTATAGCACATAATTTTTTAGCAGTATTCCACATCTTTGAAGCCATCTCATCAGTATGTCTAAATACCAAATTATAAGGCATAACATAATGATACTCATTTGTAAGTATATATCCTTTTTTATTTAATCTAGCCATTAAAGGTTCTGATGAAATGTTATTTATTGATAGAGGTTCTCCGGAAGTTTTTAATATAAATATTTTTTTATCTTTAGTTTTTGGAAATAATTTTATTAAATCAAAAATAGGGTATGGGGCATTAAAACCATGAATAGGGTAGGCTAATCCTACATAATCATAATCATTTGGATTTGGCAGATTATCAAAATTATCTGTAACTCTATATAATGTTATATTTATATTATTTTCTTCAAGATTTTTTTTATATTCATTTACAACCTTTTCTGTATTACCTGTACCAGAAAAATAGTATATAATTGCATTTTTATTCATTTTATTATAAATACCTTTTTATATGATTTTTTAATTTTATTATAACAAAAAAATATAATATTTAAAGTTTAATTATATTTAAGAGTTTTATATATTAGACATGCTTGACTTTTGTTAATAAATGGTTAAAATTATGACAAATATTAGGATATACTTTATATTATGAATTTCAAATTAATTTTTATAACTCTTATAAGTTCGATTTTAATTTCTTGTTACAGCCCATTTTATTCTATTGATACTGATGGTTTTTCTGTATACAGAGCTTCTTCATATGGAAGCAGTCTATCTTCAGATTTTGTAAAAGCTACTATTGTTAAAGAGACAGAAAATTTAATTGTATATATAGAAAGAGGTGAAACTTATAATTCTAGCAGTTTAGATTTAGTTTGCGAAGAGTTTGAAAAACATTATGATAAAGAAAAATCAATTTACGGTAATCATACCGATGTTGATAAAAATGGCAAAATTATTATTTTATTCTTGGATTTAAATCCTAAATACGGCAGCAGCAGCTCCATACTTAACGGATATTTTAATCCTGCAGATTTAATAAATGGTCAGGGCAATAATGCTGATATGCTTTATATGGACTTAGGATGGCTTAATAATAGTCCATATTATATGGCTGGAACAATATTGCATGAATTACAGCATTTGATAAATTATAATGTTAATGTTTTAGAAAATGGAAGTGAAATGGATGTATGGCTTAATGAGGCTTTATCAGAATCTACTTCTGTTTTGTTTAATGAAACTACTATAAATAGCAGAAATAAAGAATTTAATAATATAAATTATTATTGCTTTTATACTTGGGATTTACCAATAAATGTATTTGCTAATTATCCTTCTGCTTCTGTTTTTATGAATTGGCTTTATATTAAAAATGATTATAATGAGAATGTATTTAAAAATATTGCTGCTTTCAAATCTACTTCATCATATAATAGAGTTTTATCTCAAGTAACTACAGTTTCATCTACTTGGGATGATTTACTATTTCAATGGATAGATGATATTAATAGCGGTATTGTAATAGGGGCTAAAATTAATAAAATTAAAAATACTGTTAATACATCTATACCTTTATATCCTGGTGCTTTATTGGCTTTTGATTCATCTAACATAGGAAATGTTGATACTAGTAATTCTCTTTTAAAAAGTAAAAGAAATAATGGTTTATTGATATTATTGAATAGTGATACATATACAGGAAATAGTCCTACTTCTATAAATATTACATTAGCTCCTACTAGCAGTTCTATTTTAAGAAGTGCAAAATCATCTATAGCAGAGAGTTCATATTCAGATAATTCATATTTAGAAGTAATAAGTAATACTAAACCTAAATATAGAAATATATTGTTGAAATAAAATTAACTAAATAGTTATATATTAAAAAAGGAGCTTCAATTAAATATTGAAACTCCTTTTTATTTTCTAATAAATTATTAATAACTTATAGTTTCGCCTCTTTCATGAACTTCTAAGAATCTAAGTAGTTCAGCTTTTACTTCTTCTGCAGTAGATAAAGTTAGAACTCTTTTAGCAAGCATAGCACATTCGCTCTTATCTAAAGATATAATCATTTTTTTAACTTCAGGTATAGATATAGCAGACATAGAAAATACATCAAGTCCTAAACCAAATAGCAAAGGCACAGCAAGTAAATCACCGGCAAGCTCTCCGCACATTGATATGATAATACCATTAGCATGAGCACCATCTATAGCCATTTTTATAGCAATAAGCACAGAAGGGTTGTAAGGGTCGCATATAGAAGCAATTTTTTCATTACCTCTATCAGAAGCTAAAGTATATTGAGTTAAATCATTTGTACCTATAGAGAAGAAATCAGATTCTCTAGCAAAAGCTTCAGCTCTAAATACAACAGAAGGTGTTTCTATCATCATTCCAAGCTCTAAACCTTCATTAAAAGCTATATTTTCTTTTACTAATTCTAATTTACATTCATTGAATATATTTTTAGCCTTTCTAAGTTCCTCTATAGATACAATCATAGGAAGCATAACTTTAATTTTTCCAAAAGCAGAAGCTCTAAGTAAAGCCCTAAATTGAGTTTTTATAATAGCAGGTCTATCTAAACATATCCTCAAAGCTCTCCATCCCAAAGCAGGGTTTTCTTCTTTTGGCATTTCCAAATAAGGTAAATATTTATCTCCTCCAATATCCATAGTTCTTATTGTAACAGTATGTCCGCTCATAGCTTCAGCAACTTCTTTATATGCCCTAAATTGCTCATCTTCTGTAGGGAAGTTAGTATTTTCCATAAAAAGAAACTCTGTTCTATAAAGTCCGATACCATCAGCCCCATTTTTTAATACTCCGCCTAAATCTGCAGGAGAACCAATATTAGCATAAACTCTTATTTTTGTTCCATCTTTAGATATAGCATCTCTATGAGCATATTCTTTTAATAAAGCCCTTTTCTTATCAAATTCTTCTTTTAACTTTTCACACTCTTCTATTGACTTCTCAGTTGGTTCTATGATTACTCCGCCAGTATTACCGTTCAATATAATAATATCTTCATTTTTTACTTCTTTTATTATTTCGCCAATACCCACAACAGCAGGAATCTCTAATGATCTAGCCATAATGGAAGTATGAGAAGTACGGCCGCCTATTTCTGTAATAAAACCTAATGTGTTATCTAAATCTAAATTAGCAGTGTCAGATGGAGTTAAATCTCTTGCTACAACTATAGAGTTTTCAGGAAGGCTAGATAAATCTAATATCTTCTCTCCTCTGATATTTCTTATCCATCTATCAGCTATATCAGTTAAATCATTAGCCCTTTCTCTCAAATATTCATCTTCTACTTCGCTTAAAATTTGTTTGTATACTTCTATACCTTTTGATAAAGCATAATCAGCAGCAACTTTATCATCAGTAATAATATTATTTACCTCTTCTAATAAGTCTTCGTCCTCAAGTAAAGTAATATGTGCATCAAATATACTAGCCTTTTCTGTAGAAACTTTTTTAGAGATTGTTTCTTTTATCTTTTCAAGCTGTTCTTTAGTTTGATTTCTAGCCTCAAGGAGTTTGATTTTTTCTGTCTCTGGATCTTTGCATGGACATTTATTCAGCTCTATTTTTTTAGGGTTAAATATATAAATTTTACCTATTGCTATACCGGGAGAAACCCCAATACCAGTTATTCTTTTTTCCATAAGTTGTTATCCAAATAATATTAATCTTTTAAATTAGCTAAAAACTCTTCTATCTTTTTCAAAGCTTCCTCTTCATTTTCTCCATCACAATATACAGTTAAAACAGAACCTTTCTTTACACCAAGTGATAATACTTTTAAAAGCGATGATGCATTAACTTTCTTTCCTGCCTCATTTTCTATTTCTACTTTACAATTAGTTAAAGTTTTTATAAATGTAACAAATTCATTACCAGGTCTTGCATGAAGACCTGTTTCATTTTGTATAGTAACTTGTCCTTTAGTCATATGAACTCCTTTTTTACATATTATATATTAAAGTATATCAGTTTTTTGTGTTTTGTCAAATAAGAAATATTTTAGTACAAAAAAATATAGATTTTGTATTTAAAAGTTAAATACTATAACATAAAAATTATTTTCTTCCATAATGCGTATCTATCATATTAAAATATATTCCCTGCAATACCAAGTATGGGTATATTTTGCATTTTAATAGTTTTAAATTTGATATACCGCCTGTAAGAAATATTTTGCTTTTTATATTATATTTTTCTTTAATAGTTTTTTTAATTTCTGCAACACTATAATTGGCAGCACCTATTGTATTATAAATAGAGCCAGCTATTAATGCATCTTCAACATTATTATTAATAGGGTTAGGAAGACCTGTTATTTCTCCTATATTAAAATATGGCAGAGAAGTTTTTCTTGATAATGCAAAAGAACTAGTTTTAGTACCCGGCATAATCATACCACCTAAAAATACAAAATCTGAAAGCATAATACTTATTGTGGTAGCTGTACCCATATCTATAACAATAGAAGCATATTTATTTTCTTCATTGAAGCCTTCTAAGCATATTGAAGCGTAGGTTGAAAGAAGTCTATCTATACCAACGGAATCTTTTGGCTCATACATGTTACCTTTTAATTGTATATCTTTATGTGTAACTCTGTATACATCTTTTTTTAATATATCTTGTACTGATGAAACAAACATATCATTTACTTTAAAAGATACACTGCTATAAAAAACTTTATCTATTTTTCCATCAAAATTCTTTTTTATCTCTCTTAAAGTTTTAAATAACCCCAAAGCATTATGCTCATTAGCATTAAAATATATAGGGTTATGGTTATCATCAAATATAGCTGATTTTATTCTAGTATTTCCAATATCTCCTATTAAATACATAATCAAGCCTCATTATTAATATTATTGCTTTCTAGAAAATTTCTAGTTTTTTCTAATAAAATATCTTTTTCATTTAGGTCTGGTTCATCTAATATTAAATCTAAGAGATAATTAAGTATTTTGCCTATCATAGGTCCTTGCTTCAAATTGAACTCTCTAATCAAATCATTTCCATCAATTTTTAAATCTTTAACAGTGATAGCATTTTCTGCTTCTATAATTTTTTCTATTCTCGCTAAAAGTTTTGGTATCGCTTTACTTTCTTTATCTTTTCTATTACCGCTTCCAATTCTATCTGCTTCTCTTAATTTTAATAAAGGTTTAATGTTTTCAACACCAACAGCACGCATAAACCTTCTAACAGCTCCGTCAGTCCATTCATCTTGATAATAAAACATATGCTGCCTTACTAAAAGAGTAACAAACTCTATTTCTGCATTAGAATATTTTAGTCTTTTCATTATTTTTTTAGCAACAGAAGAACCTACAACCTCATGATTATAATAAACAGGATCGTCCTGCTTTGATACTTTCTTTTGAACCATAGGTTTAGCAATATCATGAAATAATGCTGCTAATCGTACAAGTAAAGTTAATTGAGCATTTTCTAATGGTTCTACAGCTTGTATAGTATGAAGTATATGATAATAGACATCATATTTGTGAAACTTATTTTGATTAACTCCAAAACCTTGCATTAATTCTGGCATTATTAAAGGAAGAATTCCTGTTTTTCTAAGAAGTTCTATTCCTCTAAAAGGGTTGTTTGAAAGAAGTATCCCATTAAACTCTTCTCTTATTCTTTCAGCTGCAATAGATGCAAGCATGCCTGTAGAATGACATATAGCTTCAAATGTTTCTTTCTCTATTTCAAAGTTTAGTTTTGTAGCAAATCTAATAGCCCTCATTATTCTAAGACCATCTTCAGTAAATCTTTCATAAGGATTGCCCACAGAACGTACAATTTTTCTTTTTATATCTTTCATACCGTCAAACATATCTATCAATGTGCCATCTAATACATTATACGCCATAGCATTAATAGTTAAATCTCTTCTTGGCAAATCTTCTTCTATACTAGAAGCATATTCTACTTTATCTGGGTGTCTTCCATCGCTATAATTGCCATCGCTTCTGAAAGTAGTTATTTCTACATGCATATCTTCTATTATTACTAATACAGTTCCATGTTTTATACCTGTTGGAACGGTGTATTTAAACATTCTCTGCACGTCTTCTGGTTTTGCATCTGTGGTGATATCGTATTCATGAGGAGTTATACCCATTATAGAGTCTCTAACAGCACCTCCTACTAAGAAGCATTTAAAACCTTCTATATGTAAAATTCTTGCTATTTCTTTTACTGCATGCGGTATGTTTGTAAATATTTTTTTCACTAATTGCTATCCAACTTTTTTACTTTTTATTATTTAAATAGTATATACAATTTTTATCTTATTACAACTTTATAAACTAATAAAACGAAATCATTATATTGATAAAATAATAAAAGTCAAATATATATCAATAAAAAATTATTTTTTAATTTCAATGTTTCTAGTAGCAACTATATTAACACCAGCAGCATTTTGTACAACAATATCTCCTATATGAATAGGTGCTTGAACTTCTACAGTTTTTAAAGCCTCTAAACATTCATTAATTCTTGATTTTTCTATAGGCTCTTTAGTTTTTACAGGAAGCATTTTTAATTTTCCATTTTTTACTTTCACTATAGAAGTAACCATTCTTACAGGACGAACAACTTCATTTCTTGCATAAGTATCGCCTCTTTTGCAAGTGTTTCCGCTTACATTTAAAACATTACTGCCTTCTAATTCTACAGACAAACCACAGCCCATAGGGCAGCATATACAAGTTAATTCTTTTTTTTCCATATTTATTACTTCCTTATATTCTTTGTTTTTTAATTATATTGAGTTAATTAAATAAACTCAAATCAGCCATCATATTTTTTAGCATTATCTCAACTCTTGGCATATGTTCTGCTATAGTAAAGCCGACAATTTCCTTTTCTCTTGAAATATCATTTATTATTTTCACTGCTTCGTTTATCTTCATTCCATTAGGAGAAACGCCTACTGCAGCTATTATCTCATTAGGCTCAAGCACATCCAAATCAAAATGTATTAAAACTTTAGAGGTATTTGTTTTTTTAAGCCATTCTATTACAATTTCACTTGATGAAGAAGTGTCTTCAGGAGCAAAATGAGATATCCCGTATTCTTCTTGGCGTTTTTTTATCTCATCTCTTTCCCAATCTCTAAGCCCTACAAATAATATTTTATCAGCTGAAATTCTGCTTGGAAGTATAGAGCTTATATATTCATCAGCATTACCCATACAAGCACTAACAGCCATAGCATGATATCCAGCATAAGTATTATCTTTTGGCAAAGTGATATCAGGATGAGCATCTATCCAAATTAAAGCGATATCATTATTATACTTTTTGTTTAGATATGTGAAAGGCACTACACTTACAGAACATTCACCTCCAAAAGTTATTATTTTATCAGGATTATTTTTATTTAAAATATCCAATGCGTTTTTAGTTTGAGATACTATAAAATCATAATCCATAATGCCGTTTTTTATCTCTCTTTTTTCTATATCTAAAGAAACAGGAACTTCTATACTTTCATGGTTATTATTTTTTGGTGCAAGAATGCTAAGCAGTTTTGCACCAATATAATAACCTCTTGAAGAATCTTCAGCTTTTAGTTCAGGTATCCAATGAGAAATAATTCCGCCCTGCCACTGCGGATAAATTAATCTTATAGTTTTACTCATATATAAATAACCTCTTTTTGATATTTTTAATGCTTTTATTATATATCATAAAAATTGTTATTTAAAATTTTAATTGTCTTCTATTTTAAACTCAATATTTTTTAAGCCTTCTTTTGAAAGCATTGCTTTATCAAGTTTTACAGTCTCCATTTCTCCCGGAGCAAATATTAAATGCTTTTTATGCATTACTCTTTCACCATCAAAATAGACATTCAAGAATTTATTTTGAAATATATTGCTTACTCTAAATCTCACCATCACATGATCATCTACATTGTCAGTATTAATCATAGAAGGAACAGTGTATCTAACACCATTAGAACCTTTTAATAAAATAGAGTTTTTATCATCTCTTCTTTTGTTTTTAAGAACATAAGAAGCAGCACTATTACCTGCAGTTTCAGCCTCTTCAGATACAAAGTCTACTAAGTCGTGAACATGAAGTACATTGCCGCAAGAGAATACTCCGTCAATATTAGTTTCCAAGCTTTCATTAACTATAGCCCCAGAAGTAATAGGATTAATCTCAACACCAATCTCTTTTGAAAGCTCATTTTCAGGTATAAGCCCAACAGATAAAAGCAAAGTATCGCAGGAATAATATTCTTCAGTACCTTTAATAGGCTTCATATTCTCATCAACTTTAGCTATTGTAACACCCTCAAGTCTTTCTTTTCCTTTAATGTCAATAACTGTATGACTTAGCTTAAGAGGTATACCAAAATCGTCCAAACATTGAACAATATTTCTTTTAAGACCTCCGGAGAAAGGAAGTATTTCAGCTACTACTTTTACTTTAGCTCCCTCAAAAGTCATTCTCCTAGCCATAATAAGCCCTATATCACCAGAACCAAGTATAACAACTTCTTTACCAGGCATATATCCTTCAATATTAACTAAATGCTGAGCAGCACCGGCAGAAAATATTCCCGCAGGTCTAAATCCTGGTATATTTAAAGCCCCTCTTGAACGCTCACGACAACCCATAGCAAGTATTACAGCTTTGGCATTGATTTGAATAACACCCTCTTCTTTATTTATATAAGTAATTGTTTTTGTTTTATCGTCGTTAAGAACAATATCCAAAACCATAGTATTAAGTTTATAATTGATATTTAAATTATAAACTTTTTCTATAAACCTATAAGCATATTCAGGTCCTGTAAGCTCCTCACCAAATCTATGAAGCCCAAAACCATTGTGTATGCATTGATTTAGTATGCCTCCAAGCACATTGTCACGCTCTAACATAAGCAAATTATCTATTCCATTTTCTTTAGCAGAAATGGCAGCAGCAAGTCCAGCAGGACCGCCTCCTATAACAACAACATCATAAGATTGCATTTTTTACCTCGTTTATTTTTATATACTAAAAATTTTCAAGTTTGATAATTTTTTGTTGTTCTTTTTCCCGCAGCAAAAAGAACCAAAAAGTGCAAGTATAAAATTAGTACCAAACCGCAGTAGTTTTTTTATATATAAAAATATTTTATATAAAATACTAATTATTAAAAACTTTCCTTATCATAACCAATAACTATTTCAGAACCCTTACCGCATTTTGTAATAGTTATAGGTGAAACATTAAGCTCCCTAGCCAAAATCTCTATTATCTTAGGAGAGCAGAAACCGCCCTGACATCTTCCAAGCCCAGCACGTACACGCCTTTTTACTCCGTCAATAGATTTAGCTCCTATAGGGCTTTTTATAGCCTCTACTATTTCTCCCTCTGTAACCTTCTCGCATCTGCAAATAATATGCCCGTATAAAGGATTTTCTTTTATAAGTTTGTTTTTCTCTTCATTAGAAAGTGCATTAAAATGAGTAATTCCTTTTCTCTTTTCTATAAAGTTTTCTTTCTTCTCGAAATTTCCTTTTTTGCTTACTATATCAGCAACCATAACTCCTACAGCAGGAGAAGAAACAAGTCCAGGAGATTCTATACCAGCACAGTCAAAAAATCCCTCGCAGTCTTCAAGTTCTTTTATAATAAACTCATGATTATCTTCATGAGGACGAAGCCCGCAGAAAGAAGTAATAACTTTATTGTAAGGAATATTTTTCACTGTCATTTTGGATTTTTCTATAATCTGAGCAAGTCCGTCAGCAGTAGTGTTTAACCCTTCTTTGTCTTCTATATCAATAGCAGTAGGTCCAAGCATTATATTTCCATGAGCTGTTGGAGTAACTAAAATACCTTTTCCTAATTTTGTAGGCAAAGCAAATATTGTAGAAGTAACAAGATTATTAACTTCTTTGTCTAACAAAATATAATCACCTCTTCTAGGCGTTATATGTATTTTATTTTTACTCATCATGTTATGAAACTTATCAGCATAAACTCCAGTAGCATTTACAACATACTTTGTTTTTATAATGCCATTATTAGTCTCTGCTTCAAAAGTGCTGTCAGGGAGTTTTTTAATGTTGATTACTTCTGTATTAAATTTAAACTCCGCTCCATTAGCATGAGCATTTTCAGCATAAGCAATATTTAAAATGAAAGGATCAACTATACCCCCAGTAGGAGCATACAAAGCAGCACATACATTATCATTTAAGTTAGGCTCTCTTTTATGAACTTCCTCTCTGTTTAATATTTGAAGCCCCTCAACTCCATTTTTTATTCCTCTTTCGTATATTACTTTTAAATTAGGAATATCCTCTTCATTAGTGCAAACTACCAAAGAACCATTTTGTCTAAAAGGCACATCAAGGTCTTCTGCTATTTTTGGCATCATTTTATTACCTAATACATTTAATTTAGCCATAAGTGAACCATTAGTAGCATCAAACCCCGCATGTACTATTCCGCTATTAGATTTTGAAGTACCTGAGCAAACATCTTCGCCTCTTTCAACAACACATATATTAGCTTTGTATCTTGACAATTCTCTTGCTGAAGAAGTTCCTGAAACCCCTGCTCCTATAATCAATATATCATACATATATATATTTCCTCTAAATTTTTTATACAATAAAACTTTAAACTCTTTAGAATCAATAAAACAATTTTTTAATAAAATTGTCTATTATAAAATTAATTTCAAAAAAACAAGAATATAATATGCATATTAATATCTTACATAAATAAAATATCAATATGCATAATTAATGACAAATTATAAAGCCCAACCCTTAGCTCTTTCAACAGCCTTTTTCCAACCCATATATTTTTTGTTTCTTTCTTCTTCAGAAAGCGAAGGAGTAAATTCTCTTTCTAATTTCCATCTGTTAGCAATCTCATCTTTATCTTTCCAGAATCCTACAGCAAGCCCAGCCAAATAAGCAGCACCCAAAGCAGTAGTCTCTGTGATTTGAGGACGAAGAACTTTTGTATTGATGATGTCAGATTGGAACTGCATTAAGAAATTATCTCTGCATGCTCCGCCGTCAACTTTTAATGAAGAGAGTTTTACTTTGCTGTCTGCAACCATTGCATCAATTACATCTTTACTCTGATAAGCGATAGCCTCTTCAGCAGCTCTTATTATATGGCTTCTATTAACTCCTCTTGTAATACCAACTAAACAGCCTCTTGCATACATATCCCAATAAGGAGCACCTAAACCAACAAAAGCAGGCACTAAATAAACTCCATTTGTGTCTTTTACTTTAGTAGCAAAATATTCGGTATCCTTTGCATCATGAAGTAGTCTTAATTCATCGCGTATCCATTGTATAACTGCACCAGCTATAAATACAGAACCTTCTAAAGCATATTCAATTTTTCCATTATATCCAATACCTATAGTAGTGATTAGTCCGTTTTTACTTAAAATAAAGTTTTCACCAATATTCATTAAAATAAAACTACCAGTACCATAAGTGTTTTTTGTGTCCCCCTTATTAAATCCAGCCTGTCCAAATAATGCAGCCTGTTGGTCGCCTGCTATGCCTGATATAGGAACTTCTGCACCGTTAATATTAGCATATCCATAAACACAAGAAGAATCTTTTACTTCTGGAAGCATGCTTTTAGGTATATTTAACTCTCTTAAAATGTTATCATCCCATTTTAAGTCTTTAATATTATATATCATAGTTCTTGATGCATTAGTATAGTCTGTAACATGTACTTTACCGCCAGTTAGTTTCCATACAAGCCAAGTATCTATTGTGCCGAATAATAAATCACCTTTTTCAGCTTTTTCTCTGGCACCTGGAACATTGTCAAGTATCCATTTTATTTTAGTGCCTGAAAAATAAGCATCAACAACTAAACCAGTATTTTCTCTTATATATACATCAATACCTTTTTGTTTTAATTCATCACAAATAGGTGCAGTTCTTCTGCATTGCCAAACTATAGCATTATAAATAGGCTCTCCTGTGTTTTTGTCCCAAACAACAGTGGTTTCTCTTTGATTAGTTATACCAATAGCTGCTATCTCTTCTGGTTTAACTCCTGCAATCTGTATAGCTTCCTGTAATACTCCAAACTGAGTAGCCCATATTTCTGAAGCATTATGTTCAACCCAACCTTCATGAGGATAAATTTGTGTAAATTCTTTTTGGGCAACTGATACCATATTTTGATTATAATCAAATACTATAGCTCTGCTGCTAGTTGTTCCTTGATCTATTGCTACTACATATTTAGACATAATAATTAATCTCCTTTTATAAATTTATTGTTTTTTAGAAAATATATTTCCTATTGTAACATCATATACAATAGCTCCAAAAATTCCCCCAATTATAGGTCCTATTACAGGAACTATCCAAACATTACTTCCGTCTGTAAGTCCATTGTTTTTAAAACCTGCAACAACTGCAAAAAGTCTAGGTCCTAAATCACGAGCAGGATTAATAGCATAACCATGCATAAATCCAAATGACATACCTATAGCTACTATTATAAGCCCAACTATTATAGGTCCTAAATTAGCACCGGCAGGTGTATTGTTGGCATCACCTGTAGCAAGTATTAAAAATACTAAAAGAAATGTACCTACAACTTGGTCTATGAATCCATATAAAAATCCTGGAACTGCTGGAAAAGTGGCAAAAACCCCTGCAGTATTTTCAAAATTAGGATCAACCTCTATCCATTTACCATAATAAACAGCAAATACTATAGCAGCACCGATAAAGAACCCTATCATTTGTGCCACTATATAATACCAAACTTTAGACCATTGAAATCTTCCTGTAACGGCTAATGCTAAAGTAACAGCAGGATTTAAATGTGCTCCGCTTATTTTACCAGAAGCATATATACCAAATGTAACGGCAAGCCCCCAAGCAATATGTATGTTTATAGGAGCACCATTGCTGCCTACAACTACAGATGCTACAACTCCGCATCCAAATAACGCTATAAACATAGAGCCAATTATTTCTGCTAAAAATTCTGATTTTTTACTATACATAATTATAACCCCCATAAATTTTTAATTTATAATAATTAATTATTTAGTTTATTCCTCCAACTCTATATTGTTCGCATACAGGACATCTTTTTGGTGCTTTAGCCTCTGTATGTATATATCCGCATTTTTGACATTGCCATTTTGCTGTTTCATTACTTTTTTCACCTAAAAAGCCTTCAAACATATTTTTATGTCCTTCTTCTATTTTTGCTACATGTTCAAAAAGTATAGCTATGTCATTAAATCCTTCTTCTTTGGCTGTTTTAGCAAAGTTTAAATACATTTCTTCAGATTCATAAGTCTCTCCTGCAATTGCATCTTTTAAATTCTCTTCTTTAGATAAAATTCCATGATAATGCTCAAACCATAACTTTCCATGTTCCTGCTCATTTCTTGATGCTTTCTCAAAAGCTAATGCCAAGCTTTCCATTCCCTCTTCTCTTGCTTTTTCAGCGTAATATATATATATTTGCACCTTGCCATCGCCTCGCCAATAAAGGCTGTCTTTAAATTTTCACTAGTTTTTGAGTTTTTTAAATCCATGTTATTACCCCCCTAAAATATTAATGTTTTACAATTACATAGTATAGAAATTTTATTACTGAAATCAATATTTATATGTAAAAAAATATTTTTTTATTGATTTTTATTTACAAAAAAATTTGAAAAATAGCGGCAGTTAAATAGAAATATACCTAAGGATGGTATGGTTTATTGAAACAAAATTTATGCGAAATTTAATTAAAAATTATACTAAAAATACATTTGATATTATTATAATGTTAAATATACATATACATAGTATGTCTATAACAGTAAAATAATTTAAAAATAGAAATTATACATTTTATACATTTTTAACTTTTCCTCTTCTTGCAGCAGCATTCTTTGGATTCTCCTGAGCAGCCGCATTCTTTCTTTAATACTTTCTTCCTTAATGAAAAAAACATTATTATTATCGCTAATAGTATTATTATCGGTATTGCTATTATATCTATCATTATTTAAATATCTCCTTATATTTTGTTAGTATATTCTAACAAAATATCGAAACTTGTCAACCTACGTTTTATAATAAATTTTAGAATATTTATATTAAATAAACATTTTACTATTTTTAAAATTAGTAGTATAATTAATATAAATTTTTATTTAAGGATTTTGATTATGATAGATGTAAAATTAATAAGAGAGAATATTGAATTAGTAGAGGAGAACTTAAAAAAGAGAAGAAGTAAAGTTTCTCTTGACAAATTAAAGGCTTTAGAGCATGAGAGATTAGACTTTTTAAAAGAAGTAGAACAAGACAGAGCAAAGAAAAATGAATCTTCAAAAAAAGTCGGCGAATATATGAAAGCTGGAAAGAAAGAAGAGGCAGAAAAGATAAAAGAAGAGATGAAAACATTTACTGAATCCTTAAATAAAAAAGAAGAAAAATTAGCAGAATTAGAAGAGGCAGTTAATAACGAAATACTTTATTTGCCAAATATGCTTTCTGAAGATGTGCCTGACGGCGATGATGAGAAGGCAAACAAAGAAATAATAAGATGGGGAGAGCCTCGAAAGTTTGATTTTGAAGTGAAAGACCATGTGGATATAGCCTTAGGGCTTGATATACTTGACATTGAAAGAGCTGTAAGAATGGCAAGAACTCGTTTTTCACTTATGAAAGGAAAAGGGGCTGCATTAGAGAGGGCATTGATTAACTTTATGCTTAAAAAACACACAAGCGAGCATGGTTATACAGAATATGTGCCTCCTATGCTTGTTAATGGCAGAACTATGACTGGTACTGGTCAGCTTCCGAAGTTTGAAGAGGATTTATTTAAAACTACAGATGACCCTGCTTTATACCTAATACCTACTGCAGAAGTTCCTCTTACAAACATATACAGAGAAGAGATTATACCTGAAAATATGCTTCCATTATATTGTACTGCTTATACACCATGTTTCCGTTCTGAGGCTGGCTCTTATGGTAAGGATATGAGAGGTTTAATAAGACAGCACCAATTTGACAAAGTAGAGCTTGTAAAAATATGTGCTGCTGACAAGTCTAAAGAAGAGCATGAGAAAATGCTTAAAGATGCTGAGAGTATTTTACAGGCATTAGAATTACCTTACAGAGTGGTTGTTCTTTCTTCTGGAGACATAGGAAATGCTGCATACAAAACTTTTGATATAGAAGTTTGGCTTCCTTCACAAAACATGTACAGAGAAATTTCAAGTGTAAGTAACTGTTGGGATTATCAGGCAAGAAGAATGCAGATGAGAACTAGAAGAAACGGCAAAACTGAATTAGTACATACATTAAACGGTTCTGGCATTGCTGTTGGAAGAACTTGGATAGCTATACTTGAGAATTATCAGCAGGCAGACGGAAGCGTAATAATTCCAGATGTTTTAAGACCGTTTACTGGTTTTGATAAAATAGAAAAGGTTAATTAATGCCGTCATCTAAAGACTTTCTTAATATAGTATTAAACAAACTAGATTCTTTAGATGATATTAATTATAAACAGATGATGGGGGAATACATAATCTATTATAACAAAAAAATAACAGCTTATGTATGCGATAATCATCTTTTTATAAAGCCTACTGATAAGGCAAAAACTTTAATAAAAGATTATATATTAAAGCCGCCTTATAAAAATGCTAAAGATATGATATTTATAGAAGATATCAATAAATATGATGATGATTTCTTTGAGCATTTATTCAAAGAGATTTATGATGAGCTTCCTTCTATAAAGAAAAAAGCTAAAAAATAAATAAAACATTAAAGTGCAAATCCTAAACAAGGTTTGCACTTTTTTATTGTTCTTTTCCATAAATTTTAATCAAAAAACTATATCACTAGTAAATTATCACATTTTTAAGTTTTTATAAAAATATGTTATAATAAAGAATAGATTAGGAGTTTATATTTATGGCTAATTTATCTTGGAATGAAATAAAAAACAGAGCTTTGGATTTTCAAAAGAAATGGGAAAATGAAAAAAGAGAAAATGCTGAAAAACAAACTTTTTATAATGAGTTTTTTGAAGTTTTTGGATTAAGCAGAAGAAGAGTTGCAAGTTTTGAAGAACCTGTAAAAAAATTAAATAATAGACAGGGGTTTATAGATTTATTTTGGAAAGGAGTTTTAATTGTTGAGCATAAATCTTTAGGAAAAAACTTACAAGAAGCTAAAGCACAGGCATTTGAATATTTTGAAGGATTAAAAGAAGGAGAACTTCCAAGATATATATTAGTTTCTGACTTTAATAATTTTGAACTTTTTGATTTAGATGAAAATGAGGAATATAGATTTGAGTTTAAAGATTTTTATAAGAATATAAAATTATTCGGCTTTATAGCAGGATATCAGAAAAGAGTTTATAAAGATTTAGAGCCTGCCAACATAAAGGCTTCAGAACTTATGGGAAAACTATATGACAGACTTGCAAAAAATAATTATAAACAGCATGATTTGGAATTATTTTTGGTGAGGGTGCTTTTTTGTTTGTTTGCTGATGATACTGGAATATTTAAAAATGAAGATTTTAAATATTTAATAGAAGATAAAACAAAAGAAGACGGAAGCGATACAGGAATATGGCTTCATCAATTATTTGAAGTGCTTGATACAAAAATAGAAGAGAGACAAACTAATTTAGATGAAACATTAAAAGAGTTTCCTTATATTAATGGGTCTTTATTTGAAAATGCAGTTAAGA
>NZ_SAXY01000075.1 GCF_008016535.1 Brachyspira pilosicoli
AAAAGCAAAGAGCAAAGCGAGGAGATGAAAAGAGTATTTAATAATATGAAAGGGTATGGGGATTTAGATTATGTAAGTGCTTGGTATAAAAAGTCGGCAGAGTTTATAAAGGGTACAAAAATAAAAGCCGCTTTTGTTTCAACCAATTCTATAACACAGGGTACGCAGGTGAGTATATTGTGGGAGAACCTTATAAAAGACTGCGGGGTGCATATACATTTTGCCCATAGAACTTTTGAATGGAATAATGAAGCGAAAGGCAAGGCGCATGTATATTGTGTGATAATAGGGTTTGCTAATTTTGAAGCAGATAAGAAAAGACTTTTTGACTATGAGGATATAAAGGGCGAGCCTCATGAAATAATAGCCGAAAATATTAATCCTTATTTAATAGATTTTGAAAATATTTTTATAGTAAGTAGAAAAATACCTATATCAAAAGTACCAGATGCAATATTTGATAATTCGCCTTTAGATGATGGAAATTTTATATTTGAAACAGAAGAAGAAAAAGAAGAATTTATAAAGAAAGAACCTAATGCAGAAAAATATATTAGACCATTAATTAGATCTAAAGAATATTTAAATAATAAATTATCCTATTGTTTATGGCTTGAAAATATTTCGCCTGCAGAATTAAAAAAAATGCCTTTAGTAATGGAAAGGGTAGAAAAAGTAAAACAATACAGATTAAATTCTACAAGAGATGCAACTGTTAAACTTGCAAACACTCCGTATTTATTTGGGGAAATAAGACAGCCAAAAGATAATTATATTTTAATACCCAGAGTAACTTCTGAGAGAAGAAAATATATACCTTTTTCTTTTTTTGATTCAAATTATATTCCTGCTAATAGTTGCATTATTATACCAAATGCCGAGCTTTATCATTTCGGCGTACTCACTTCAATAATGCATATGGTTTGGGTTAAGTATGTTTGCGGTAGGCTTAAGGCTGATTACAGATATTCCAAAGACATAGTATACAACAATTTCCCTTGGCCTTTATCCGCAGCTCCAGACATTAAAAAAAGCATAGAGGTTAGTGCTAAGGCGGTGCTTGATGCTAGGGCTATGTTTCCAGACTCATCACTTGCCGACCTTTATGACCCTCTAACTATGCCTAAGGCTTTAATTGATGCTCACAGTAAGTTAGATGCTGAAGTTGACAAGGCGTATGGCGTTAAGAAAAATGAACTCAAAAACGAAAGCGACAGAATTAAATTCCTATTCAAAATGTATGAGAAGTATATTGATAATTTATGATTTTGTTTTTTATTGTTCTTTTTCCCGCGTACGAGCTGTACCACCTTACCGCACGGTAATGCTATGCTTTAATTATAACTTCTTAGTCGTGCGGGGGAGTGGCTTTTAATGTACAATTAAATTATAAAATTTATAATAAAAATGCAGTTCTTCGCGAAGCGTATCCGAAGGATATAAGCTTCTTTTATACCAATAAAAGAAGTGGGGGTTCGGGGGCTAGTCCCCGAGAATAAAAAACTTAAAAATATTTTTTGATAGAGTTTAAAATTTTAGTGTATATTAAAACTATTATTTTTTATAAATTTTTTGTTGTTCTTTTTCCCGCCGCAAAAAGAACCAAAAAGTGCAAATAAATAAAATAACACTAATTAATTTTATATGTATTTATTTTAATAAAAAAGGCATGCATCATAAAATGCACGCCTTCAAAATAATTAGCTCTTATGTTTTTTATATATAGTTATACATTAGAATAAACTGCCTCTGATGAAGCCTCTTTATTATTCTTTTCTTCTTACAATGCCTTTCTTTTCATTTTTTGGTAAATGTATGTGTACATGATACTTGCCATTAAAACTGTTACTATATCGGCTATAGGCTGTGCCCATATAATACCTTTTATGCCGAATAATTTTGTACCTATAAGTATTGTAGGGATAAATGCTATTCCCTGTCTGCTTATAGAAAGTATTAAAGAAGGAATTGATTTTCCTAATGCTTGGAATGTAGACATAAATACAAATTGAAAGCCTATTATAGGAGCTATTGAATAACTTGCTATCAAGAATCTCACTCCATAATCAATTACCTCTTCATTATTAATAAATACTTGAACAGAAGCTCTTCCAAATATTAAAGATAAAATTAAAAGTAAAAATCCTATTATTACGCTTACAAGACAGGATATCTTTATAGCAGCATTCATTCTTTTATAATTTTTAGAAGCAAAGTTGTATCCCACAAAAGGCTGAAGCCCTTGAGAAAGTCCTATAAATACTAATACAACAAGAGTAAATATTCTCTGTGCTACACCCAAACCAGCTACCACATTATCGCTATATCCTGCAGCTAAATTGTTTATTAATATGTTTGAAGCACTCATAAGTATGTTATTAATAGAAACAGGTATTCCTATAGAAAATACATTGATAAGTATATATTTATGCAAAGTAAATTCTTTAAAATGTATTGATAGGAAAGACTTTTTTCTTAATATATGGTATATGTAGTAAATAGTAGAACAAGCATTACCAATTATTGTAGCTAAAGCAGCACCAGCAACCCCCATATTCATATAAAGAATCATTATAGGGTCTAATACTATATTCACCACAGTACCAATCATCATACCAATCATAGCCTCTTTTGAAGAACCCTCAGACCTTACAATCTGCCCCATAGCCATCTGATTAACTACAAAAGGAGCTCCAAATGCTACTATTATTAAATAGTCCTTAGAAAATTGATAAGTGTTCTGACTAGCACCTGATATTTTTAATATGTCTTTCATAAATATCAAGTATACAGCCATAGAAATGAATCCTACTATAATACTCGCATAAAAAGCAAATGCAGATATTTTTTTTACAGATTCATAATCTTTAGCACCTAATTTTCTAGATATGTAAGAACCGCCTCCTATACCAAATATATTCCCAAAAGCCATAAGAAGCAAATATATAGGCATACATAATGATACAGCAGCAACCTGATTAGGGTCTCCAGTTTGTCCTACAAAGAAAGTATCTACCATATTATAAAAAACATTGACTAACATTCCTAATATTGTTGGAAGTGCTAGCGTAATTAGAGCTTTGTGTACAGGATAATTTTCAAACAATTCGATTTTTTTATCTGTCATACGTTTGTACCTCCTTTTATTGGTTGTTAAATTATAGATTATACCAAATAAAAAAATATATCAAGCAATAAAAAAAAGAAATTTTTGATATTTATATATGTTTTTTTATATTTAAAATGATATATGAGCTACATTTTATACATTATAAGGCTTGTAGACTTTTTTATTTATAAAGTTTTAAATATGTTTTATAAAGAAAAATTAATAATAATTGATAAAAAACTTAATTTACAAAGCCCGCCCTATATATTTATTGTTTTATTTGAATTTTTTATTTTTAATATTTTTTGCATTTATATAGATTTTTTTAATACCCGCCCTAAATTTTTTAAAAGATAAAAATGTATATCCGCACGCAGAATAAAATTTAATATATTAATAAACTTATAATTTGAATTTTATTATATAAAAAAGTTTATTCCACCGTGCGGTAATAATTTTTTAAGTTGTTAATTATTCTCACCATACCAATCTACATTGCGTGTGAAGTACATTGCAAGAGCAATAACGGCAAATAACCCTAATGTACCCATAAGCAATGCATAATCAGTTAATTGTAATATTCCAAACAAGAATATATAAATCAAAGCCTCTACTATAGCCATTGAAATAGTGTATCTTGGAGATTTTATAATGTATCCTATGTAAATAGAAGTTAAAGCTGTAACCATTAAAGCACTAAAAAAATAACTAATATTAAAATTGATATGCTCAGATATTGCTAAAAGCAGAAGATAAAATATTGCATTAGCTATTCCTATGAGTATATACTGCACAGGGTGTATGCGTTTTTTTGAAAGCACTTCGCATAAAAATAATACAAAAAACGGAATAAATATAAATAATATAGCATATTTCACGCTTCTTGAAGTTTTCTGATAATTATCATTAAGAAGTAAAAATGACACTAAAACATTATTAGATTCTTGGTTGCTGGTATAATATTGGTTATTGTCTATATTGTTTAACCTATTAGAATTTTCATCGCTAGTCCAATATTTTGTAAATGAAGTATTAAAACTTGCTATGTTCCATTCAGCATTAAATCCATTATTATTAACTTCTCTTTTTGTAGGTAAAAATCCTCCTGTAAAACTAGGGTCTTTCCATTTTGAAGATATTTTAAAAGTGTTTTCAGAAGCTAATGGGGTTATTATGAGAGAGTTTCCGCCTTGAATGTCCATTGTTATATTAAAATCAAAACCGTTTAATATATTATCTCTTGAAATAGTGTATAGAAATTTATTATTAAACATATTTAAATCTATATTAATATTTTTCTCATAATATTTAAGCTCTTCATTTTGATTGATTAATATATTAGGAAGCTTCATAAGATTTTTTTTATTTCCTATGCCTAATATAATCATAGCCTCATCATAAAGTATAATAGTGTTATTTTTATCTAAATTATATATTTCAGCATTATATTTATCGAATCTTCCTGTAATATTTAATTTAGAATTAAAAATAGGAGCTTTAAAAATCCCCCTGCTTAAACTTGTAACATCAACATCTCCAGTAACATTATATTCATTAGGCATATAAAAAATATATTTTCTTGTATAACCTATCTCTTTGGTGTTGCTGTCAATAAACTTTTCTAAATATGGTATAGATATAACTACTCCCTGTATATTTGCACTGTCTCCCACAGGCTCTATTATAGAAGATATAGCTTCATTTTGATAACGAATTCTATCTCTTACAACACTATTTATAAAAGTCATAGGTATTAAAAGCAATAGTCCTAACACCACTATTATTATTATTTTAAATCCTAAAGTTTTAGTTACTTCATTTATATTTTTTATCATGTTTAAGCCTTTATTTTTAATTAAATAGTATAAACTAAATATTTTATATTTTGTCAAATTTTTAGCCCTACGGGCACGCTTCGCAGGGGCAAAGCTCTGCAAATAATAAAAATGGGGCTGGCCCAGATAACTAAAAAAGCTCCTTTTTCGCTAGATTATATATAATTTCCAATTGTTTGTCAACTTTTGGATTATTAAATCTAAATTGACATTCTTTAATAAATAAGTGAAAATGTGCTTTTGGTATTCCATTAAATTTACGAAGATGTCTTTTCGCTTGA
>NZ_SAXY01000076.1 GCF_008016535.1 Brachyspira pilosicoli
TTAAAAGAATATACACATTTTTATAACAATCAAAGATTGATTTCTTCGCTAGGTTATATTACAATCAAAGAAAGAATCAAAAATATTATAGCAAGTAAAAGTACAATATCTATGGCTCCATGACAAATATAAAGTTTTTAGATATTAATCAATTTCATTATAATATTATATACTGTTCAATTTAGATACTTTATTTAATGCTTTTAATACATTTTCAAGTTTGTAAAATCTAAAACCAATGATATAAACCTAATAAACCTTATTGTCTTTTATGTACATATTCATGAACTCTTCAAAGTTAATTCTTATTAAATATTTTTATAATAATATTATAAACCAACAGTTATTATGATAATAATTTATTATAATATATTTTTCTATATTATTTTTTATATAATATTATCAACTTTCACACACTTCACATCCACTTCTCTCTGTTGTCTTAAATTGCTGCTTACGGTCGCAAAAGAAGTGTGGTATTGCATGGTGTGCATTTTGTTAAGAAAAAGACATGCAAATAATAAAAACTAAATTTCGGTAAACTTAAAAATTCTTAGTATATACTAAAAAAGCCAATAGCTTAATATTTTAATTAAACTATTGGCTTAAAATATTATTTAAGAAAAACTAAATTATTTGCTTAATCTAGCTCTTAATTCTTCTAATTGTTTTTTAAGTCTAGCTGGAAGTCTTGAACCAAATTTAGCATAATGAGCTTCAATCTGATTAGCCTGATCTTTCCAAGCCTCAACATCTACTCTCATAAGCTCTTTGAAATCAGCTTCAGGAATATCTAAACCTTTAAGGTCTAAATCGCCGTCTTTAGGCATTTTACCTATAGGAGTGTCAACAGCATCAATTTTACCTTCAACTCTTTCACACATCCATTTTAATACTCTTGAGTTATCACCAAATCCAGGCCATAACCATTTACCGTCAGCATCTTTTCTAAACCAGTTTACATAGAAGATTTTAGGAGCTTTATCGCCTAATTTATCTCCCATTTCAAGCCAGTGGTTCATATAATCGCCCATATTGTATCCGGCAAATGGAAGCATAGCAAATGGGTCAAATCTTAATTGACCAGCAGCACCAATGTTAGCAGCAGTAGTTTCACTTGCAGCAGTAGAACCCATAAATACACCATGATCCCAGCTGTAAGATTCATGTACTAACGGCATAACTGAAGCTCTTCTTCCGCCGAAGATAAATATATCTATAGGTACACCTTTAGGGTCTTCCCAGTCTTTACATATAACAGGACATTGTCTAGCAGGAGCTGTAAATCTTGCATTAGGGTGAGCACCTTTCTCGCCGCTTTCCGGAGTCCAGTCATTACCTTTCCAATCTTTACCATGTTTAGGAGCAGGTCCCATACCTTCCCACCATACATCGCCGTCATCTGTTTCTACACAGTTAGTAAATATTGTGTTTTCTTTTATAGAATCCATAGCCATAGGGTTAGAATCATAAGAAGTACCGGGAGCTACACCAAAGAAACCAGCTTCTGGGTTAATAGCATAAAGTCTTCCGTCTTTAGGATTAATTTTCATCCAAGCAATATCATCGCCTATAGTCTCACATTTCCAACCAGGGATTGTAGGCTGCAGCATAGCAAGGTTAGTTTTACCGCAAGCACTTGGGAAAGCTGCCGCAATGTGGAATCTTTTGCCTTCAGGGTTAGTTAGGCGTAAGATAAGCATATGCTCTGCCATCCAGCCTTCTCTTCTAGCCATAGCAGAAGCGATACGAAGAGCGAAACATTTTTTACCAAGTAAAGCATTTCCGCCGTAACCTGAACCATAAGACCATATTAAGTTTTCATCGGGGAAATGAGAAATATATTTTTTCTCTATTGGGGCACAAGGCCATTTAGTGTCTTTTTGACCGTCAGCAAGCGGAGCGCCTACAGAGTGCAGACAAGGTATAAACTCACCGTTAGAACCTAATACATCTAATACTTTAGTACCGACTCTAGTCATTATATGCATATTGCATACAACATAAGCACTGTCAGTAAGCTCAACACCAATCTTAGCTATAGGTGAACCGACAGGACCCATAGAGAAAGGAATAACATACATAGTTCTGTTTTTCATTGAGCCTTTATATAAACCTTTCATAGTGCTTTTTAATTCGTCCGGAGCCATCCAGTGATTAGTAGGACCAGCATCTTCTTTGTTAGGATAACTAATAAAAGTTCTGTCCTCAACACGAGCCACATCAGAAGGGTCGCTTCTAAAAGAATGGCTATGCGGTCTTTTTGTTAATGGATGAGCTAAACCTAAATCAACAAGCCCTTGCATACATCTATCATATTCTTCTTTACTTCCATCGCAAACATATATATCTTTAGGTCTGCACATATCAGCTATTTCTTTTATCCAAGCTTTAAGCTTTTCATGTTTTAAATCTTCAAGCCTCATTAATTATACTCCTTAAAAAAATTGCTGCAATTATTATACAATAAAATCAATTTTTAGTAAATAATTTAATAATGGTAATTACATACTAAATACACCCAATTTGTTAATCTAATGAAACAAGGGGCTTAAGCCCCTTGTTTTAATATTTAGTAAATACCTTAATAATATAAAATTTAAAATAAAAAAGAGAGCCGAAAAGCCCCCTTTTTATTTGTTAATTATTTTTTATAATCCTTCGTAAGAATAAACCCCGCCGGATATTGCAGATAAACCAAATCTTCTATAATATGGTATAAATCCCTGTCTA
>NZ_SAXY01000077.1 GCF_008016535.1 Brachyspira pilosicoli
AGTTCTCAAACGATATAAAATACTTTCTACTCGATATCGAAATCATTTACAAAAGTTAAATACAAGATTTTTTATATTAGCATCAATATATAATTATCAGTTAAAAAATGACTTTTGAAACAAGTCTTATATACTACAATAATCAATTTTGTGCTTGCAATGTTTATTATATATTGTATCATCATAAAAAAATATTGTATTATAATAATGCCAAAAAAAAATAACTTAGAAAAACAACAATTACTATTACCTATAAGGCATCATTCTCCAGCATGCTCATATCACTTAAAAAAAGTAATAAATAGTTTTAATCCAGATTGTATATTAATAGAAGGACCAATAGACTCTAACAACTTAATGGAGTTTATGATAGATGAAGAAACCAAAGCACCATTTTGTGTGTATTCCAGCTATGACAGTGATATTAAATATAGAAGCTACTATCCATTTTTAGATTATTCTCCAGAGTTTGTAGCCATAAAAGAAGCATCAAAAAGAAATATCAACTGTGAGTTTATAGACATGCCTTTTGCTTCTATGATAGAAAATACAGATGATGAATATCAAAAAATAAGCTCCGTATATGATAAAGATGATTTAAAATTTGATATAAATGACTATACAAAAAAACTTACGCAAAAATCAGGATTAAGAACATTTCAAGAACTTTGGGAGAGAGAGTTTGAAATAAACGGCATAGTAAAAACATCAGAAGACTTTTTTAAAAGCGTATATACATTAGGCTATTATATGCGTTTAATAGAACAAGAAGATACAGAAACAAGAAACAGAGAATATTTTATGGCGAGCAATATAAAAAAAGCCGTAAAAAAATATAATAGAGTTTTAGTTATTATAGGAAGCTTTCATATGGAAGGCATAATAACAAAATTAAAAGAAAATACTGATATAGAAGAAAAGCTAAAAAAATACAATAAAAAAAATGCAAATAGCTATTTAATACCATATTCATTTGAAGATGCAGATAGAAGAAACGGTTATCAGTCTGGCATAGAGTTTCCTGCATTCTATGATTTTGTTTATAGGAACTTAGAAGAAAATAATTTAAATAGTTATTTAGATACTGTTATGTATTTTATAATAAAAGCTTCAAATATAGATTATAATAACAATAATTCAAGCATATCAGATTGTATAAATGCATACTATATGGCGGTTAATCTTTCAAAACTTAGAGGCAAAAGTACAGCAGGAGTTTATGAGCTCATAGATTCATTAAAAACATCATTTATAAAAGGAGATATTAATTTTGAAAATAAATCAAATATAGATTTTATTATCAAACTGCTATCTGGTATAAAAAATGGACAAGTATCATCAAAAAGTTCAGTGCTTCCTGTAATAATTGACTTTAGAAATTTATGTAAAAAGTTTAAAATTAAATTAGACAACAGCAGCGAAGTAGAAACTATACTTGATATTGTTAAAGATGATACACATTTTCAAAAGAGCAGATTCTTTCACAAAATGAGATTTTTAGATATTGATTTTTGTAACCTAATAAAAGGACCAGATTATATTAATAAAGTTAATAAAAACTTAGCAAGAGAGATTTGGAAATATAAATATAAAACAAATTCAGAATCTTTGTTAATAGATAAATCAGTTTATGGTGTAACAATAGATGAGGTTTGTATTAATATCATAAAAGAGAAATTAAATAGCAATATAAACTCAAGCGAGATTTCAAAATTAATAATAGAAACTAATATGATGGGAATAGAAGGTTTTTTAGTAAACAACTATTCAAAAATAGAAGATGTTATTTTAAAAGACAGTAATTTTATAAGTTTATGCGAGTGTTTATATAATTTATATTATTTATTAAATATAGTTGAATATAACAGCATGATAAAAAAAGAATCTTTTGCCAATGACTTAATAAAAAAACTTTTAAACACAACATTTATTTGTGCTATAAATAATATAGATTATATAAAAGATTTAGAAGAAGAGGAAGCTATTAAATATTCAAAGCATATAAAAAACATTTACACTAACATATTAAATGATGCTGATTTGACAGAGGCTTTTACAATAAAAATAAACTCTATATTATCAAATACATTTGGAAGCTCACATATATACGCAGTTTGTTTGGCAATAAAATATAAATTAAAAGGAATTACTACAGAAGAGTTTTCTAACACTATATGCAATTTTTTAGAATCATCTGACGCTAATGCAATAAGCTATTTTTTGTCTGGGATATTTCTTATATCAAGAGACATTTTGTTTATTAATGATGATATAATAAAAAAAATAGATACTGTTGTAGAAAAGCAGGATGAAGAGACTTTTTTAAGTATACTTCCAAATTTAAGATATGCCTTTACAAATCTCTCACCAGATGAAATAGACAGACTATCTTTGTTTTTATCAAAGCTGCATAACAAAAACAAAAAAGAA
This sequence comes from Brachyspira pilosicoli, assembly GCF_008016535.1. Taxonomy (GTDB): domain Bacteria; phylum Spirochaetota; class Brachyspiria; order Brachyspirales; family Brachyspiraceae; genus Brachyspira; species Brachyspira pilosicoli_A. The sequence goes on from NZ_SAXY01000077.1 coordinate 2,431, forward strand.
GAGATAAATAAAGAGTCGGAAGCAGATATATTATTAGACCAAAAAATATTTGAAAAGATGAAAGAATATAAAATATTTAATTAGTAATATATAGAGTTTTTTTATTCTCGGGGAATAGCCAAAGACCCCAGCACTTCTTTTGGCGACCGTAGGAAGTGCCTGCGACCGAAGGAAGTACCTTTAGGTATGGTAGTGCCCCAAAGAAGCAAAAGGACTGCAATTTTATATACTAAAATTATACTGAAAATTATATAACTAATTTTATTAAGCTCTTCTGAAATAAGTCTAATAAAAAGCCCTCCATAATAAATATTAAGACAGGCTTTTATTAATATATTATTGTGCTTTTGCTAATGTTCCTTCATAAGTAGCTGAATATGATTTCGCTGGATTTTCCGCAGTAGTAAATACTTCCCTAGTCCATACTAAAGTATCTTTAGGAGCATTATTATCTGTAAAATCAACTTTATGTTTTAAAGTAATTATTGTTCTACCTCCTGCTCCTTTAGAAGTAAATTGAAATACATTATCAGATACTTTATTAATTTTATCTAAAGTTATTGTTTGTTGAGTATCGTTATCTTTTATACTGCCGTCTGCATTAATTGTAAAAGATGCCGTCATTACTTCTGTGGCAACAGCATCACCGCTTACTTTACTTAAATTGTCTGAACCCCATGTTCCTTGAAACTTAGCTACTTCTTCTTTTGTTAGCGGTGTAATTGTAGGGTCTGTGTTCTTATCACCGCAGCTAATTGCCAAAAAACTTGATACAATAGTAATAATTAATAAAATTTTTTTGTTCATGTTGAACTCCTTTTTAATAATTTGTGTATTTAAACATTATTGTATTTTATTTAATGTTCCTTCATAAGTAGCTGAACCTGATTGCACTTGATCTTCCATAGTACATACTAAAGTATCTTTAGGAGCATTATTATCTGTAAAATCAACTTTATGTTTAAGAGTAAATTTTGTTTTAGCTTGTTTAACTTTACAAGTAAATTCAAATACATTATCAGATACTTTATTAATTTTATCTAAAGTTATTATTTGAGTAGTAGTAGTACTAGTAGTAGTACTAGTAGTAGCAGTAGTTTCAACTTTTATACTGCCGTCTGCATTAATTGTAAACCTAAATCTAATTCTGCCTACCATATTATCATCACCGCTTATTTTTTCTAATTCTCCCATCCATGTTCCTTGAAACTTAACTTCTTCTTCTTTTGTTGGCGGTGTAGGTGTAGATTTAGGATCTGGTGTAGGTGGAGGTGTACCTGATCCGTCTTTAGGGCCTGAGTTGTTTCCTCCTGTTCCTGTAGAATCTTCATTACTACAACTTACGCCGAATAATGATAAAGCCATTATCATTACAAATATTGATAAAATCTTTTTGTTCATGTTGAACTCCTTTTTAATAATTTGTGTATTTAAACATTATTGCTAATGCTTAATTGTAAAACTTGAAAAAGCAAACAAAATTGCTTTAGTGTGAATAATTGTTTTAATAGAATTGATTAACCTAGCAAAAGATTGCAATACAAAATATAAAAGTGTATTTAATAATTGATAATATTTTTTTAGAGAATTATGCTGTGAGCTGTGAGCTGTGAGCTGTGAGCTGTGGGAGTTAAGCTCATTGATGAAATACTAAATAATTTACTCTTAATCATATAGAAAATTATAGCAAATCTATAATTTTATGTCAACACATCTACATAAAAAAATTTGTTTAGGAGTAATAGATATTGCACATTTTTTAGTTTAAAAAAAGCAGGTATTCCTTATAATTTAATTAACTAAAATAAAACAAAAGGAATACCTATGAAAGAATATACTTCAAATCAAAGAAAAAAGATAGTTATAAAAATTAATAAAGTTAAAAATAAAGAAATATTAGCTTCTAAATATGATATTAGTATTAGAACATATTATTATTGGAAAAGACAATTAGAAACTTGTTCTATTATAAAACCTAAATCTACTGCACCTAAAACTAATAAAAATAAATTGAAAGATAAAAAGATTATTAAAAGAATAATTGAAATAAGAAAATTATATGGTTATGGTAAATTAAAAATAAAAAAACAATTAGAGTTAGAAGACATTAAAGTTGGAACAACAGCTATAGAAACTGTCCTAAAAGAAAATAATTTGTATAGAAGCAAAAAGAAAAAAATTAAGAGAAAGCATAAAGGAAAACATGCAATTTATATCAAGGAAGCAGGGGAAAAAGTACAAATAGATGTTAAATATGCTTTTTTTGGAGAAATACGCTATTATCAATTTACTGCTGTAGATTTAGCTGCTCGCTATAGTTGGAGAGAAATCTATGAAGATAAAACACCTTCTAGTGCTTTATCTTTCTTAAAATATGTATTGAAAACTTCACCTTTTAGGATAAAATCTATACAAACTGCGACCGAAGGAAGTGCCTGTGGCAACAATGGTAGAGAATATACATACCGCTGTATCAATACCTCTAAAATCAATATTTTTGATGAATACTGCTTAAAAAATAAATTAGAGAGGAGATATATTCCTATAGCAACACCAAGATATAACGGCGTAGTAGAAAGAGTACACGGCATAGACGAAAGAGAATGTTATTCACGATTAAATAAAAATATAACTGTAGAATTATTGAGAGAAAAATTAAAAGAATATACACATTTTTATAACAATCAAAGATTGATTTCTTCGTTATTGTATATTACAATCAAAGAAAGAATCAAAAATATTATAGCAAGTAAAAGTACAATATCTATGGCTCCATGACATTCTTTATCTAATACAATATTTTGGGAGTTAATATTTTCTAATATATGTTTTTCGCTAGAGCTTTTTGGTATAGGCACTCTTTTATCAAAAGACATTAGACTTGTTTCAAAAGTCATTTTTTAACTGATAATTATATATTGATGCTAATATAAAAAATCTTGTATTTAACTTTTGTAAATGATTTCGATATCGAGTAGAAAGTATTTTATATCGTTTGAGAATG
>NZ_SAXY01000078.1 GCF_008016535.1 Brachyspira pilosicoli
TACCTTCGTTTGATACAAATTTACGCTTATCATATCGCTTCTTTTTCTTTTTTGTTTTATATCTCCAAAGATTATTTCTTTTTAGTACATTCTCTATAGCTGTAACCCCTATCTTAATGCCTTCACGGTTCAAATATGCTTTAATATAATGCTTACCTCGATATTCTTTAGTATAGAGTTCAATAATTAAATTAATAGCTTTTTGATTATTAAAGATATTTGGAGAAGTTTTTGGCTTAGTACTAAAATTAGCGACAGTTCCAGTGTCTTTATATTTTTTAAGCCAAGCATAAAAAGTAGATTTGGGTATTTCTTCTATCTTTAGAAATCTTTTAATATTTTTAGTTTCTAATGCTTCATCCACTATAAATAATTTAAATTCTGTGCTATAATCTCTTTTCATAGTAGCATCCTTTTTATTTGTTTTATGTTCAAAATATTATAACAAGGATACTGCTTTTTTTATACTAAAAAATGTCCAATATCTCACACTCCTTAACATTTTTTTCTTTTTTTATATATTTTAATTCATTTTTGTTAAATATATAATAATCTAAAATACAAATTTTGTCATTAGGAATTTCAAAATAATTATATATAATGCCTTGTATTTTAAAACTTTTAATAATGGAATTATTTAATAAATCATTAATATCTTTTATATTATTATTAGTAGTAAAATTGCTTATTAAAAATGCTCCCTTATAGTTATCAAGTTTGTATATTTTTTCTATTAGTTTTTTTCCTGCATTATCATTATCAGAAAAACTATAAAGATTATATTTATTTAATATTTCATATTGCTTTAATAAATTAATCTTTGTAACTCCAGATAAAGCAATAGCATTATACCCTAATCTTTCCAAAGATAATGCATCAATAACTCCCTCACATATAATAATATCTCTTATATTTCCTAATGTATGTATATTATAAATAGAATCTTTGGAATTTTTATTAAATAGGTATTTTGGCTTAATTTCTTCATCTATAGCTCTTCCTTGTATTGATAAAATAGTACTTCCATCTATATCAAAATATGGTATAATAAGGCGATGTTTATGATGAAATAAATATAAGTTATTATATTCTTTGCTTTTTACTAATATTCCGCTTTTTATTAAGTCATTCTCATCATAATTTTTTAATAATTTTTTAATAATTAAATATTGACTTGTTTTATCCTTTGGCAAATTTTTAATGCTATAATTTATAATTTGTTCTTTTTTTATCATTCTTTTACCCAAATATTCTATAGCTTCTTCATTATTGAGTAAATCTATAAATTCTTTATATATACTATTGTAACTAGTAGTTTTTTTTGTTTTTTTTCTATACTGGATTTATATATAGGTTTATAATAATTACCAGATATAAATTTTATTGCATTTTTAAAATCACAATTTAAAATATTCATTACTAATTTAATATTATCACCAGAAGCACCGCAACTAAAACAATGATAGTAATTATATTTAACATTAAAAGATAAACTAGGATTAGTATCATTATGAAAAGGACATATTGTTCTATTATTTTTGTCTATTGAAAAACCTAAACGTTTTGCTACACCAATAATTGAGTAATTGATTTTTATATTTTCTATATCCGATTTATTCATATAATATATTTATCGATATTTTTAATGTATTAATATATATTATTTTAGAATTTTATTAAATCTTTTATTGAAAGTTCATCATGTATATAAAAATCAGATGTAATTGCTGTACTACTATGACCTAGATATTTACTTACAGCTTTCAAACTTTTATTGTCTTTAATTAATAATTCTGTAGCAAAACTATGTCTTAATGTATGCGGATGTACTTGTCTAGTGCCCAATGCTTTAAGACCAGCTGTATTGACTATTCTATATATTGCTTGCCTTGTGAAAGCTCTATGATTTCTAGTTTCAAAAATATATGTTTTACTATTGAAAGTTTTTATTATATTGCTATATAATTCTATTTTTAATTTGATTTTTCTTTCTTTATTACCTTTACCAACTACAGATACAGACATATATATAATATTATCTTCAATAGTTTTTTTACAATCTTTTTTCTTAATATTGATTAGTTCAGAAACTCTTAAGCCTGTAGCATATAAAGTTTGTATAATAAGGCTATTTTTTTCATTAGATAATTTTATCATTTTATTAATAATTTCTTTTGAAACTATTTTTTCTTTCGTGATTGTTTTATCTTGTTTTGTAACTTTTATTTCTGCAAATGCTGTGTCTATTATTGCTCTTTTATTTAGATCTTTAATTTGATATTTTATTAATTTCTTTAATGCAGCTTTATAAATAGCTATTGTTGCATTTGATTTTGTTTTTTTATTTTCTTTTAGAAATTTTATAATGTTTTCATAACTAAGATTATTATTATTTTTATAGTATTGTTTTATAACATTTATGTAAGCTCCTCCAAGTACAAGTTTTAGGTCTTGTATATATTTATTACTTAACATAACTTCTTTTTTCATAGAAGAATTATAATTTTTTTATATATTTTTTCAATATTTATCATAAAAAATATATATTTAAGTTATGTATATATATTTTGTATTGAAATATTATATATAATTATTTTATAGCTTGAAGAAATATTCCCATAACATCATATCTCATTTTTCCATATTTTTCTTCTAATTTATATAATATATTATCAGGTGTTCTATCATAAATCCAAGGATATTCTATGCTGATTTTATTAAAATTAGAATTAGTATATATTTTCATATGTTCATCTATCATTATTCTATTTATAATATTAGATTTATATACTTGATATAGAAATAGTTCATAGAATTTATTTGCTAATTCTCCATATTTATCTTGTGTAAATATATTTTTTAATATTTCTTTTGCTTCATCATAATCATATAATAAATGTATATAACCTAATTCTTCTTTTAGTGTATCAAAATTATATTGTTTATCATAATAGAAATGATGCCCTATAATACAAGAGAAAATAGGAGCAAAATGAGATAGTAATTGTCCACCAGGTTTTAGTATATTATATATTTTATTTAGAGATTCTGATAAATTATTTGCATGCTCAAAAGTATCTATGGAAATAATAATATCAAATTGTTCATTAAAAAAATCAGGTATTTTAGATATTTCAGCATCAATAATAAAAGAATCCTTATTTTTGAATGCTTCTATAGAGTCCTCTAAAGAAACTATTTCTTTATCTGTTATGTAATTATCAATACCATACCATCCAGATATATTATCTAAACATATGAATTTTTTAACTCCTAGGAATTTCATATATTCTAGGGGTATATTTCCGCCTCCGCAATCCAATATGACTTTATTTTTAAATGATACTCTATTTTTCATCTTTTCAATATAAGATTTTTGATAAGAAAAATTATCATATATGAATTTTTTATCATAATGCGATCTAATTTTACTTCTTATTTTATAAGATGGAATCCACCATATTAATTTTTTTAGTTCTTCTTCTGTTTTTATCATCAAAAATAACCCTTATAGAAGATTATTTTATGGCTTGAAGAAATATTCCCATAGCATCATATCTCATTTTTCCATATTTTTCTTCTAATTTATATAATATATTATCAGGTGTTCTATCATAAATCCAAGGATATTCTATGCTGATTTTATTAAAATTAGAGTTAGTATATATTTTCATATGTTCATCTATCATTATTCTATTTATAATATTAGATTTATATACTTGATATAGAAATAGTTCATAGAATTTATTAGCCAATTCTCCATATTTATCTTGTGTAAATATATTTTTTAATATTTCTTTTGCTTCATCATAATCATATAATAAATGTATATAGCCTAATTCTTCTTTTAATGTATCAAAATTATATTGTTTATTATAAAAGAAATGGTTTCCAGAAACACAAGAAAAAATAGGAGCAAAATGAGATAGTAATTGTCCACCAGGTTTTAGTATATTATATATTTTATTTAAAGATTCTGATAAATTATGAATATGCTCAAAAGCATCAATAGAAATAACAATATCAAATTGTTCATTAAAAAAATCAGGTATTTTAGATATTTCAGCATCAATAATAAAAGAATCCTTATTTTTGAATGCTTCTATAGAGTCCTCTAAAGAAACTATTTCTTTATCTGTTTTATATGTTTTATTTTTATAATATATAGATATATTATCTAAACATATAAATTTTTTAACTCCTAGGAATTTCATATATTCTAGAGGTATATTTCCGCCTCCGCAATCCAATACGACTTTATTTTTAAATGATACTCTATTTTTCATCTTTTCAACATAAGGCTTTTGATAAGAGAAATTATCATATATGAATTTATTATCATAATGCGATCTAATTTTATTTCTTATTTTATAAGATGGAATCCACCATATTAATTTTTTGAGTTTTTCTTCTGTTTTTATCATCTTTACCTTTATACATAACTTAACTTTTGTATATATATTTTTTATGATAAATATTGAAAAAAATATATAAAAAAATTATAATTCTTCTATGAAAAAAGAAGTTATGTTAAGTGATAAATATATACAAAAGGTTTTATAGTTTGATAATTTATAAATATAAGGAAAAAAGATTCAAAAAACTATTGAAGATTGTAATTATATATATGTCTGTATATGCAATAGAAAAATTGAAATTTTTAATAGTATTTAAAAATATATTATTATAGATATTATGTTTTTATTTTAATAATTAAATTTTTTAGTATTATATATTTTTATAATAATTGTCATGGAGCCATAGATATTGTACTTTTACTTGCTATAATATTTTTGATTCTTTCTTTGATTGTAATATAACCTAACGAAGAAATCAATCTTTGATTGTTATAAAAATGTGTATATTCTTTTAATTTTTCTCTCAATAATTCTACTGTGATATTTTTATTTAATCGTGAATAAAATTCTCTTTCGTCTATGCCGTGTACTCTTTCTACTACGCCATTGTATCTTGGTGTTGCTATAGGAATATATCTCCTCTCTAATTTATTTTTTAAGCAGTATTCATCAAAAATATTTATTTTAGGAGTATTAATACAGCGATAAGTATATTCTATACCATTGTCCGTTTGTATAGCCTGTATCTTAAAAGGTGAAGTTTTTAAGACATATTTTAAGAAAGATAAAGCACTATAAGGTGTTTTATCTTCATAGATTTGCCTCCAACTATAGCGTGTAGCTAAATCTACAGCAGTGAATTGATAAACTGTTTTTCTGCCTAATTTGATATATTTAGTGTCTATTTGAACTATTTTGCCCTCTTTTTGTATTTTAGAGACAAATTTTCGTTTATCATATCGCTTCTTTTTCTTTTTTGTTTTATATCTCCAAAGATTATTTCTTTTTAGTACATTCTCTATAGCTGTAACACCTATCTTAATGCCTTCACGGTTCAAATATGCTTTAATATAATGCTTACCTCGATATTCTTTAGTATAGAGTTCAATAATTAAATTAATAGCTTTTTGATTATTAAAGATATTTGGAGAAGTTTTTGGCTTAGTACTAAAATTAGCGACAGTTCCAGTGTCTTTATATTTTTTAAGCCAAGCATAAAAAGTAGATTTGGGTATTTCTTCTATCTTTAGAAATCTTTTAATATTTTTAGTTTCTAATGCTTCATCCACTATAAATAATTTAAATTCTGTGCTATAATCTCTTTTCATAGTAGCATCCTTTTTATTTGTTTTATGTTCAAAATATTATAACAAGGATACTGCTTTTTTTATACTAAAAAATGTCCAATATCTCATACTCCTAAACATATTTTTATAATAATATACTTTGAATACTTTCATAAAAATATATAATAATTACCTTGATTTTATTTTATTGTTTTATATAATAATGTAAATAGTTAAGTTATGTATATATTATAAATTTTTTCTTTTTTATGTTGAAATTGTTAAAATAAGTTAATTATTTTAATGTACAATTTTTATTAAATAAATTAATATTTTATATCATAAATATATTTTTTACTTATATTTAATTTTTTATTTGTTATATACCAATTTATTTGGTTAATGGCATTCCTACAATTAAATTTAAATTATTTTTCCATATCATAATAGTTTTGTTCTCTAAGTAATGGAAATATAAAATAATAATCTTAAAAAATAATTAACTGTTTTGCTTTAATTACTAATTGGTAGAATAAATGTTTTGGGGCTGTCCTAGATAACTTAAATTTGTTAAAATTTAAGTATGAAACGCAGTAAATTAAGTAAAGATAAACAATTAAAATTAATAGAACATTTTGCAGCAGGAACTACAGCAAGGACTGCCTCTGCTCTTATTGGAATTAATCGTAAAACAGCAATATTATATTATCATCATTTACGAGAATTAATATTTGAATATGAGAAAGAAAAAGAAGAAGAAGTTTTTAATGGCGAAATAGAAGTAGATGAAAGTTATTTTGGTGGTAAACGAAAAGGAAAAAGAGGAAGAGGTGCTAAAGATAAGATACCAGTGTTTGGTTTGTTAAAAAGAGGGGGAAAAGTATATGTAAAAATGATAAATAATACCAAAATAAGCACTTTAATACCAATTATTAGGCAAAAAGTACAGCCAGATAGCATAGTTTATTCAGATTATTATCATAGTTATGATGTATTAGATGTATCAGAATTTAAGCACTTTAGAATTAATCATAGTGAAAAGTTCGCTGAAGAAAAGAATCATATTAATGGTATAGAAAACTTTTGGAATCAAGCGAAAAGACATTTGCGTAAATTTAATGGAATACCAAAAGAACATTTTCATTTATTTATTAAAGAATGTCAATTTCGTTTTAATAATCCAAAAGTTGACAAACAGTTGGAAATTATATATAATTTAGCAAAAAAGGAGCTTTTTTAGTTATCTAGGACAGCCCCAATGTTTTTTATTGAATGAATAAATATATTATACTAGTTATAAAAACTCAGGATGATGTGTAACTTATTTTTATATAATCTGATGTAACATGTCTAGGAAAAATAATTTCTTTTATTTTATCTGTATTATTGTTATAATCTATTATTATAACATATTTTAAAGGATTCTATACAAGAAAATTTTTATATATAAAAAGAGTTGCTTGGGTTTTATGAACTAAATATTAGTTTTGTTCTGTGATTATTTTGATATATTTATTCATATTATTTATTTTATATTCCAATTCAGATAGTGATTCAAATTTCATTATCATAATAGCTATAGCACCATATTCAATATCATTTTCGCCATAAATATTATCTAATTTTGATAGCATATTTAATTCTACAATATTCTTTCCTAAATAGTCATCTATTTCTAATTTCTTAAATTTGCCAGCTTTATCTGGTCTTATCACATAATATGCCCAATGACCTTTTACTGATTTATCATTAAATATATCTAAATCAAACTTTATTCCCAATGCTGATTTTAATAACAACTCTGTTATATCTAATCCAGTAGAATATTTTATTAAAATAGGAGTTAAATTTCCAGCATTTCTAGGTGTAAATTCGATCAATATAATATCATTATTTTCATTGATTCTAGCTTCGTAATTACAAACCCCTGTAACAATATTTAATTTTGATATTATTAATTTCGCTATATTATACATTTTATTTTCTATATTGGAATCTCTAAAACTTTCAGAAAAACTATGGGCTTTTATTGATAAATTATAAAAATATTCTTTACCATATGAAAAAAACTCAATATTACCATTTACTAAAAATAGATCTCCTGATACCTGAATTCCATCTACATATTCTTCTAATACAAAATTACCGCTTCTAGAATATTTCTGAGCATATTTTATTTTATTTCTTATTTCGTTAATATCATTTATAATTGATATACCTCTACTTCCAGTAGAATCAGCAGGTTTAACCATAATTGGTTTTTTTAAAATTTTACAATTTTCTATAATTTCATCAATGTTATAAGAATTATAACCTATAGCTCTTGGACAGTTAAAATCGTTTTCTATTAAAAATTTTCTAAATAAATCTTTATTAGTTAATATTTCTACTGATTCTAGTGGATGTCCAGGAAGTCCCATTTTTTTAGCTACATAAGCTGCTGTAATAGCTGGAGTATCAACTGAATATGATATTATACCATCTATTTGTAATTTCCTAGATAAATCAAGTACAGCATCCTTATCAAGAGTACTAATATCATATGATTCCATAGCATATTGTTTTCCTGGTGCATGCTTTTTATAATCCGTCACTATTGTATAATAACCTAAATCATTAGCTTTTTTTATAGCATGAACTTGTGTATGTGTTCCTCCAAGAAATAAAATCCTTTTCATTTTTTCTCCTTTTTTAAATTATTTTGCAGGATTTCCATAAATTTTTTTATTATCTTCTACATTTTTAGTTACAACAGAACCCGCTCCTATGATAACATTTTTACCTATTTTTATATTTGGAAGTATTGTAGCACCTGCACCAACTACAGTAAACTCACCTATATTAACATTACCGCATATTGTAGTACCTGGACCTATAAAAACTCCTTTTTCAATAATAGCTTCATGTGATACTGTGACAGATGGACTTATAGATGAATACTCACCTATATGTGCTTTAGGCATTATTATTGCACCAGTAAATATCTGTACCCCTTCATCTATATAGGAAGAATTAGATATTATTGAGTTTTTTGATATTAACTTTATTGGTTTGAAACCATAATTATATAGTTTTTTAGATATATTATACCTATCTATATTGTTATTATATCCTATTGCAACAGTAAAATATCCTTTTTTTAAAGTATGTAATTTTTCTTCATCATAAAAAATAGGTATATTTTTAAATGGTGAAGAAATATTTATGTTTTTATCAAAAACGGCTGATATATTTAAATTATAATCATATATAATCTCTTCAATCATTATTGCTCTTCCAGCAGCTCCCCATATTATTATATTATTCATAGTAAAACTCCAAATATCTAGTAGTTAAAAATAAAAAGCAGCCGCCTAAAACTTAGTTTAAGCAACTGCTTGACTTTTATAAGATAATAAATTATTATATAAACTATATATTAGGACTGTTCTGTTCTGTTCTGTTCTGTTCTGTTCTGTTCTGTTCTGTTCTGTTCTGTTCTGTTCTGTTCTGTTCTGTTATCTCTACTTTTATATATTTATCCATATTTTGTATAATATCATGCATTTCATTATTTGAGTTAAATCTTAATATAACATTTCCTATATATTCTGAGGAATTGTCAAAATCATTTACATAATCTCCAATTTTTTTTAGTATATTAAGTTCTATTTTGTACTTACTTAATTTATCTGACATAATAATATTTTTTATTTTTCCATTTTTTTTGGAATGAATATTATAATATGCAAAATATCCTTTTGTTTCCACAAAATCTAGATCTTCTATATATTCGTTCATAGCTGCTTTTATAGTATATTCTGCCATATCTATATCTGTAGCATATTTAATAGTTTCAGGTATTAAGTTACCTCCATTTCTTGGACCTAATTCCATGATAAATACATTATTATTTCCATATCTAGCCTCTAAATTATATGCTCCTGTTCTCATATTTAATAAATTAAAAATTTTTTGTACATCTTTATCTATTTGTTCCTTAAAAATATTATTTATATTATATGGATAGCATATAGCCAATACAGATTGTTTATAAAAATATTGATTTGCTAAACACTTAAATCTTAATTTTCCATTTACAGAAAACATATCACCTTCTATTTGCGGTAAATTTATGTATTCTTCTATAATAAATCTATTATTTCTAGAAAATGATAAAGCATATTTTATTTTTTCTTCTAAGTTTTCTTTGTTTTCTACTTTGGAAACCCCTTTACTTCCTGCCGAATCTACAGGTTTTACCATAACAGGTTTTTTAAATATATCCCAATCATTTATAGCTTCATTTATATTTATAGAAGTATATCCTTTAGCTTTTGGGCAATTGAATCCATTATCTAATAAAAATTTTCTAAATAAATCTTTATTTGTAAGTATTTCTACTGATTTTAGAGGCTGTCCTGGAAGTCCCATTTTTTCTGCTACATAAGCAGCAGTAACAGCTGCAGTATCAGCTGCATAGCAAACTATACCATCTATTTTTAGTTTTTTTGCTAATTGTAATACAGCTTCTTTATCCAAAGTACTTATTTCATGATATTCATCAGCAAATTTGTGACCTGGATTTTTAGGATTGTAATCACAAGTAATTGTATAATATCCTAGTCTTTTTGCCGTTTTAATAGAATATACTTGATTATAAGCACCACCTAATAATAGTATTTTTTTCATTATTAATCCTTATTTTAAAATAAAAAAGCAGCCGCCTAAAACTTAGTTTAAGCAACTGCTTGACTTTTATAAGATAATAAATTATTATATATTCTATATATTAGAACTGTTCTGTTCTGTTCTGTTCTGTTCTGTTCTGTTCTGTTCTGTTCTGTTCTGTTCTGTTCTGTTCTGTTCTGTTCTGTTCTGTTCTGTTCTGTTCTTACTATTATATATTTATCCATATTATCCATTTTTTCTAGCATCTCATCCATAGATGCAAATTTTAATATCATAGTACCTATAGTTCCGCCAGAATTATCAAAAGATAAAATCTTATCATTTATTTTAGATAATATATCATATTCTATAACATTATTTTCTCTAAGCTCATCAGATATTTTTACTTCTTTTAATATACCATTATTTTTACTATGTATCATAAAACATGACCAGTATCCTTCAACTTCTTTCATTTTTAAATCATTACAATTTTCACCTAAAGAAGCCTTTATTGTATATTCTGCTGTATCTATACCTGTTGCATATTTTATGACTTCAGCTATTAAATTTCCTCCATTTCTAGGTCCTAGTTCCATTAATATAACTTCATCATTTTCATTGATTCTAACATCAAAATTATAAGCTCCAGTTTTCATATTTAATAAATCAAATAGTTTTTGTGTTTCTTTATCTACCTTATTGCAAGTGTATTTACTAATAGGTTTATAAGGAAAACTTTCACCTATTGGAACAATTGAATTAGGATTAAAATGTTCATTAGCAAAACATCTAAATACTAATCTACCATTTACAGAGAAACCATCACCAGCTATTTGATATCCATTTTTTTCTACATATTCTTCAATGATAAATCTATTATTACGTGAGAATGATAATGCATATTTAATTTTTTCTTCTAAGTTTTCTATATTTTCTACTTTAGAAACTCCCTTACTTCCTGCAGAGTCTACAGGCTTAACCATAATAGGTTTTTTAAATATTTCCCAATCATTTATAGCTTCATTTATATTTGTTGAAGTATATCCTTTAGCTTTTGGGCAATTAAATCCATTATCAATTAAAAATTTTCTAAATAAATCTTTATTTGTAAGTATTTCTACTGATTTTAGAGGTTGTCCAGGCAGTCCCATTTTTTCTGCTACATAAGCAGCAGTAACAGCCGCAGTATCAGCTGCATAGCAAACTATACCATCTATTTTTAATTTTTTTGCTAATTCTAATACAGCTTCTTTATCTAAAGCACTAACTTCATGATATTCATCAGCAATTTTATGTCCTGGATTATTAGGATTATAATCACAGGTTATAGCGTAATGCCCTAATCTTTTACATGCCTTTATTGAGTTAATTTGAAAATGTGTTCCGCCTAATAATAATACTTTTTTCATTACTTATCCTTTTATTTAAAATAAAAAGTAAGCGCCTAAACTTAGTCTAAGCAGCCGCTTGACTTTTATAAGATAATAAATTATCATATATTCTATATATTAGAACTGTTCTGTTCTGTTCTGTTCTGTTCTGTTCTGTTCTGTTCTGTTCTGTTCTGTTCTGTTCTGTTCTGTTCTGTTATACATAGCAAATAATGTTTCAGAATAATCATCAATTACATTTTCATTAATAGTATCATAAACAATAGATGAACAATCTTTACAAAACGGATGCTTATTCCTATTACCTCTTATAAATAGAAGACGTAGTTCTTTTAGTTCTTCAGAATTCCATATATCTACCAAACTTTTTTCATTTATATTACCAACTATAACTTTATGTCCCCAATCATCACAACATGCACTTACACTTCCATCAGAATTTACTGCTATTTGATAAAAAATTTTTGGACATATTAATATATTATGATGTAAATTTCCTTTATATATGGATTTATTTTGAGAAATTAATGAAGTATCAATATCAAATTCATTCCAAGGTATTATATTTTCTATACTAATGTAGTCACATATATCTCCAAATATTCTAAAAAATTCTTTTTTATCATTTTCATTTAAATTAGCATCAACTATTTTTATTGAAATAATACAATTTTTTTTATTTTTAAATAAAAAAGCAATTTTGTTTACAAAATCATCAAAATTAATATTTACATTGGCTATTTCTAAGTATTGTTTAGCATTAATTCCTTCTATAGATATGTTTATTCTATCTATACCAGCATCTATAATTTGTAGAGATAATTCATTATTAAGTAAGTATCCGTTAGTTGTTATAGATATAGTCTCTATACAATTTGAATCTTTTGCATATTTTATCATATCTGCTATTTTTTTATTTAAAAGAGGTTCGCCTGATTTATGTAAATGTAAAGTTTTTATTTTATTATTAAATAACTTTATATCATCTATTACTTTTTTATATAATTCAAAATCAATATTTCCATAGTTTCTTCCACTCGTATTTTTCATTAAATTTAAATCACTTGTTGGACAAAAATTACATTTGAAATTACATTTATCTGATGATTCTATTAATAATGATAATGGCGTGTCAAGTGGCAGCATATTTATTAATTTATTTTTTTTATCTACAAATCTTTTATTTTTAACAGACGCTTTCATATAATATTGTTCCTTTATATTATAGCAATACTAAATATATAGTCCCATATTGGTATAAAAATAGTGACATTGGCATTATAATATTCATAAATATAACTCAATATAGTTTTTATATTATTTATAATAATAACAAATATATTAAAAAATTTCAAATTGTTAATATTATTCAACAATAACTTTAATGTACTTATCCATATTTTGTATTGTATAGTGCATTTCTTTTTGAGACAAGAATTTTATAATTACATTTCCTATTGCTTGTGTACCATTATAGAATTCTTCTACTTTATCTCCAATATTTTTTAATATATTTAAATCTAATATTTTATTTTTTAATTCGTTATCTATAACTATATCTTTTAAAATACCATTTTTCCTAGAGTGGATATTATAATAAGCATAATATCCGTTTGGTTCAACCATTGTTAAATCATCTATATAATCTCCAACAGCTGCTTTCATTGTATATTCAGCTAAATTAATTCCTGTAGCATAGTTTATTGATTGTGGTATAGAATTACCACCATTTCTAGGAGTAATTTCCATTATGTAAATATCATTTTGACTATATCTAAGCTCTAAATTGTAAGCTCCTGTATTCATATTAAGTAAGTTAAATAATCTTTGAATTTCTTTATCTATTTTTATTTTTAAATAATTATTTATATTGTATGGATAACATATTGCTAATACAGTATTTTTATAAAAATATTGATTAGCTAAACATCTAAATTTTAATTTTCCATTTATGGAAAATAAGTCCCCTTCTATTTGCGGTAAATCGATATATTCTTCAATAATAAATTTTTTTTGAATTGAAAAAGATAATGCGTATTTTATTTTTTCCTCTAACTCTTCTTTATTTTCAATTTTAGATACACCTCTGCTGCTTTCGGAATCAACAGGCTTTACTATTATAGGTTTATTAAATTTCTTCCAATCTTTAATAGCTTTTTCTATATTAGAAGCAATATATCCTTTAGCTTTAGGGCAATTAAACCCATTATCTTTTAAAAACTTCCTAAACAAATCTTTATTTGTAAGTATTTCAACAGATTTTACAGGCTGACCAGGAAGCCCCATTTTTTCAGCTACATAAGCAACTGTGTTGGCTGCTTGGTCTGGAGCAGTACCAACAATACCATCTATTTTTAATTTTTTAGCTAATTTTAATACTTCTTCTTTATCTAAAACACTAACTTCATAATATTCATCAGCAAATTTATGTCCTGGATTATTAGGTCTATTGTCACATGTTATAACATAATACCCTAATTTTTTTGCTGTTTGTATTAAGTAAATTTGACCGTATGTTCCACCTAAAAATAATAGTTTTTTCATAGTTTCTTATTAGTCCCATAAATTATTAATTTCTCTATCATATAAGAGTTGATATTCATATTCTAATTCTTTGTTAATTAAACAAGGATTTGAAAACGTATTAAATTTTAAAATTGTATTATATTCAAAATTATCATTTTCTAAATCTACTGATATATAATTTCTTGACATTAAATCAAATATTAATAGTACATTATAACAATTTCCTAAGTAATATACTTTTTTTAAAAAATTAATTTTACTATTATAAGGTACTGGAATTATACATTGTGATATAATTTTCCCACTGTCTAATATACCATTAACCATATGCATAGTTACTCCAGAAAACTTTACATTATTTTTTAATTGATCTTCAAGTGGATTAGCTCCTTTAAAAGATGGTAATATAGATGGATGTAAATTAACTGTAAATATTTTAGAATATAGTTCTGAAGTTACTATTTTTCCAAAATTTAAAATAACAAAATTACAATCTTTAAAATAATTATATGCTTCAATACAGAATACATCTCTATCCATAAAATCTATTTTTCTTACAGTAAAATTTTCTTTTATTGCTCTTTCGTAAGCTATACAGTTTCTACTAACTAAGATTTTTATTTCATTTTTTGTTAAAAGATTTTTATTTAGTAAAATATTTAAAGCATCATATACACCATATCCAGCTCCAGAAAATATAATTCCTATTTTCATATAATTACCTTTTATTTTAGTTTTACCACAACATAAATAACAGCACATTCTTCAGGGCAAGTTTTACCATATTCATATAAAGCTTTACAAAATTCACTACACCAATCTTTTTCAACACCCTCTCTTCCCCATCCATATCCACTATTCCATAATCCATTTTCTATGAACCAATTCATTTGAACATCAGTGAATGGTTTGTACATAATCCCGCCTGTTTTTATAACCTTTAATCCAAAACTTTCAATTTCTTTTTTTAAATCATATATATTATATAGCTTTTTAACTCCTCCAACTTCAGCATTATATTTACTTAATTCATATCTATTTTTTAATGTCCCCATATATTCAGCTATTCTTTTATTAACAGCATCAGCATTAGATACTTGTATTATTACAACTCCATCTTTTTTTAAAAATTTAATAGCACTTTTTAAAAAATTTTCTCTCTCTTCTACACAATTATATACAGCCAATATAGATATTGTATCAAATAATTCATTACTTTCAAAGTTTTCAATAAAGTTATTATAAAAATCTATATTTTTATATTTTTTCTTAGAAATTTCATATTGTTCTTTTGATGGTTCTATATCTACAGTTTTTTCAAAATATTTAGATAAAATATTAGTTATATAACCATCATTGGAACCTATATCTAATAATGTTTTACCATATTTATTTTCTATACATGATATAGCTTGATAATACCCTAATATATTTACAAATTGATTTTCATTTTCTCGAGTAAATGGAAACTTGTATTCTATATCTTTATGCATATTATTTCTCCTTAAATTTAAAATAAAAAACAGTCCCATAAACTAATTAAAGTTTAAGCGACTGCTTGACTTTTATTAAATAATAAATTAATATACAAATTATATATAAGAGCTGTTCTGTTCTGTTCTGTTCTGTTCTGTTCTGTTCTGTTCTGTTCTGTTCTGTAAAAATCATTATATAAATTTAATATATTTTCATCTTTCAATGCAGGATTAGAATATTCATTAAAATTAACTTTCGATAAAAAAGTAACTTGTTTTTCTTTTAAATTAAAATTAATCATTTTTTCTTTTATAAGTTCTATATATAATAAAACTAAATAAGTTTTTTCTAAATAAGAAATTTTTTTAATGTATTCAAAAGATGAATTAAAAGGTATAGGTTTAATTATTTGTCCTATCATATTACCGCCATCAATTGTTTCATCTACTAAATGTAAAGAAGTACCTAAAAAATGAATTTTTGATTCAAATGCTCTAGTTAATGGTCTACTACCTTGAAAAGCAGGTAATAATGATGGATGTATATTCACAGTTGGAATTTTTGAATATAATTCCTCACCTATTAATCTTGAATACAATAAAAGTACTGCTTCACAATCTAAAAAATATTCATATGCTTTATTTGAAAATTCTTCTTTATTAGTCCAATATATTTTTTTAGTGTCTATATTTCTTATTTTAGCAGTTTCAAAAGCTTCGCAATCTCTATCTACTAAAATTTTTATATCATTCTTAGAGATATAATTTAATTCAGATAAAATATCTAAAGCACTAAAAACAGGTGCTCCTCCTGCTGAACATATAAATCCAAATTTCATATTATATCCTTAATTATAAAACATTTTTTATACAATTTACTACTCTATCAATGTCACTTTCTGATATATCATGATAACATGGCAAATTTATAGCTCTATTATAAATAGAGTAAGAAACTTCTGTATATTCTTTTAATATCATCTTTTTAGAATCAATACTATCTTTAAATACTAAAGATAAAGGCCAAAAAAATACTCTTCCATCAATATTATTATTTTTAAATTCTTCTAACAATTTATCTCTATTAAAATTAATATCGTTGTCAAATACAGCAGTAGTCATCCAATAACTATTTTTGCAATTATCTGGAGTATAATTTAATTTTAATGGGAAATCTTTTAATTTTTCTTTATATAAATCAAATATTTCTATTTTCCTATTAACAAGCTCTTCTATTCTTTCCATTTGAGCACAACCAATAGCCGCTTGAATATTTGACATTTTATATTTAAATCCTATAACATCAAACCAAAACTGTTTATATTGATTAGGACGTCTGCCATGATTTGATAAAGTTATTACTTTATTATAAAGATTTTCATCATTAGTTGCAAACATTCCGCCTTCACCAGTAGTTAATGTCTTAGTACCATGGAAAGAAAATGTAGAAAATAAACCAATAGATCCTGCTTTCTTCCCTTTATAAATAGAGCCCAATGCTTCCGCAGAATCTTCAATAACTGGAATATTATACTTTTTTGATATATTTAAAAGTTCATCCATATTACATAAATTTCCATATAAATGAACAGCAATTATAGCTTTAGTTTTTTCATTTATTGCTTTTTCTACTTTTTCTATATTTATACACCAATCATCTTCATTAACATCAACAAGAACTGGAGTAGCTCCTAAATAAGTTATTGGTGCTATTGAGGCTACCCAAGTAATATCAGGTGCTATAACCTCATCTCCTACTCCAATATCTAAAGCAGCTAACCCCATATGCAAAGCACCTGTACAACTAGATGTAGCTATAGTATATTTCACACCTAAATATTCTTTAAACATATTCTCAAATTTATTAATATATTCATAGCATTTACTTCCCCATCCGTTCTTTGCTGCATCTGTAGCATAATCTACTTCTTTTTGTGTAATAGATGGTTTAGAATAGTAAATTTGACTTAAACTCATAATTATAAAATCCAATAAAATTCAACTCTATTAATTATATATTTATATTATTAAATTGCAAGTAATATGAATTATTATAGTATAAAATCAGGTATATTTTTATCCTTTTCGCTGATAATAATATTATCTTTAATCGGCCAGTTAATATTAAAACTTGGATCATTCCATCTTAAATATCCATATGCATCAGGTACAAAAGAAGCTCCAACAAAGTAACATATACAAGTATTATCTTCTAAAGTTTGAATGCCATGAGCCACATAAGGAGGGATATATATCATTTTACCATTTTCTTCACTCAATTCAACTGTAAAAACTTTTCCATAAGTAGGAGAATCTTTTCTTATATCAGCAATAACATCAAATATACAACCTCTTATACATCTTACTACTTTTATTTCTGGATATGGCTCTTTTTGATAATGCATACCTCTTAATGTCCCTGATTTTTTATTATAATTAATATTAGAATGTATCAAATTAAAATTTATATTATATTTTTGAAATTCTTTATTATCAAATACTCTCAAAAAATATCCTCTTTCATCTTCTATATAATTATTTGATAAAATAAAGGCCCCATCTATTATAGTTTTATTTAGCATATATAATATAATCCTTTTTTATTATTTTATAACTGAAAATCAGGGATATTTTTATCCTTTTCGCTGATAATAATATTATCTTTAATCGGCCAGTTAATATTAAAACTTGGATCATTCCATCTTAAATATCCATATGCATCAGGTACAAAAGAAGCTCCAACAAAGTAACATATACAAGTATTATCTTCTAAAGTTTGAATGCCATGAGCCACATAAGGAGGGATATATATCATTTTACCATTTTCTTCACTCAATTCAACTGTAAAAACTTTTCTATAAGTAGGAGAATCTTTTCTTATATCGGCTATTACATCAAAAACTTTTCCCTTTATACACCTTACAACTTTAATTTCAGCATAAGGAGCAATTTGATAATGCATCCCTCTTAGAGTTCCTTTTTTAGCACTATAACTCATATTAGATTGTTTGACTTCAAAATCAATTCCAACTTTTTTAAGCTCATCATTACAAAAAAGTCTTAAAAAATAGCCCCTATCATCTTCTATATAATTATTTTGTATAATATAAGCTCCATATATATTAGTATTTTCTATAATCATAATAAAACACCCCTTTTTTATAGAAAATATTGACATCTAATATATAATATATTATAATGTAATAAACTATATTACTCTGTTCTGTTCTGTTCTGTTCTGTTCTGTTCTGTTCTGTTCTGTTCTGTTCTGTTCTGTTCTGTTCTGTTCTGTTCTGTTCTGTTAAACTAGGTATAGCTGTTATAAATTTACCTCCCCATTCACTAATATATGATAATTGGCTAATAATTTCTTCCTTTATATTCCAAGGTAATATTAAAATATAGTCTGGCTTATATCTCAATATATTATCCTCTGATACTATTGGTATATGGCTTAAAGGCATATATTTTCCTTGTTTATATGGAGATAAATCTACTACAAAGTCTATCAAATCCGATTTAATACCGCAATAATTTAGTAAAGTATTACCTTTGGCAGCAGCTCCATAAGCTATAACTTTTTTATTTTCTTTCTTAGCTTTCAACAAAAATTCTAATAATTCAAATTTTACTTTTCTTACTTTTAATTCAAAATTATTATATCCTTCTATATTATCTAAATTAAATTTTTTTTCTTTATCAATGATATATTTGACATTATCAGTGATTTTTATATCATTATTATTATGTGAAGTAAATATTCTTAAACTACCGCCATGAGTATTTAATTCTTCTACATCATATATTTTTAAATTAAATGTTTCAAAAATAGTTTTTATTGTTATTAACGATAAATATGAAAAATGCTCATGATATATAGTATCAAACTGTGTTTCATTAATTAAATTGAGTATATGCGGAAATTCGAAAGTTGCAGTTCCATTATCTTTTAATAAATTTTTAACTCCTTTAATAAAATCATTAATATCAGGAACATGGGCTAGTACATTATTTCCTAATATCAAATCAGATTTTTTTAATTTTTTAGATAATTCAAAAGAGAAAAAATCCTCTATTACATCTATCCCTTTGTTTTTTGCAACAGAAGCTGTAGAATGCGTTGGTTCTATTCCAATGCAAGGTATATTTTTTTCTTTAAAATATTGCAATAAATATCCATCATTACTAGCTATTTCTGTAACTAATGATTTATTATTTAATCCCAATCTTGGAATAATATTATCAACATATTTTTTAGCATGTTCTAACCATGTTTTAGAATATGAGCTAAAATATGCATAATTAGAATTAAAAATTTCATTACTTTTTTTATACTCATCTATTTGAACTAAAAAACATTTATCGCATACATATATTTTTAAAGGATATAATATTTCAGGTTCGTTTAATTCTTCTTCAGACAAATATGAGTTAGAAGGCGGAGAGTTATATAAATTTATAAATTCATATTTTAATTCATTTTGACAGTGTCTGCATTTCATATATTATTTCCACAAATTAACTATTTATTATTAAAATTAGGCATATTTTTATCTTTTTCGCTTATTATTATATTTTTTTTAAAAGGCCAGTCAATATCAAAAAATGGATCCTCCCAATTAAAGCCTGAAGATGCTTCAGCAACAAAAGAAGTCCCCATAAAATAACAAACTATAGTATTATCTTCTAAAGTTTGAAATCCATGAGCAACATATGGAGGAATATATAACATTTGTCCATCATTTTCATATAGTTCTATACTAAATTTTTTTCCAAAAGTAGATGAATTTTTTCTTATATCGGCTATAGCATCAAAAATTTTTCCCTTTATACATCTTATAAGTTTTATTTCTCCATAAGGTTTATTTTGATAATGCATTCCTCTTATTGTATATTTCTTATTATTATAACTAAGGCTAGATTGTTTAATCTCAAAATCTAGGTTACTTTTTTTCAATGTATCATTACAAAATAATCTTAAAAAATAACCTCTTTCGTCTTCAAATGAATGATTCTTTATAAGATAAGCTCCTTCTATATTAGTTTTTTCTATAGTCATCATTATTAAACCTTATAAAATTATTTTTCCCATTCAGGTGCAAATTGCTGATTAATTTGTATAAATGATAATTCATTATTCCAATTTGCATGAGATGATTGAAAACATCTTTTACACTCGTTACACATATTATTTTGATCATTAACAGTTTTTCTAAACTCTTGAAACTCTTTTCCATTCCACATATCATCAAAATTATCATAATTTTCAAAATTTAGAAATTTAACAGCTGTAGATTGACAAGGACGCACCCATCCGTCTGATGCTAAGAAAAAATCTCTCCAAGCTACAAAACAATCTTTATGATATTTATCTCCTGCTATATCTTCACCTTGAATATAAGGTAGTTTTAACTTTATATTTAATTTTTTTGCTAATTCTTCAGCTTCATTAAAAATCTTTATTACTTTATCTTGTTTATTATATAATGTTTCATTAAGTAAGTTATTTGTAAACACTGTTAGATAAACCCCCTTAACTTCTTCAAGACCTATATCTGAAGCCAATTTTATTAATTGCGGAAGTTCTTCTATATTAGAATCCATTAGAGCCATAACAAAATTCATATATGGATAATTCAAATTTCTTTCTTTTTTTTCTTTAACTATTTCTCTTATGTTATTTACTATAAAATGAAAATTACCTCCGAATCTAATTCTATCATTAGTTTCAGCTTTTGCACCATCCAAACTGATAGCCATAATGTCAACATTATAATCAAATAAAGCATCTTTTATTTGATTTAATCTCATCCCATTAGTAACAAAATATTTTCTTACAGGGAAATCATTTAAATATTTTAATATATCTATAAATTGCGGATGCATAGTGGGTTCTCCCCATCCAAATAGAGTAACTTCTTCTACTATATTTAATAAATTTTCTAATTTTTTTAGATAATCTAATTTAAATACTGTAGTGGCAAATTCTGCCTCATCTCTTCCGCACATTATACATCTTAAATTACATGCATTAGTAAGTTCCAATACTAATCTTTGAGGATAAGATTTTAATATAGTAGCCTTATTATCCATCTCTTCTTTATTTAACCTTGTATTATCAATTTGTTTTTTAGTTAATTCTCTAGTTTGTAATAATTCTCTAGTTTTTGCTCTAAGTATCATAATTATTCTCCTTTATTTACTGATTTATTTCCAAGTTTTCCATGGGGCATTTCCTTTATTCCACATATCCTCAAGTAATGCCTTGTCTCTTTGAGTATCCATACATTGCCAAAAATCCTCATGTTTGAATGCTATAAGCTCATTATCTTTAGCTAAATTTCTTAATGGTTCTTGTTCAAATATTGTTTGATCATCTTTAAGATAATTAAATATTTCTTTATTCAATATAAAAAAACCACCATTTATATAAGCATTATCGCCTTTAGGTTTTTCTATAAAATCTGTAACAATATCATTTTCATTAATACTTATAGCTCCCCATCTTGCTGGAGGGAATACTGCTAACATAGTAGCTATTTTACCATGTTTTTTATGAAAAGTAATTTCTTCTTTTATGTTAATATTAGAAACACCATCTCCGTAAGTTAAGCAGAAAGATTCTTCATTTTTAACATATTCATAAGCTCTTTTTAATCTTCCGCCTGTTTGAGTATTTTCACCTGTATAAATTAAATCTATAATCCAATTATCAACTTCTATATTTTCCAAACTAGAATCTTTATTTAAAATCTCTGAAGTATTATTTTTGAAATCTATGCGCATATCATATAAATGTCTTCTATAATTATCAAAAAATTCTTTTATCATATATCCTTTATATCCTAAAAGGATTACAAATTCATTTATTCCATAAAATGAATAATGTTTCATGATATGCCATATAATAGGACGACCGCCTATTTCTACCAATGGCTTTGGTCTTATAGAAGTCTCTTCTACTAATCTAGTACCTAATCCGCCTGCTAATATGACAGCTTTCATAAATATCCTTCAAAATAATATAAACTAGTCTATTATTAAATGTGAAAAAAGTCAATTATTTTATATATATTCTGATATGTCTTTCTTTGAAGGTCTCCATAATCCTACAGGATAACTTTTTCCGCAATATCTGCATAATGGTATTGGTTTTGCTAAAAACGACAATATATCATCTGTAGAATTATTATATATATCAATAGAATCTCTTTCTGTTATAGGTATATTCATATTAAAATATTTATTAAAGTCTTTTATTGTAGCTGCAAAAGGACATGTATAAATTTTTCCTTTAAATAACATCACGCAATTTGTACCTGTTGCTTCACATTCAAGAAATCTTTGATAAAAATCTTGTTTTCCATCAGGATCTATATTTGTTTTAAAACTTATTTTATCTTGATCTTTAGATGTACTAACAAAATCAAACCAAATATCATATTTTTTACACATCTCTCTTATTGCATCCCAATCTACTTTTATCGGATATCTTGTAGGACATATGGTCACTTTATTATCATGACATGATTTCCAAAATTCTTCATCTTGTTTTAATAATAGTGTTCCATTAGTAATTAAATTAATATATGAATTTGTAAAATATTTTCTTATTTCAGAAAAAAAATACTTTGTATTTTTATTTAAAAGCGGCTCTCCTCCGCATATATTAACTTCCTGTATTAAACCACCTGTTAATTCATAAAGTCTTTTTATATCATTTTTAAAAATATCAAAATCATAATATTCTTCATCTGCCAATGGAGAAAAATGGGAGCAACTGTAACATGCTATGTTGCAATGTCTTGCAGGATCTATATATACTTTCTTTATATAACCTTTAGGTACAAATTTATCTAAAATAAAATCCATTTCTTCTATTTTTTCTAAAAGTTTTCTAACATTATTTCTTAATTTTTTTATTGGAATCCACCATACAATATTATCTATTATTTTTTTATCAAAATACTTTACATCCATTTTATATACCCTTAAAAAAATTTAAATGATAGAATATCCCTAATAAAGGAATTAGGTAGTAGTGATAAATTACAATAAATAGAATTACTTGACTTGACTTGACTTGACTTGACTTGACTTGACTAAGCCACTATATAAATAATTTATTTTTAACATAAATTTATTATATATTAGTTATAAAAAAAAACAATACTTTATTGCAAATAATATATTATTATTATATTATTAAAAAAATATTATTTTATAGGAAACATAAACTATGGATAAAAAAGAATTAACTAGAAGAGCAAATATACTTAATTTTTTTAAATATTGGTCAAAAGAAAAAACTAAAACTCAAAAGAAAATTGATAATATAGTAAATTTTATACCTACAAACAAATTAAAAAAATATTGTCAGACAAAATTATATAAAAAATATCAAACAATAATAGAAGATGAAAAAATTGAATATATGGCACCAACTAAAAAATATAAATTTCATACTATGTTTATAAAAGGTGATAATATAGAAGATAATAAAAAACTCGAATTAGTGGAAAAAATATTAATAAATGAAGAAGATAGAGGACAATATATATTACATAATTATTTTATAAATAATAAATCAAATGCAATACATAAGCCTTTTTCATATTTTGATTTATATCAAAAATATTTTTCAAGATTTAAAGGAAGAGATATAAATTTACTTGAAATTGGCGTACAAAATGGCGGTTCCACAAGAATGTGGGAATATTATTTTAAAAAAATTAACCCTGATTATAAAATAAAGATATTTGGGGTTGATATAGATCCTAAATGTAAGCAGTTAGATATAGAAAATGAGAACATAAAAATATTTATAGGCTCGCAATCCGACAGGATTTTTTTAAGAAAATTAAAGTCAGAAATTCCAAAAATAGATATTTTAATAGATGATGGAGGACACCATATGCAAGATCAAATAATTACTTTTGAAGAGATGTATGAGTCTATAAAAGATGATGGTATATATTGGTGTGAAGATGTTGGAACTTCATACAGTAAAGGATATTATGCAGCAGGTTATAAAAATCCAAATTCTTATATAGAATATTGTAAAAATTTAATAGATTATATAAATGCATATAATGCTTCTGCAGACGATACTCTTGAAGTATCTGATTTCACTAATACAGCTTATGGGATATATTTTCATGAAAATGTAGTAGTTATTGAGAAAAAATTAAGAAATAACCTAATTAATACTATAGCAAATGATGCTGCCATAGGAGATAATTATTTTCTATGAAATAGTATTTTAATATATTAAAAGGTATATCTAATATGATGAATTATAAAATTTATGCACCAGATAAACATTTACAAAAAATTGAAGATAAGATTAAAAAAACTGAACAATATGTAAAAACTAAAAAACTTGAAGCTGATTGTTTAGAAAACGGTATAATAATACCAATTGAAGGATTATGGAATACTAATCCTTTTGGAGGTGTAGTTAATGAAAAAGGTGAAATTCACAAATATTCTTTAAGAAATTATATATATATGGATGGTAAACATTCTCCTAGTAATTATTGTGGTGCAAATCCAAATACAGATTTAAATAAAGTTAAATATATTGATGAAGAAATAGTATTTTTAGGTATTGGTTTTGATCAAAGAGATTATGGACATACTATTTATGAATCTTTATCTAGGCTATGGTACTTATTAGATAAAGACTTAGATCAATTAAAAGTAGCTTGGATACATGCTCCATCAAAAGATTGTATGGATTTATTATTATTATTTGGGTTAAAACAAGAAAATATTATAACGATAAAAGAACCTACTAAATTTAGAAAAGTTATTATTCCTGAAAATTCTATAGAGCTTGATTTGATTTTTAATATCAAATATAAAGAAGTTATCAATAGAATTAAAGAAAATGTTAAGCCATCAAATTTTGATAAAGTATACTTTTCTAGAAATAAATTATTTTATAAAAGAACAATGTATGAAAATACTTTGGAAAGTACATTTAAAAATAATGGTTATAAAATATTTTATCCTGAAGAATTGTCTGTTTATGAAAAAATATCTATAGTAAAAGGATGTAAATATTTTGCAGGATTATCTGCAAGTAATGGTGTACATCAAATATTTGCTGAAGATCATACAAATATAATAACTATAACACGAAGCGATTATCAATATGGCGTATATGTTCTTAGTTATTTTATAAAAGCTAATCTCATAATATTATCAGGAAGTAATACTTTTTTGCCAACAGCTGGAGGAAGCGGACCATTTTTAATAGGAGGTAATGAAGCTACTTTTCAATTTTTTAAAGATTTTAATTTTAAATATAAAGAAGAAGATTTTTATTATGAACTTTATCAAGTATTAGATTATTTATTTGTATGGGCTAAAACATATAAAATAGGTATTATAAAAAATATTAGTATTCAAGAATTAAATAATGAAGATATAGCAGATGATATTATTGAGATATATTTAAATAGAATAAAAAAGCAATCAACATTACCTACTAAAACATTTTTTTATATTGGTATAACTACTGAAATAGGTTCTATGAATATTAAACCATACTTTGAAGTAATAATATTTGGAAAAAAAATTGTAAAAATTAATTTAAATAAATACCATATTTTAAAAGCAATATTAAATATAATACCAACCAATTATTTAAAAAATAAATTTATTAGAAAATTTGACTTAAATTCTTATGCTGCAAATGATGATTCAGATAATTATTTCATTAATATGTATAATGAATATATAAATAATAAATCTAACAATATATCTTAACAAATATATTTTTATTTATAATATAAACTTACATATTATGAATTTTATTTCTAAAATTATTACGCCATTTTTTTATTGGTATAAACCAAGCTAAAATATCTATAAGTTTATTAAATTTAGAACTTAGTATTTCCATTTGATTATCATTTATTTTATTTTCTAATGTTGCAATTCTATTTTCAAGTTTATATTGATAATTATTTAATTGTTGATACATATCAGATATAAATAAAGAATTCATTTTATTTTTATATTCTTCTACAAATTTTTTAGCTTCATTTTCATTTCTAAATTTGGGTAAAGTATCATTAAATGGGCATCGGCATTGTTCTAATTCACATTTTGTATAGCCTATTATATTATACCAATTAAAAAAATCATCATATATATTATATCTTTTGAACATAGGGCATGCTCCGCCTGTAGTATCCCCAAATCCCCATATATCAAAAGTATTTATACCATAACAACAGTACATATCTTTAAAGCTTCTTTTGTTTTCCCTCATTGCTTTATTAAATTCTATTTTAGGTATAGATACATTTTCATTATTTATATTTACTATATATGATGGTGTAGAAATATACATGCTGCTATTATTAGGATATAACGAGTTAAATTCTTTATTTATTTTATCTATCCAATTAAAATCATCTATTGTGTACCTTCTATCTAATTTATCAAAATTATCTCCTTCTTGTAATTCATCAAAAGAAATGTCAAATTTATAATTTTTTCTCAATTTTAATAATTCGTTATATACATTTTCTCTTTCTTCCTTTAAGATCGGATGAAGCATAAGGTTTATCAAAATATTTTTATTTAATTGATTAGCTAATATTATTATGTCTTTTATATGTTCTATTTTGGCATATTCCAAATGTATTGACATCCTTAATAAAAATTTTAAGTTATTGGTATTTTCAAAAACATTTTTATAATATTCTACACTCCTGGCTCCATTTGTAATGATAGATAAATATATTTCTTTATCTATATATGTATTATTAAGATAATTTAATATATCTAAAAATTGCGGATGTATAGTTGGT
This sequence comes from Brachyspira pilosicoli, assembly GCF_008016535.1. Classification (GTDB taxonomy): domain Bacteria; phylum Spirochaetota; class Brachyspiria; order Brachyspirales; family Brachyspiraceae; genus Brachyspira; species Brachyspira pilosicoli_A. Next base: position 27,518 of record NZ_SAXY01000078.1, read on the forward strand.
TCTCCTCCGGTTAATATTATGAAATATTCATTTTTATTAAATAAAAAAAATCGATCTATAACATTTATTATTGTTTCATAATCTATGAAAGCTGCATTATTATTAACAGGTGGCATTTCTGCACAGCAATATGAACATTGATAATTACAATAAGAAGTAATAGCTAAGTTTATAGATAATAAATCATCTCTATAATCCCCATGATATATTATATCTTTTTCATCAAATTCTATCATATATTCTCCATTTATATATTTACAATAACTTTGTTTTAATTTTTTCCTGTAATTTTTTTATTGGTATAAGACTGCATAATTTGTTAATTAATTCATTATGTAAATTATTTAATCTAGTTATTTCATCTTTCAAATTTTCTATTTCAACATTAATATAACTATTTTGTAATCTTAATAAATTTAACTCTCTATCATAATTATCATTTTGTATCTTTAATAAATAAAAAAAATTATAATCATCAAAATTTCTTATTGTATAAAATAAAATATATTCATTTAAATAAACAAAATTTTCTCTTTTTAAATCTAAAGTCAAAAAATAATCATGAACATATCTAAAAGCTTCCTGTTTATTATCATAATTTTCAATTTCATAAATTATATTATATATTATTTCTTTTAGCAAATAAGGTAATTTTGATATATCATATTTCTGATAATATAAAATATTATTATTAATACATTTTATAGTTTGAATAATAAATTTAAAATCTTTACCTCTAGAACTTATTATAGAAGAATTATGCTGTCTATAATAGTAAATTGCATTATGATTAAAAGCTATTACAGGATCATGAAGTAATGTTCTATAAAATACATCGATATCTTCTCCCCTGTCTTTAAGCTGAAAATATAAATTATTCCTAGTAATAAAATCTCTTTTCCAAATCTTATTCCAAGACATAACATTAGTAAATTCATTTGTTTCATATCTTATATTTTCTATTGAAACTGAAGACTTCCCTTCAATTAAATTATTATCTTTTTTCCATTCATCTATTTTATTATAATTATATCTTTCTATTCTATTGTCATAAACAGCTAATATATTTAATGTTGAAACAATATCAGCATCATATTTTTTAGCTGTATTATATAATTGTTCAAGAAAGTCAGATTCTATATAATCATCAGAATCTATAAATGCAATATATTCACCATTAGCTAATTTTATACCAGAATTACGCGATTCACCTAATCCTAAATTATTTTCATGATTAATGATTGTAATTCTGTCATCTTTTGATTTATATTCATTTAAAATCAAGGAGCTATTATCAGGAGAGCAATCATTAACACAAATAATTTCTATATCTTTAAGTGTTTGATTAATCACACTTTCTAAGCATGTAGATAAATATTGTTCTACATTGTATACTGGTATTATAACAGTAATTTTTTTATTCATATACTAAGTATAACAAAGTGTTTATAAAAAACAAGTGCTAAAAAACATACTTTTAATTAAGAAAAGAAAATATATTTTTTATATTAGTTTCTTCTAATTTATGACTAAATATTTCTTTTATATAAGGATTAAGCCATTCGCTTCCATCATTACATATTCTATTTCTAACATCTGCATAATATGGAGCATTTATTTTTGGTACATCTCCCAATGTAATAAAAGCATGAGCATTAAAACAATGTGGTAATAAACATTTTTTTCCTACAGGATTCCAAATAATAGGCTTACTAATATCTTGAAATATATTCTGATAAAAATTAGATTCGTAACATTGTTTAGCCTCACCATCACCTATATTAACATATAATGACCATTTTCCGGCATAACAGTATTCTTTTATTTTTTTTCCAAATATTTTTATTTTAAAATTAAATAGATTCGAATCAAAAACTTCCCATATTTTTTTATATTCTTCTTTAGATAAGTTAGTTAATATTGGTATTTCAGATTTATCATCTGATCTTGCTATAGTAACATGGCATATACTACCTACATTATCTTTTACAATTTTTTTTATTTCTTTAATATCATTTATAATATCATCATAAGGAGTGAGTTCTACAGTAAAAGAACAACCTGCATCTCTCATTTTTTTTACATTTATAAAATAATCATTTATTTTATTGATTCTAATAAGTTCTTTATAATGAAAAGAAAATTTAAATATTAGTCTGTATAATAATTTTTTATCAATATTATTTAATATTTCATCAAATCTTTTATTAATAGTACCATTAGTAACTATAAAAATATAATGACCTTCTTCAAGTAGTTCCTTTAATAGTTCTATAATATAGGGATGAAGTAATGTCTCTCCGCCTGCACACATATTTAATAAACATGTACCTCCCAAACGTTCTTTTGAAAGTGCCTTTCTAACATATTGAGGGGAGTATTTAAAATCAGGTAAAGCATCCGACCATCTATTGGTTTGGGTTATATAACAATATTCACATCTTAAATTACAGGTTGTTACAGGAATATAGCATTCTATATATTTATTAATTTTTTCAAATTTTATATCTGATAAAATATTAGTTTTTTCTATGAAATTAGATGAATAATTATTTTCTAAAGCATATTCATATATTTTAATAATATTGCTTCTTATATTCTCATCATCTAAAAATCTTTCATGTGTAAATAAAATAATATTTTCATCTAAATTAATACTACTAATTAAAAAGCTTAAATCTTTAATATTCTCTGCTCTGATTGTAGTTTTAACAAATAGTAAATCATTTACTATATCTTTATATATAAATTGATTATTCAAAAATATATTTTCATTTTTATTTAAATAATAATTTAATCTATCATCATCTGCAGATAATGCTCCAATTATACCATTCTTTATTTTTTTAAGATTCAAAAGATTTTCTAAATCACCTGAATAATAATGAAGCCTTGGAATATGATCTATAATATCATAAGTACCTGCAAACCTATAAACTTCTTTCAAAAAAATATTATAATCTTTTATTGCTTTTTTGGGATTATTAATATGTCTACTATTTTCATTATAACCATGAAAGCCTATTTTTAACCAATGAGAATTTTCTATAAACTCATTTTTAAATTTATCTGTTGTTTTACATATATTAAAATTATTATATTCAATAAAAATATATAAACTTATACAAGCTTGATATTTTTCATTAAGTTTTTTGAAAAAGGAAAAATATTTACTTTCGAATAAAGAATTATAATCGTTAATTGTTATATCTCTAAACATTTCTATACAGTCATCTATAGAAAAATGTATTATTTTATTATACATATAAAACCTTTAATTTAAAATAAAAAGAAGTATTTATTACTAATTTTTTAGTAGTAAATACTTCTTGAAAATATTATTTATTATTATATAATAGTATATATTATATATTACTTCTCTTCTCTTCTCTTCTCTTCTCTTCTCTTCTCTTCTCTTCTCTTCTCTTCTCTTCTCTTCTCTTCTCTTCTCTTCTCTTCTCTTCTCTTCTCTTCTCTTCTCTTCCCTTCTCTTCCCTTAGGATAAATATATTTTTTGTATTATTTTCTTTTAATTTATGAGAACAAAATTCTTTCATATATGGATTAAGCCACTCACTACCATCTTCAGCAACTCTATTTCTCATTTCATAATAAAATGGTGTTCTCAGTTTAGGGATAGTTCCAAATGTTAAAAAAGCATGTGAATTATAACAATGAGGTTCTAAACATTTTTTTCCTATAGATTCTTCTTTAATTGGTGTATTTATATCGTCAAATATATTAACATTAAAAAAAGAAGAATAACATTGTTTTAATAATCCATTTCCCATATTTAATGAATAAGTCCATTTTCCTGCATAACAAAATTCTTTTCTTTTTACTTGAAATGTACTTAATTTAAAACTAAACATTTTAGAATTGAAAATAGACCATATTTCATTGTATTGTTTTTTTGAAAAATTAGTTAATATTTCTTTATCTTTATCATTATCTTTTCTAGCTACTGTAATATGCGGTAAAGCTCCGAATTTTTTTATGGAAAATTCTTTTATTTCATCTATATATTTTATTAGTTCATCATGCGGCGTAATTTCAACACTAAAAGAACATCCTGCTTTTTTAACATTTATAACATTATCTACAAATAGATCCAAATTATTTAATTGTTTCAATTGCAAATAATGAAATGAAAATTTAAAAGCTAAACGATATAATAGTTCTTTAGGAAATTTTAATATTTCATTAAACCTTTTATTCAAAGTACCATTTGTAATAATCCATATATAATGTCCCTCTTCAAGTAGTTCCCTTAATAGTTCTATAATATATGGGTGAAGTAATGTCTCTCCTCCAGCGCACATATTTAATAAACATGTACCTCCTAAACGCTCTTTTGAAAGTGCCTTTCTAACATATTGAGGAGAGTATTTAAAATCAGGTAAAGTATCTGACCATCTATTTGTTTGTGTTATATAACAATATTCACATCTTAAATTACAGGCTGTTACAGGTATATAGCAGTCTATAAATTTTTTTATTTTTTCTATCTTAAAATCATTTAGTATATTATTTCTCTCTATAAAATTAGCTGAATAATTATTTTCTAAAGCATATTCGTATATTTTGATAATATTGCTTCTGATATTTTTATCATCTAAAAATCTTTCATGTGTAAATAAAATAATATTTTCATTTAAATTAATACTGCTAATTACAGAACTTAAATCTTTAATATTTTCTACTCTAATTGTAGTTTTAACAAATAGTAAATCATTTACTATATCTTTATATATAAATTGATTATTTAAAAATATATTTTCATTTTTATTTAAATAATAATTTAATCTATCATCATCTGCAGATAATGCTCCAATTATACCATGCTTTATTTTTTTAAGATTTAAAAGGTTTTCTAAATCACCTGAATAATAATGAAGTCTTGGAATATGATCTATAATATCATAAGTACCTGCAAACCTATAAACTTCTTTCAAAAAAATGCTATAATCTTTTATTGCTTTCTTTGGATTATGAACATGGTTGCTGTTTTCATTATAACCATGAAAGCCTATTTTTAACCAATGGGAATTTTCTATAAACTCATTTTTAAATTTATCTGTGGTTTTACATATATTAAAATTATTGTATTCAATAAAAATATATAAACTTATACAAGCTTTATATTTTTCATTAAGCTGCTTGAAAAAAGAAAAATATTTACTCTCGAATAAAGAGCTATAATCGTTAATTGTTATATCTCTAAACATTTCTATACAGTCATCTATAGAAAAATGTATTATCTTTTCAGTCATTCTATTCCTTTTTTAATATAATATCAGAAAATTTGTTCATCAAATCCAAATTAATTACGTTTTTATTATTATAATATTTTTTTATATATTTATCAACTATACTATAAATATATGTTTCATTCATATTTGTTTTATCTATGTAATGTATATATTCTACTTGTTCTATAATTTTATATCCATATTTTATTTTAGTATCAAAAGAATCAAAAACAATACAAGGAGTTTTTGTAATATAAGAAAATATCATTCCATGAAATCTGTCAGTGATACATAAATTATATAATGATATTATATTTAAATATTCCAATATATATTTTTCCCTTTCATTTTTTGTAATATTTATATCTCTAAAAGTATCAAAATTACATATATTTACATCATTTGAATCCAAATAATTTTTTAATTTATTTATAATATTATTGTCTAATATTTTCTCTTTATCATTTCTTAATATAAAAATGCATCCGTTTCTTATTGAATAATCTAAAGATTCAATAAAATCATTAAAGTAATCGTATAAATATAAAGCAGCATCAGGAATTAAATAAATTTTATTATTTGTAAAATGTTCTTTAGCAAAATTATAACTATTTTCATCACGGGTCATTATATATAAATTATCATTTTTATTATAAATTTCTTTGGATAAAGATAACTGTTTATTACCTTCATCATCATTAGAATAATAAATAGAAACAGGAAATACAAATATTTTATTTTTTAAAAATGATTTAACAATATTTCTTCTCATATCTTCTTCATTAATATAAAGATTTCCCATATTTCCGCCTCCTGGCAAAAATATTATATCTTTATCTGTAATAAATTTTTTTATATAGTCAAATATATAATAGAAATCATTGTATGTATATTCTAATAGAACCGCATCAGTATAAATTCTATTAATAATTTTTTGAGAAGCATATACAATTGCATGATCTCCTATATTTCCATGTTCTGGTGTTTGTAAATAAAATACCTTTTTTTTATCTTTAAATAAAATCATATCAGAAATTATATTATTAGATCTATCAATTCTTAATTCCTGATAATATAATTTTTCAAGTATATCATCAGTTTTTTTATCTATAATGAATATTTTTTCTAATACATCTCTTATACTTATTCTAAGTTTTTTAAAAGGAATCCACCAACATATATTATCTATTACTTCTTTATTCATAAAAATCCTATTAAATACTAATCTATATTTAATTTATTTTTCATAAACATATTTACTTATTTTTTTAATATGTATTTTAAATTTTCTAATGACTTATTATACAAGTTATCTGCATAAATTTTTAAATTATTTTGTAATTTAAAATATTCATCATTATTCATATTAATTGCTTTTTTTAATGATTCTATAAAATCTTCATTATTATCATATAAGATGCTATTATCATTATTAATACCGTAAGTTTCAGCAAATTTCCTATTTAATATACAAGGCTTTCTAAAACCATAAATCAATTGAAATGAACCTGATACACCATATTTTAAATATCTATCATGATCTGGGTTTTCATTATCTAATAACGGAAGAAAAAAATCAGCTTCCTCTATTTCTTTATACATATCAGGATAGTTTAACCTTCCTTTTACATCAATATATTTATATAATAATCCAATATCAGAAGTAATATTACCTTTACCTACAATTATTAATTTAAAATTAGTAAATCCATTTTGCAATAATTTATTAAATCCATTAAATAGTAAATCAAAATTCTTCCTGTGAGATTCAATCCAGCCAACTATTATGAATTTTATAATATTATCGCTCTTAGATGTTATTTTTACATCTCCAAAATAATGCGGATTTATATATATTGGAAATTTATTAGGCTGTAAATTATGCATAACAGCTATTTGATTATTTCTTATGTACTTTTCATTAACTAAATCTAAATGATGTTCCATAATAATCATATTTTTATTTTTTTTATCTATATTTTTTATATAATCTTTAACAGAAGGCCAATTAGAAGATACATAATATAAATAATAAGAAGTTATAAATATACATTTATATTCACTTAGATTTTCATTCTTTATAATATTTATCAAATTTTCCCTATCATAACAAAATATTTTTACATTTTCATTATTCTTAAATGCATTAAGAACACCAGAAGCTAATTGTTTAAAAGTAACTAGAATATCTACTTTATATGATAAATCTAAAAAATATTTTACTATACCAGGAATAACCTCACCATGAACATCATTCAATTCTGTAACTAAAACATAATTTTTATCCTTTTTTGAGTTAACAAAATTATTAATTTTTACTTTATTAACTGTATTATATACATCATTAAAAAACATATGGAAATCGTTTGAAAAATAATTATATATCAAATAATCATACATTAATGTTATATCTAATATCTCAGGATATAAATACAACTGTGATATAATAATGCTTTTTAAATAATCTTTAAGTTTATAATATTTATTATTATCAATATTTTTATATTCATAAAATATTCTATAAAAAGCAACATAAATAGCTTTAGAATAATGTACATAAATATCTGAAACTATATGATAATTTTCTTTTATAATAATATCATAAGCATATAAAGTTTCAGTAATATATTTTTTTTCAGTAATTAACGTTTGAGAGTTTTTTGTATTTCTATCATAATAATACAATGAAATTGGAATAAGGCTTAAACTTTCTGCTTTACTAAATACATAAAAATTAAATACTCTATCTTCTCCTATTAAATTATCAGGCATTAGCTTTTTATCTGAATTTAATATTAAAGAACTTTTATACAACTTATTCCATAAAAAAACATGAACATAATCATTAATAAAATATTTTAAAACATTATTATATACACTAAAATTGCCTAAATAAACTTCATTTATCTTAGATTGAATCTTATAAAATCCAAATGAAACTATATCAACATCATAAAAAAACATAGAAAATAGTGCTATATCATAAGCTTCTAATTTTAGATAATCATCACTATCAACAAATGCTGTAGAATATCCTGTAACATATTTTAATCCCTCTAATCTAGCTCCTCCAGAACCCATATTTTCTTTATTATATATATACTTTATTCTCTTATCTTTATTTGCATAATCTTTACATACTATATCATCTTCCTCTAATGGAGAACAATCATTAACTATAATTATTTCTATATTTTTCAATGTTTGATTTATTAAACTATCTAAACATCTAATTAAAAGTTCTTTTCCGGTATTATATACAGGAACTATTATAGAAACATAAGGTATATTTCCTATTAATTTATTATAATCAACTTTATCTTTATTTTTTAAATATAAATTATAAAATCCATCTTTAGTTTCTTTTTCTATTTCTTTGTTTTTATTACATAAATTATCTAATCTCTTTTGCAATAAATTAGCTTTAAGTCTATAAGGCTTAGTAACAATTTTTAAACCAAAAATAGTTGTTTTCGAATATATATCAACATCTTCTCTTTTATAAATAAAAGACATTATCTTTTTAATTATCATCAATTTTTACCTCTACAACATTTCCGTAAATATTATGTTTAATTATTGACAAAGTTTTTAATGCTACTATATCAGGGGAGAGTAAAGTATTTTTGTCTTCAATACCAAAATTTTTTAATCTCATAGGCGTACTAGTTCTATGAGGACATACACAATTTACTTTTATATCAAAATCAAACCACTCTTCTGATAATGCCTGAGTAAAATTAACAATAGCTGCTTTACTTGAAGAATATGCACTATAATCCATTCTTCCTAATGTATAAGAGCTGGAAGTAAAGAATATTAAATGTCCTCTGCTTTCTTTTAAATAATTGAAAGATTCTTTAGCACATATAATACTGCCTTTATAATTAATATCTATTTGTTCAAATAAATCATCATAAGTTGAAGAGTATAAACTTTCTTTCTTTAAAATAGAGGAACATACTATTACAGCATCTATAGATTTATATTTATTACAAAAAGAATATAAAGCATTTTTAACATCATCAATATTCCTTATATCGCAATTATTTGATCTGCTATATGACTCTATATTAACATTATATTTAGATGCTATTTCTACTATAGATTTTCCTATGCCAGAATTTCCGCCAAAAACTATAATATTTTTATTTTTCAGAAAGTCTAAATTTTCATTTTTTATATCTATTTTTTTTATTTGAAAAAGCTTCTCTAATAAATATAAATCTTCTATATGCGTAAGTTTTATATTAGATGTATCACCTTTAACCACATAAACTTTTGTACTTGGTAAATAATTAACTATAACCTTGCAATCATCTGTTACCTGAAAGTTTTTATCTTTTAACGCTAGATCATAAGCCTTTTTTAAAACATTAATCTTAAAACATTGAGGAGTTTGTCCCATATACATTCTAGATCTCAATGGTATATTATCTATTATATTATCATTAACTTCTATAATTGTATCTGATGAAGGAATTGCAACATCAACAGCATCATATTTCTTTAAAGCTTCTATACATTCATCTATTATAGATTCTGACAATAAAGGTCTTACAGCATCATGAATTATTACATAACTATCTTTTTCATCACTATATGATTCTAAAGCTGATAAAGTTGATTGATACCTCTCATTACCAGCACATAGTATTTTTTTTAATTTCTTATATAATGATTTTTTTAATAATTCATTAATATAATAATGGTTTTCTTCTTGTGCTACAATAGCTATTTCATCTATTTTATTATGCTTTTCAAAAATATCTATTGTATGTTCTAATATAGTTTTACCTGATATTTTCAAAAATTGTTTTGGTTTTTTTAAACCTGTTCTGGATCCGATTCCGCCTGCTAATATAATAGCTATATTTCTTATCATATTTACTATAATTCCTTTATAAAAATGTATTATAAAAATAAAATCAGTTATTGTCAATAAAAGTCTTTATGAAATTTACTACTCTTTCTATACTATGTCCATCACAAGAGCCCAAATGATACTCTTTAAATTTTTCATAATTTTTATGATTAATACTCGCTTTTCTTAAAGAAGTTAATAAAGTTTTAGCTTTATTGCTTTCTACTATTTCGCCTGGCAAATCCTTCCTATAATTTATATAAAATCCCCTTTCATATTCATCTATATCATTGGAAGTAAATACACAAGGCTTATTCAATAATAAGCCTTCCATAAATGCTGAAGAATAATCTGTTAATATTACATCACTTACAACCAATAAACTCATTATATCTTCGTTAGACATATCTAGTATATTATTATTAATTTCTTTTAAATTAGTAATAGTATTGGTATTATTACTATCAATAATATTGATTACAGCTGGATGTAATTTATATAAAAAAACTTCATCTTTATTCATTAACCTTGACAATTTAAATAAATCAAAATTGAAAAAAGAAATTATATTATTATTTTTTTCTCTAAATGTAGGTACATATAAATATATTTTCTTGTTTCTTAAATTTGGATATTTATTAAAAAAATTCTTCTTTAATTCTTCTAAATATATCTTATTAAAAAATATGTCTGTTCTAATTTGACCCAAAGGAATAATATTATCTTTAGGTAATTCAAATGCTTCAGCATAAAAAGGAATTATTTTTTCAGAAGAAGTTATTACATAATGATTTTTATTTACTTTTGTATTATTATAACTCTTACTATGTTTACCAAACCTTTTAAAAGCTCCTGAAGCATGCCATATATTTATTAATATTTGGTCTTCAAATAAATAATTAAAAATGCTGCTTTCTGATGAAGTTACTATAATTTTAGCAGTTAATATATCTATAATATCATTAATATTATTATTAAGAATATTAAAATGAAAGTCGCCTTTTATAATTTTACTATTTGGAAAATAATTTATAATATATTTTGAAATTTCAATATCTGTATCAAAAAATATAATTTTATTTGTATGTAAATTATATTTAGATACAAACTCTTTTATCTCTTTTAAAATAGAATAGTTTCTTTCTTTATAATTATTAATTTCATTTTCTAACTTTTTTATTATGTATTTATTATTTTTAATAGTCAATTTAAAAAATAATAAATTTATTTTTATATAATTATTATCTTTGTATATGTTAAAAAATCTCTTCATCATATTAAAATTACCATTATCTTTTTATAGTTATAACAATACCAAATAAAATTATTTGTATAATTCTAGTACCTATAACTAAAGAAAATAATTTATTTTTTTTTACTTTCTTTTTTATTTTCAAAATATTTTTTTTCTTTATCAAATTTATAATCAAAGCATCTTTAAATTGTATAGGAATATTTAAATTTATATAATCATATAAATCTATATTATGTATTTTACAAATTCTATAGCTATTATTAATAATATTTTTTAATAAGCATAATGTATGAATATAATATAAATCTAATGAATACTTTAATACAAATTCTACTATTATTTTTATAATATTATCTGTATTTCTTAAAAATTTTTCTTTTTCTTCTTCTTCCACCAGTTGTTTTTTACTACTCCCATTTTCATTCATTCTATAACAATAACCTATTTTATGTATGGAATAAGTATTATTAATAAATCTAGAAATAATAAGGTTTTGCATCAAATCTTCATATTGTGTAATGTTTTCAATATTAGGAAAATCAGAAATACATTTGTCTAACACCTCTTTTTTATATACTTTCCCCCACATTGTATGATTATAACCATCAAAAAAATAATTCATAATATAACTATTATTATTCATTTCATATAAAGGAATAGAATACCAATTATCAAAATCTAATATTTTTTTTCCATCTGTAATAATACAATCAAAAAATAATAAATCATAATCAAGTGGTATTTTATTTAAAATATATTTAATAATATTGTTACAGAGATAATCATCACTATCTACATGCATAATATATTTACCATTGGAATTTAATATACCTGTTAATCTAGCTTGATATAATCCTCTATTATATTTATGTTTTATTAATTTTATATGATTATACTTTTTTATATATTTTTCTACAATTTCATCGCAATTTCCATTTGAAGCATCATTAACTACAATAATTTCATAATTATTTATATTTTGATTAATGATACTATCTATACAAAATTCAAGATATGTTTCTGTATTATATACTGGTATTATTATTGACAATAAAATCATAATTATTCCTAAATAATTATTTTAATTTAATTTTTATAAATAAAATTTTTATATATCTTTCATTATCTGTATTTATAGAAAATATATTTCTAAGGAAATTATTTAAACTAATAACTATAGGTTCTTTGATGCATTTTGTATTCTTTATATTAATTTTTATACCAAATATTCTGACATTTATATAATATTCATAAATTATTATTGAAAAAAAATAAGGTAATAATTTAGATATTATTTTTTTTTCTTTTTCTAGAGATAATTCTTTATATTTTTTTAATTTTAAAAAATTATTTATTATATTAATGTCAAAATATTTATTTAAAATTGATAAATAATCATTCTTATTTTCATTATCTATTATCTTATTTCTTAAAAAATTATATTGATTATTATATAATTTGCAATAATAAAATGAGTATAAATTAATTATATTCATATTTTCTAAAAAGATACGAAATTCATTCAAAGCATTTATAGTATCTATACACATTTTTTTATATTTTTCACATGTTAATAAAATACTGTTATTATTACTATTACCTGTATTTATTTTATATAAATAAAATTTGTTTTTTATACTAGAATAATTATCAGCAAAATATGATGTTATTAAAAATTGCAGCATATCTTCTGCCATATTAAGTTTTATTTCAGGAATATATTTTAATGTTTTTTTTATTAATTCATTACTATATAATTTTCCGCACATATTATGGGGAATTTTTTCTTCTATTGTGTCTTCAAACAAATATTTATCATTAACTAAATTTCTATTTGAAGACATATACCATTCTACTTTTTTAATGTTTTTTTTATCTTCTTTAGTTAAATTTTCTCTTTTATCTATTATAGATTTGGTATTAAAATGTATGATATCAATATATTTATTATTATATCTATTAAATATTTCCTGACACATATTTATATCTAATTCATCATCTGAATCTAAATATGTTATATATTTTCCTCTTGCTTCTATGCTGCCCGTTTTTCTGCTTAATAAAGCTCCTCTATTTAATTCATGTCTTATATAAATTATTCTGCTATCCTTATAACTCTCAGCTATTTCTCTGCAATTACCCAGTGAAAAGTCATCTACTACTATTATTTCTATATCTTTAAATGTTTGATTGACTGCACTGTCCAAACATTTTCTTAAATATTTTTCTGTATTATAAACAGGTATTATAATAGATATAAATGGTTCCTTTACTGAATATTTCTTCATATTAAATTATTTTCTTTCATATATTCAAATATTATCTGTCTTATACCGCTTGATAAAGCTAAACCTTTTTCATTTTTGAAATAATTATCTAATATATTTTTGTGTTCTTCATTTATTTTTATAACGATTGTACTTTCTAATTTTTTGTCTTTTATTTCTTTATTACTATCTTTAAAGATATTTGAATTATTTATTTGTTCTAATAAACTATTATTTTTATTTATTGGCATTATATTATCCTATTAAATCTTTTGCTATTTTTTCTAATTCTTCTATTGTATTACTTTTATTATAATATTCAAATATGGTTTGATTATATTTTTGACTATCTGCTATTTTTCTGTCTTGACCTATTTTGTAAATATTATATTTTTTTAATTTTTCTAATATTGTTAAATATTGTTTATGAGTTTCAAATGATTTATTTATTAGATTTAATATTATTTTATTATGTTTTATATTTTTTCTGTAAGATTTATTTATTTTTTGTAATTCATTATAAAATAATTCTATTCCATCAAAACTAAAATATTCAGGTGTTATCGGTGTTATAACTTCGTTTACAGATAATAATATGCATCTTTCTAATTGACTTATCGATGGACTTAAATCGTATATAGCATATTCAAATCCTAGTTTTTGTAATTCTGCATTTAAATCTTCAAAAATAAATGGTTCTTGGAATAGTTTTGTTTCAGCATAATTTTTTAATTTGCTGTCTTTGGATTTGGTTGGTATTATATAAAAGTTATCCTTGATTTTTTTTATTGTGTTTGTTAAAGGTTCTCCTTGTAAAGAATCTGCAAGTTCATAATCTGTTTTTTCTTTTAAAAACCAATTACTTGAATTTGCTTGAATATCACAATCTATTAGTATTGTTTTTTTAGTTTCACTTATTTTATAAGCTATGTTTCCTGAGAGAGTTGTTTTTCCGACTCCGCCTTTTAGTATGTGAAAAGCTATGGATTTTAACATATTTGCCTTTTAAAATTGTAATATATAGTAATACTTTATTGTTGTAATATATTATATTATAGCAATTTTATCAAGAATTTTTTTAAATTTTATTAATTAAATTTATTTAAAATAAATAAGAGAATGTTTCAAAATAGACTACTAATTCATTTTTACGTTTCAAAATAAACTACTAATTATAATAATTCTATATTAAGATAAAAATTAAATTTTAGTTATACTATTTATATATAATAATATAATACTATAATACTATAATACTATAATACTATAATACTATAATACTATAATACTATAATACTATAATACTATAATACTATAATACTATAATACTATAATACTATAATACTATAATACTATAATACTATATTATTATAATATTATACTATATTGATATAATATTATATATAATAATATATTATTTTGTCATGGAGCCATAGATATTGTACTTTTACTTGCTATAATATTTTTGATTCTTTCTTTGATTGTAATATAACCTAGCGAAGAAATCAATCTTTGATTGTTATAAAAATGTGTATATTCTTTTAATTTTTCTCTCAATAATTCTACTGTGATATTTTTATTTAATCGTGAATAAAATTCTCTTTCGTCTATGCCGTGTACTCTTTCTACTACGTCATTGTATCTTGGTGTTGCTACTGGAATATATCTTCTCTCTAATTTATTTTTAAGACAATATTCATCAAAAATATTTATTTTAGGAGTATTAATACAGCGATAAGTATATTCTATACCATTGTTGCCACAGGCACTTCCTTCGGTCGCAGTTTGTATAGCTTGTATCTTAAAAGGTGAAGTTTTTAAGATGTCATGGAGCCATAGATATTGTACTTTTACTTGCTATAATATTTTTGATTCTTTCTTTGATTGTAATATACAATAACGAAGAAATCAATCTTTTAATTTTTCTCTCAATAATTCTACTGTGATATTTTTATTTAATCGTGAATAAAATTCTCTTTCGTCTATGCCGTGTACTCTTTCTACTACGCCATTGTATCTTGGTGTTGCTATAGGAATATATCTCCTCTCTAATTTATTTTTTAAGCAGTATTCATCAAAAATATTTATTTTAG
>NZ_SAXY01000079.1 GCF_008016535.1 Brachyspira pilosicoli
TATTGTTTAAAATATATAAAAGTGATAAAAAGCATAGTTTCCAAAGAAAGTTTTCTTGGTCTGCCATTATTAAAACCTTTATATACTTTTCTTAATTCTTCTAAAAGAAATAAATATGTTTTTTTAAACCAATCACACTTTGACAATCAATCATTTTTATAAAATCCTTTTTTACGAATATATTAACATAATTCTTACTTCTTTGAAACTATAAATTGATTTGTCAAGTACTTTTGAAACAAGTCTATTATTTAAATTGAATTGATAATTAAATTTATATTTTTAGATTCGCTCACCGTGCGTTAAAATAATGTCCTAAAAAAATGCAATAAAAAACAAGAACGCTATTTATTAACAGCATTCTTGTTTTTATAATCATTTTAAATATTTTTTATTTACTATTTGATTTGAGCCACTCTTCATTTATCTTTATTACTTCCATAACAGCATTCTCACTAGGGCTTCCAATCATTGTTTTGTTAGAAACCTGTGCTTCTGGAGTTATACAAGCATAAATATCATCTTCAAATAAATCAGACTCTTTTTTATATTCTTCTATAGAAAGAGCAGAGAGATTTTTATTGTTATTAATTGAATACACCACAAGACGTCCAGAAACAGAATGTGCATCTCTAAAAGGCATCCCCTTCCTTACAAGATAATCAGCAACCTCAGTAGCATTCAAAAATCCTTCATTAACAGAATCAAGCATATTTTCTTTATTAACTTTCATTGTTTTTAATACATTAGGAAGTATAGATAAACAATTTTTAACATTCTCTAAAGAATCAAATATACCCTCTTTATCTTCCTGCATATCTTTATTGTATGCTAGAGGCAGAGATTTCATCACTGTTAATATAGAAAATAAATTACCGTAAACCCTTCCAGTCTTTCCGCGAATAAGTTCAAGTATGTCAGGATTCTTCTTTTGAGGCATTAAACTAGAACCTGTTGTAAACTCATCATCAAACTCTATGAATTTAAATTCAGAAGTAGAATATAATATCAGCTCCTCAGAAAAACGGCTTAAATGCATCATTATTATTGATAAAGCAGATTCCGCTTCAATAACAAAATCTCTGTCAGATACTGCATCCAAAGAATTAAGCATAACATTTTTGAAATTGAGAGTATCAGCAGTTTTCTTATTGTCTATTTTGTAGGTAGAACAAGCCAAAGCACCAGCACCTAAAGGCATAACATCTATTCTTTTGTATGCATCAGTTAATCTATCAAAATCTCTTTTGAACATCTCTACATAAGCACCTAAGTAGTGAGCAAATGTTATAACCTGTGCCCTTTGAAGATGTGTATATCCGCTCATATAGGTTTTTGTATGCTCTTTTTGAATGCTTATCAAAGCAGAAATTAAATCTAATATTAAAGATTTTATATTTTCTACTTTGTTTTTTAAATGCATTCTTAAATCAAGAGCTACTTGGTCGTTTCTGCTTCTTCCTGTATGAACTTTTTTCCCAACTTCGCCAATTCTGTCAATAAGCCATCTTTCAACTTGAGTATGAATATCTTCCAATTCAAAATCAAATTGAAGTTTATTATTTTCAATATCTTCTAAAATCTGTTTTAGAGCATTTATTATAGTTACGCTTTCACCTTGAGGAATTATTTCACATTCGCCAAGCATTTTTGCATGTGCTATGCTTCCTAAAATATCCTCTCTATACATCTTACAATCAAAAGATAATGACGAGTTAAAATCATTAGCTTCTTTATTAAGCTCTTTAGAAAAGCGTCCGCCCCATAATTTTTCTTTCATAATTAATTATTTTAACCCCATTTTTTTAGCCTGCTCTTTCATCAAAGCATTAACTTTCAAAGGCAAACCAAATAATGTTATGAATCCTTGAGCATCATGGTGATTATATAATTCGCCTGTGGTAAAGCTAGCCAAGCTCTGATTATAAAGTGAATAAGGAGAAGTAACACCAGCAGGTATAATATTTCCTTTGTATAATTTTAATTTTACTTTTCCTGTTACAGTTTGCTGAGTGCTGTCAATGAATGCACATAAAGCCTCTCTTAAAGGTGTAAACCATCTTCCGCTGTATACTAAATCAGTCAATTTATGAGAAATTACATGTTTGAAATATAATGTTTCTCTGTCTAAACATAAATGCTCTATTTCTCTATGAGCAGCATAAAGTATAGTACCTCCCGGAGTTTCATATACACCGCGGCATTTAATTCCTACTACTCTGTTTTCTAATAAATCAACTATACCAACAGCATGCTTTCCGCCTATTTCATTTAAATATTTAACTAAATCAGAAGGTGAAAAAGTTTTTCCATCTACTTTAGTTGGCACTCCTTTTTCAAATTCTAATTCTACAAACTGTCCTTCATTAGGGGCATTCTCCAAAGTGTTTGATAATTTAAGAAGTCTTTCATAATTAGGCATATTAGCAGGGTCTTCAAGTTCTAATCCCTCATGTGATAAATGCCAAAGGTTCTTATCTCTTGAATAAGAATCATCTTTTTTCATAGGAACTTCTATATTTCTGTCTTCTAAGTATTTAATTTCTTCTTCTCTTGAAGATATATTCCATTCTCTCCAAGGAGCAATAATTTCAAAATTAGGAGCTAATGCTTTAACTGTTAATTCGAATCTTACTTGGTCATTACCTTTTCCTGTAGCTCCATGTGCTATAGCAGTAGCACCTTCCTCTAAAGCAACCTCAACAAGTTTTTTTGCTATTAAAGGTCTTGCAGCAGAAGTACCAAGTAAATATTTATCCTCATAAGTAGCTTCAGCTTTAACTATAGGATAAATATAATCGGTAACAAATTCATCTTCGCATTTTACTAATCTGTATTTTACAGCACCAGTTTTTAAAGCTCTTTCCTCTAAACCGTCAGTTTCTGTACCTTGACCCACATCCACACAAACAGCAATAACATCATAATCATAATTTTCTTTAAGCCATGGTATAATAACTGTAGTGTCTAATCCGCCTGAATAAGCTAATACTAATTTTTTTTTCATAATAAGTCCCTCGTATATTAAATATTTTTGTTATAAGCCTTAAAACATTTTAATATTAAAAAATCAAAGGCTTATAAATTTTTTATTGATATATATAGTTTTTAATTATCTTAATTATTCTTTTACTATACTGCTCATTATAGCCATTTGAGCATGCATTCTGTTTTCTGCCTCTTCATAAATATATTGAGAGTTCATATTAAATACTTCTTCAGTTATCTCTTCGCCTTTATGAGCAGGTAAACAATGAAGTGCTATAGCTCCTTTACCCGCAAGAGCAAATAATTCTTTAGTGAGAGTAAAGTCTTTAAATATATTAAGTCTTTTTTCTTTTTCACTCTCCTGTCCCATAGAAGCCCATACATCAGTATAAACTACATCGCTTCCGCTTACAGCCTCTTTTACATCATTAACAATATCAACACTACATCCAGTTTCTTTTGCTATTTTTTTAGCAGTTTCTATAGTTTTGGCATCTGGATTATAGCCTTTAGGTACTCCTACTCTAATATTAACTCCTAAAGAAGTACAGCCCGTTAAGAGACTGTTACATACATTGTTTCCGTCACCTATATATGATAATGTTAAACCTTTTAATTTTCCAAAATGCTCTTTCATAGTAAATAAATCAGCCATAACCTGACAAGGATGTGAAAGATCTGTTAAAGCATTTATAACAGGTACTTTTGAATATTTAGCAAAATCTTCAACATCGCTATGAGCAAAAGTTCTAATCATAATCAAATCGCAGTATCTTGAAATAACATTAGAACTATCTTCTATGCTTTCTCTCTGTCCTAATATAATCTCATCTTGCTTTAATACAAAAGCATCTCCACCTAATTTTTTCATTCCTATTTCAAAACTTAAACGAGTCCTTAAACTAGGCTTTGAAAAATACATTACCATAGTTCTATTTTTCATTATATCAAGTTCTTCTCTATTTCTTACTTTTGATTTTAACTCGAAAGTATAATCAATTAATGCTGATAATTCTTCGCTTGTAAAATCCTCTAAATTAATAAAATGTCTTCCTGATAAATTAACTTTTTTCATATTTTTTCCCATTTAAGTTTTTTATATTATTTTTTAAATAATACTATATATCGTTTTTATAATATTTCAATATTTTTATTTTGATATTTTAAAAAATAAAATACATAAAAAAACGTATAACATGAAACTATGCTATACGTTTAATATTGTTTAATCTAATTATATGTCTTATTAATTATATAATCTATCATCAGGCATATTATTATCCGTCATATTATCATTATTAATATCACCATTTGCATAAGAATATATAGGAGGTTCCTCTTTTTGTAAATAGTCAAATTTAGTAAATGCATAAGATAATTGCAACCCGACACCATTAACCCATATAGATTCTTGCTTGCTTGTTACAGCCAAATCTAAGAAGAAATCAAGGAATAATCTGTCTTTCCAAGAAAATCCAAGCCCAGCATAAAGTCCTAGTTTTGATACAAAATCTGTTTCAAGAGTTTTTATTACTTCTTTTTGAGCTGTTTCTCTGTATAAAGAATATATATTCATATCTAATGCATATTTTATACCGCCTCTAATTTCAAACCAATCTAAAGGCTTTATTGCAGTTCCAATAGGTATTTCTAAATATGGAATAATACTTATAGCATTATGAAGAATATCGCCAGTAGTTATTAAATTACCTTCATCTATTGTATTATTAACACTATTATAAGTATTAGACATTATATAAGTTTTACCTAGATTTGTTACATTTAATCTTAAACCTATTCTAGGTTCTGTTGTTAATTTTATTACTCTGTCTATTATATCCCATTCTAAAGTAGGCGCAGCACTAATATCAAAACTCATATTAAGATTATAATTTTGATTGCTATTAGCTAAACCGCTATTTATTACTTTATCTATTTCATTAGGAGATATATTTGTAGAGTTTAGAATAAAACTATTTTGATTATCTTTGTAAAGGTCAAATTCTAATCCAAGATTAAAAGTTAATTTTTGTAAAGGTCCTGCTACTAAAGGCATAACAAACTCTGGATAAAATAATAATCTTACAGAATTATCAAAAGAATTTGTAGAAGTGTTTATATATTGATGTGATAATGTATCTTTTATGCTATTATTTGTAGTGTAATTTTGAGAATAATTATTTACCACAAAAGCTATAGGCAAATCTAATTTCATATCATTATCAAAATTAATTGCAACGGCTATTTCATTATACCATTGAGAGTTTGTAATATTATTTGTTAGATTTCCATAATTATTAGCATTAGTTTGATGATAATAAGTATATCCTTGATTAAGATAATATCCGCCTGATTTAGCTAATAGATAATGTATAGATATCATATCATTAATTTTAAAAACAGGTCTAAATGCAAAAGAAGTATCCAAGTTTTTTTCTTTACCAAGTATTACTCTATTAGCAACAGGTATATATTCTCTATTATATTCCATAGATTGAGAGTCTATTGAAAAAGCTCCGCCTATACCAAAATACATTTCATTATCTTTTATTGGTATACCAAAATATAATTGTGCTGCATTTTGCATTCCGTTTTTAAAACTAGGTGCATACATTCCTGAAAATAATGTTCTATCTAAGTCAAATATATCTTTAGCAATCAATTTATCAGAATATGAAGATATTTGCAAAGCTGTTGATCTTTTTACAGCGGAGTTATCTAAATTAAATATTATATCTTTAGTTGTATATATGTTCTGAGAAAATAAATTCGAAAAAGAAGATACAATTATTATAAAGATTATAAGTATTATATTATTCATTTATATTTCCTAACTAATTTTTCGCATAATTTTTTATATAAAATTGTAACAAAATTTTCATAAAATGTAAATTATAAAAAAGAAATTTTTATTTAATGGTAATAATTTCGGATTTTTTTTAATAAAGTTTTTCAATAAATATAAAAAAATGTTTTATATGTGCTATAATATTATATTAAATGAATTTTTTTAATAAAAATATATAAAATATTTGTGTAGTTAATTATTTAAGTTAGTTTAATTATTTTATGACTTGTTACAATTCTGTTTGTTTGTTTATGGTTGTTTCCGGCACTTTTATTCTTTCTTCTCTTTGATTTAATGTAATTATGGTTGTGCCTTCTATTGCGGCAGTTTCATTATCTTGAAATATAATCATATAGTTAAATACTGTGCTTGAATTTTCTTGAGAAGACATAATATAAGATATTGTGTAATAGTATACATTATTTATTATATCTTGATATATATTTGATGCTGGTATTAAATCACTATCTATAGCTATTGAACCGTCTTCATTAATAATTACAGTTATAGGTTTTTCTTTAGATGTTTCTTCTGTATTTTCGCTTCCCTCTTCTCCTGGAGGCGGTATTATTATTATTATATCAGAATTATTTTTTTCTTCTTCCTTTATAGTTCCAGTCCAAGTTCCTACGAATCTGCTGTCTACGCCTGTGCCTGTAATATTTTCTAGTTTACAGCTAATTAATATTAAAGTAAGAATAACTAATTTTAATATGTTTTTCATAATATATAATCAGTATCGACTTTTTGTTTAAATTTTTTATAGTTGTGTAATTTTAATTAATTCTAACTAATTTTAATATATAAAAAAATTGTTTAATATGTTAGATAATTTTCATAAAAAATAAAAAAATATTCCAACCTGTAACAGCTTATATAAATTTATCCTAAATGTCATGGAGCCATAGATATTGTACTTTTACTTGCTATAATATTTTTGATTCTTTCTTTGATTGTAATATACAATAACGAAGAAATCAATCTTTGATTGTTATAAAAATGTGTATATTCTTTTAATTTTTCTCTTAATAATTCTACTGTGATATTTTTATTTAATCGTGAATAAAATTCTCTTTCGTCTATGCCGTGTACTCTTTCTACTACGCCATTGTATCTTGGTGTTGCTATAGGAATATATCTCCTCTCTAATTTATTTTTTAAGCAGTATTCATCAAAAATATTTATTTTAGGAGTATTAATACAGCGATAAGTATATTCTATACCATTGTCCGTTTGTATAGCCTGTATCTTAAAAGGTGAAGTTTTTAAGACATATTTTAAGAAAGATAAAGCACTATAAGGTGTTTTATCCTCATAGATTTGCCTCCAACTATAACGAGCAGCTAAATCTACAGCAGTGAATTGATAAACTGTTTTTCTGCCTAATTTGATATATTTAGTGTCTATTTGAACTATTTTGCCCTCTTTTTGTATTTTAGAGACAAATTTTCGTTTATCATATCT
>NZ_SAXY01000008.1 GCF_008016535.1 Brachyspira pilosicoli
AAGAGAATTTTATTCACGATTAAATAAAAATATCACAGTAGAATTATTGAGAGAAAAATTAAAAGAATATACACATTTTTATAACAATCAAAGATTGATTTCTTCGTTAGGTTATATTACAATCAAAGAAAGAATCAAAAATATTATAGCAAGTAAAAGTACAATATCTATGGCTCCATGACAAATATTAATAAACATAATATTTACAATTATTTTAAGTTGATATATAATAGTCGTAATTTATCATTTTTTTAGAATAGTATGAAAATATGTTTTTGAAGACAAAAGGAGTAATTATGGATTATTTTTTTGTAAGAGAGGATAAAGAGTTTAGAAAATTAAAAGAAAATGAAATAGATTTTTTAAAAAGTCAAGGGTGCATATCTCAAAGCTGGGATAAAATATTAATAAAGAATGTTGATTTAAATAGAATAAAAGATGTTACCTTTCATGGAAGAGTAAAAATTAATGGACTTAATGGAAGTATAAAATATCATAATAAATTAAAAGTACCTGCATCAATAAACAGAGCTACATTAATAGATGTATATATAAATGGTAATGTTTATATAAAGAATATAGGTTGCTTTATTGCAAATTATAAGATACAAAATGGAGTTATAATAGAAAATGCTGGAACTATATATATGGAAGGAGAGAGCAGTTTTGGAAATGGAGTAGAAACTTCTCCAATTATGGAAGGAGATGGAAGAAGCGTAAAAATATTTTATAGATTAAACTCACATATAGCATATATAGTTGCAATGTATAGACATAAAAAATTAATGCGGGATAATATAAATAAAATAATAGAGGATTATGCAAAAAGTAAAACTAAAAAGTTTGGAAAAATAAAAAAACATGCTCAGATAATTAATGCAAGACTAATAAAAAATTCTCTTATTGACCCTTATGCCACAATAGAAAACACAGATGAAATAAATAATACCACAATAATAAGTACAAAAGAATGTCCGTCATATATAGGCACATCCGTTATATTAAAAGACTCTATTGTATTAAAAGGTGCTCATATAGTTGATGGTACAGTTATAAAAAAAGCATTTATTGGGGAGGGGGTTAAATTAGGAAGGCAATTTTCTTGTGAGGACTCTTTGCTTTTTGCTAACTGTGAAGGAGAGCATGGAGAGATGTTTTCTATATTTGCAGGTCCTTACACAGTTACGCATCATAAAGCAACACTTTTAATAGCTAGTCATTTTTCTTTTTTTAATGCAGGAAGTGCTACAAATCAAAGCAATCATATGTATAAATTAGGGCCTTATCATCATGGATTTATGGAGAGAGGATGTAAAACAGGAAATAATTCATATATATTATGGCCTTCTCATATTGGTGCTTTTTCTACAGTTATTGGTTCTCATTATGATAATGTTGATGCATCTGATTTTCCTTTTTCATATATTACAGAACATGGGTATCATCAAACTAGGCTTATTCCTGCTTTAAATTTATTTGGTGTTGGGCTTTCTAGAGATGAAAATAAATGGAGAGATAGAGATAGAAGAGTAGGGGAGAAAAAAGATTTAATTATATTTGATGTTTTTAGTCCTTATACTGTTTCAAAAATGATTAAATCAGAAGAGATATTAAATAATATAAAAAAAGAAATTGTTAATGATGAAGTAGAATACATAAAATATAAAAATATGATTATAAAAACATCATCATTAAATAAATATTCAAATAGATATTCCATTGCAATAGATTTATATTTGCATAATAAACTGCTTGAATATATAAAAAACTCTAATGACTTAAATGATGTTTTTAATGATACAAATAAATTTTACGATACTTGGGTTGATGTTGGCGGGCTTATATGTGCAAAAGAGAAACTAGATAATGTTATATTAGATATAGAAAATAATAATATTAATAATGTTCAAGATTTAGTAAAACCTTTTGAAAGACTTTATAATGATTATAATGCAGATGAAAAATCTTGGGTTATTAATGTTATTAAAAAAAGATACAATATAAATACTATTAATATAGATATTATATTAAAAATGCTTAAAGAACATTTATCGCTTCTTACTACTTCATATGAGATATTTTATAGAGATGTAAAAAAGGAATATGATTTGGCAAAAATGGTTAGCTGCGGTATAGATGATAAATCTGTGATGGAAGAAGATTTTAGAGCTATAAGAGGAACTGCCAAAGATAATGCTTTTGTTATAAAATATAAAAATGATGTAGAAAGAAAAATAGAAGATATAAATAAATTAATAAAGAAGTTAGGAAATTAATAAACTATGAAAATATATTCAATTGCAATAAATATAAGTATAGGTTTTGAGGACATAATAGAAGCTGTTATAGAAAGCGGAGTGTTAGATATATTAGGATACAATATAGAGTTTCCTATAAATAACAACAATATTGCTATAGTTAATATATATAATGAAAATATAGAAAAACTAGAAAATAATTTGAAAGTAATAAAAGAAAATATTGATGATATAGCAGAATATGATTATGAGATAAAAGAATTGAATTCAGATGAATATTTGACATCGTATATGGCATTTTTAAAACCTTTTCAAATTGGGAATACAACCATAGTGCCTAATTTAAAAGATAATAATAATGATGACAATGCACTATATATAGCTAAGCAATATGCCTTTGGTACAGGCACTCATGAAACTACTTTTCTTGCACTTGAAATGATTAATGAATACTCTAAAAACAACAATATTTCTTCTAAAATAATAGCTGATATTGGATGTGGAAGTGGAATACTTTCTTTATTTTGTTATAAATTAGGTGCTAGAAATATTACTTCTGTAGATATTGATAATGATGCTGTTAATTGTACTTTAGATAATGCTAAATATAATAATATAAAATTAAATAATGTTTTTTTAGGAAGTGCTGATAGTTTAAGTAATTTTCAATATGATTTAGTAATAGCAAACATCGAAACAGATGTATTGGTAAATATATTGCCTAATTTAAAAAAAATACTAAAAGAAAAAGGGCATTTGATATTATCTGGAATATTATCAAAAAAAGAAAGCTTTATGAATGATTCTATAAAACAAAATAATCTAAAAATATTAGAAAGAAATCAAAAAAATGATTGGATATCTATTCTTTTAAAATAATTATTTATAAGATATTTAATATTTTATAGAGCATTTTTTAAATCATTAGTAGCATCTTCTGGTTTAATTGAGTTTATAAATACACCGCTTCCAAGTTCATATCCTGCAAGTTTACTCATTTTAGGCATTATATCCAAAAACCAATGACTTGAATGAGAATATTTTTTTTCTAACGCTGGAGTGAGTGTATGAAGAACATAATTAAAACTAATTTCTCCAAGCACTTTATTGATTCTATTAAATATATCTTTAACAATACTTGCAAATTGCGATATACAGTCTTCAGAATATATTATGCTGTCAGAATGTTTTTTTGGCAATATATAAATTTGATACGGAGATTTTGATGCAAAAGGAGATATAGCTATAAAATCATTGTTTTCACATATAACCCTTTCATTAATCTTCTTTTCTTCTTCTATGATACTGCAATAAACACACTTTTTGTTTTCATTATAATATTCTAAAGAACCATATATTTCTTCCATAATTTGAATAGGTACAAATGGTGTTGTCATCATCTGTGCATGTGAATGTACTAAGCTAGCTCCAGCTTCTCTTCCAAAGTTTTTAAAAAGCAAACTATACAGCATATCCTTTTCTTTAGATAGCTCTTGAAATCTCATTATTATAGCTTCAAATATAAAAAATAAATCTTTTTCTTTAGCATTATAATAATTAAAACTATGATTAGGATTTTCTATAATAACGTCATGAAACCCCTTGCAAATATCAGCTTCAAATAAATTATTTTTTTCTGGTAATTCATTTGCATTACTTTGTGCGATTATTGGATATTTATTCGGTACAATTCTTACAATCCAATTTTTTTTATCATCAAATATTATAGTAGAATGCTCAGGAGTTTTACTTTCATTACCAATACAAAATGGGCAAGTATTTTCAAATGTTAGTATACGATGCTTCTCTTCGATATTAATATAGTCGCTTGGTCTGCCCATTCTTTCAGAAGCTATAATAACAGATTGCTTAGTAACTGGATCTTTTCTTATATGAGGCATTATCCTATGAGCCTTTTAATCTTATCTTTAATTTCTGTAAGATTACCAGATTTTAATATATATCCGTCTGCATTCCATACTTGAAACTCATGTCTATAATTATTATAGGCAGTACATATTATAATAGGTAATTCTCTATGATTTTCACGAACCTTTCCAAGAAAGTCTAATCCGTCCATTTTAGGCATTTTTATATCTAATGTTATTAAATCTATATGTGGATTATCTTTATTAATCATTTCTAGGGCTTCTTCTCCGCTGTCTGTGGATACTACATTATATCCCTCATCTCTAAACTCTTCTTCGAAAAGTGTTCTAATGCTTTTTTCATCATCGAGAACTAATATAGTTTTCTTAGGCATATAAATGCTCCTTAATAATCTTATTTATATTATAATTATACAATAAAAAAAGTCAAATAGATTTTTACACAATAAATATAACAATATTTTATAAAAAGTGTAAATACTATTTTTTAAGCTATTTTTTTTCACTATCCATAGATTTTTGATAAGTTGCTATCAATGCTTCTATTATGGCACTTCTTATAGCATTTTGTTCTAATACTTCTACACCTTTTATAGTAATACCAGCAGGAGTACAAACATTATCTTTTAATTCTGCAGGGTGTTTTTTAGATTCCAAAACCATAGAACCAGCACCTTTAAATACCTGACTTGCAATCTCTATAGCACTTTTTCTATCTATTCCTATTAATACTCCAGCATCACTCATAGCCTCAATTAACATATACATAAAAGCAGGTGAGCATCCAGCCATAGCATTATAAGCATGTATCTTTTCTTCTGGTATTATTTTAATCATTGCAACCTTACTTAAAAGTTCAATTATAGCAGCTTCAAGTATTTTATTTGCTGACTCTACAACAGATATAAAACCATTACAAGTCTTTACAGGAGTATTCGGCATTATTCTAATAATATTTTCTGTATTGAATAACTGCTTTAATTCAGCAACAGAAACAGAAGCAGCAACACTTACTATTGTAGTATCTTTTTTGATATTATTTTCTATTTCTTTAGCAATATCTTTAACCATATATGGCTTAACTGCTATAAATAAAATATCAGCTTCCTCTGCTATTTTTTTATTATCATTAAATGTTTTTATTTCAAGATTTTTTTCTATCTTTTCTTTTTTTTCTTTTGTCTTTACGCTTGCTATTATATTATTTTTATTTATACCCGCTTTAATAAAACCTTCTATCAAAGCTAATCCCATAGCACCAGCACCAATAAATCCTATCATTTTATACCTCCTTTACTTCATCTGCATAACTATTTGGAACTACTACCATAGTACCAAGCATCTTAGCTAATATTTTGTTTTCTTCATCAAAAAGATTAGCCTCAACAACTATTATAGTTCTTCCCGCCTTTAAAACTTTACCAACACATTTTAGTTTTTTACATACAACAGGAAGAAGATAATTAATTTTTAATTCTGAAGTTACAACATGATTTTTTTCATCGATGACACTAAAAGCGGCAAACCCAGAAGCAGTATCAAGTAACGAAGCAACCATTCCTCCATGCATAAACCCTAAAGTTTGAGTAAACTCCTTTCTATTTTCTAAAGATATTACAACTTTTCCTTCATCAGCTTCTTCTAATTTGCAGCCTATAAAATTTAAAAAATCTTGATTATAAAATATGTTGGAAAGTCTTTTATATATTTTTTCTTGCATGTTTTACTTCTCCTTTATGCATTACTTTCCCATTCATAATCATAATTATATTCTTTATAATTACCTTTAAATACTACACCTTTAACTATTAATTTTTCATCTAATATAACCAAATCAGCAAAATATCCTTCCTTTATCTTTCCATATTTATCATCTATACCCATAACCTGAGCAGGATAAAGCGAAGCCATCTTTAAAGCCTCTTCAACTGTAGCACCTACCTGATTAACGACATTTCTTACAGACTGACTCATAGTAATAGAGGCCCCTCCCAAAGTACCATTATCATCTATAAGTCTATTGCCATCTCTATGTATCTTTTTACCCGCCCAAATGTATTCTTTTATCTCTGGAGCAGCAGCAGGTGCTATAGCATCTGTTACAATACAAATATGCCCTGTCTTTAATTTGTAAGCAAGCTCAACAGAAGCAAAATCACAATGCACTCCATCGCATATTAAACCAGCATACATATCCTTAGTTTCAAGCACCGCACCCACAGCACCAGGCTCTCTCGAACCCCAAGGACGCATAGCATTAAATAAATGTGTAGCAAAAGTTATTCCATAAGGTATTTTCTCTTTTATTTCATTGTAAGTGCCGTTAGTGTGACCTACAGATACTACTTTACCAGCCTTAGCAAATACCTCTATCACTTTACCGTCTACCATTTCTGGCGCCACTGTTACCATAACACATTTTGAAGCATTAATCTTTTTTATCATATTCATATCAGCTTCTCTTATAAACTTTTCATTATGTATGCCTCGTTTTTCATGAGATATATAAGGACCTTCAAAATGTATGCCAAGCACTCCAATAACTGATAAATCTTCTATACTATTAAATAAATCTATAATCTTTAACATATACTCATCGCCGTTTGTAATTACTGTAGGCAAATAAGAAGTACACCCATATCTCTGGCAAACTTCATTCATATTTTTTAATGTATCAACTGTAGGGCTAGCATTAATATCATAGCCTCCTATACCATTAATTTGCAAATCTATATATCCAGGAGCTACTATTTTTCCTCCTAAGTCTATTCTTGTAATTACAGCATCAACATCTATCTCTTTTTCTACGCTTTTTATAATATTGTTTTCTATTACTATACAATGCCCATCTATAAACTTTTCTCCGTCAAATATTCTTATGTTTGTAAGAGCATAATAGGATTTATAAAGCCCTTTAATAAGCTCTTTTGGATGAATACTTTTACTTTCTAAACTCTTAGCGTATTTATAAGTTTTTACTTTTAAATCACTGCTTGATTCTTCATCAGCAACAATTATAAGTTTTTTATGTTCTTGTAAAACAGAAGTAGGGTAGAATTGACTTATTGCCCCCTCAACACAATGCGACAATGCATCAGACACCTCATAACCATTAGCCATAACAAGTATATATCTAGCATTAAAAGCCTCTTCAAATCCAAGAGTAAATCCTTCCCTCGGAAACATCTCCACAGGCATATTGAATTTTTTTGCTTCATAGCTTCTAATTATCTCGCTTATCTTTTTATCTCTTACACTCCCTTCTAATGATGAGCTTGGAGTATTTAACAAGAAACTTCCATCTTCTGCTAAATTATCTATTAGCAACGTTATATTACCTAATTTTTTAATTATATTTGACATTCTCCTTGCTTCTTTTTTTCTATCTGTAACTTTGCTATTAAATAGATGCACATTTTCTTTAGGTATGTCTATATGCTTTATGAAATTTTCTTCTAAATATTTTTGCGATATATCTGAGTCTATGTACTCACCAGAAGAAACTATATGTATATTTTTAAATGATACTATATTGTCATTGTAAAAAGATAATAGTTTTTTATAATAAGCCTTATCTACATATCTCAAGGGAAAAGATAACACAAAAGGCTTTTTTTTGTCAGAATAATCTAATATACATTTTACAGTATAATACGCTGCCCATTCATAAACACTTTCATTAGTTATAATTATTCTCATATATTCTCCTTAAAATAATTTTTGTTTTATTCTATTTTATTTTCATGGATACTGTTTGACTAGATAATCTCAAAGATGATTCATAGTCTGCTATTACTGTAACATCACTATGTTTTTGCAGTTTGCTTAGAGGGGAGGAATTACTTATACCGCATTCTAAACAATCTCTAAGAGAGCAAGAATTATCTATACCCGATGATGTAAGTAAAATAGTATCAACTATATCTATAATTCCCATTCCCATACTAAATACCATAGTTGGCACTTCTCTATCAAATTTTGTTTTAATTGCTTTTATCGAATGTTCACTTAATGTTTTTAATCTAAATAATGATGATAATGATGACATTCTCTCGTTTCCTGCTGAAGTAGAATCTGGGGTTAGAGAATACCATATAACATCAAATCTACCTATTTTTTTTATTATTTTTAATTGATTTTCCATTTGACTTTCATCTTTACTTCCATCAAATAAAAATTGATTTTTTTTAGGAATATTTAATTTTGAAAGCAAATTCTCTTTTAAAAAATATGCTTTACTGTTTTTATCATCTTGAGATAATCCAACATATTCTGATTGCTGAAATATAAAGATATTTTTAAAATTAATATTATAGTTCTTTACATTTTCTATTATTGCTTTATAAATATCTTTTGTGTCATATTCGCTGGATACGGAAATATAGAGTTTTTCTTTTGATTTTTGTTTTTTTTCTAAGAAATGCAAAATATGATTTGCGGTGAAATATGTATAATCTTTATAAGAATCTGCTATATATATATTCATAAAAAAATAAGTCCTCTATAATTTAATTAAAAATCAATGCGAACTTATTATAACATTTTCTCTACTTTCTGTATACACTATTTTTTCATTATTATTTGTAGATTTATAAATTATATTATAGTCTTTATATCCTGCTCTAAATGATAAATTAGTGCAGCTAAAACTATTTATTGATATATTTGTATTAATAATATTTCTGCGTTCTTTTATATCCACATTATCTTTAGGTATTGTTATAACCATTATCCAAGGGCTGAATTTTTTTGTATTATCTATAGTTGAAACTTTCGCAGTATATAATTTTTGATTTCCTATATTAGTTTCTGATACTTCATAGTTTAATTTATACTCTGATAATAGTTTTATATAGCTTGTAGAATATTTACCTTCAATAGTAAAAACATTATCATTATTATTACTAATAGGAAGTTTGCTGTTTATGTGCCATTTATATTGATAGCCATTAATATAGTTTTCTTTATTTATATTAGGCAAGGCTTCTATATCTTCTTTTATTATTAATATATTAGGTTTTAGATAATAAAATGTTCTTTCAAAATTTATAAGCGTTATCTTATAAGTATAAATATTATTTGCTTTAGCTTTGGCAAAGAAAAGTTTATTATTATTAGTTGTGCTTATTATTTTTGAAAAGCTTGATGGTTTTTCTTCTATTCGGTATTCATTAGTGGCATCAGATATTATTATAGTATTATGAAAATCAGCATATGCAAATACTTCTTTACTTACATCGTTATAAAAATATCCAAGTTCATCTATAATACTGTCCCCATAATTATAATAAACAAAACTCATTCTATCATTATGATTAAGACCATAAGATTTATATGCATTATATCCTTTAGCATATACTCCCAAATATTGACTCTCTAATGATTTTATATCTCTATTATATATGACAGTTTCTATATTTTTAAAATAAGCACTTTGATATTCATTATTTAAAACACTTATAGCATCATCTTTTATAGAATGATTATTCCATAAAAGCATATAAGGTAAATATTTTATATCAATAGCTTCACTTTGACCAAATACAGAATAGTTTTTATAAAGAGCATTATTATACGTTTTGCTTAAAAGCTCCATAATTGCACTTCTTGCCCCATTATCAAAACGCATTTTACTTCTGCCGTCTATTAATGTATATCCAACAGGCAAAGTATATCCTGATGGGTATCCTACAATAGATAAATATTTGCCTATATTTTTAAATGATTCATATTCAAATGCATCGACAACTTCAGCATTTTTTAAAGCATTAGCATATATTAATATATTAAAAATTATTTCAAATGAGTTATCTAAAGAAGCCTTTAAACTGCCGTCATCTTCAAACATACTGAATATTATAGAGTTTATATATTTAAGCGAAAATAAATACCAATTTCTTACTTCCTCTTGATATAGATTTTCATTTAGCATATTCAATGATATTAAACCTAATGTTGTTATATATTTTATATTATTAGCATCTCTATATAATGAAGGATTACTAATTATGTATTTATATAATATATTTCCATAATCTATAAATTTCTGTTTTATTAATACTATCTCTTCAGAAGATAATTCATTGTATAATATATCAAAAGGCATTAATAATGAATTGGCTAATATGTATGATGCTTCTATATTATTAAAGTTTTCTATATTGTTTTCATTTAAAACTGTAATATCTTTTATTATTTGCTTTACATCATATTGAAATGCAGTATTCTCTTTTTCTAAATAAGCCATTAAGCTCATAAGCATTATATGCGAAGGAAGATTGGCAAAGTATATTTTATTATTATTAGTGGTATATGATATATTATCTAAATACCATTTACCTACATTGTTTGAAGTATACAGCTTAAAATAATTAAAATTTCTTAAAAACGCTGATTGAGGCATTCTCTTAGAATTATATACATTATTTAGTAAATTAAGAGTTGCAGCATCTGTGAAAATAAAAGGTCTTTGAGTATTTGCTGTTGTATTTGTTATAATATTAATATCTTTAGTTTTATCAGTTATAAAGAAATGATATATTTTTCTTAAATTAGTATCTCCATTTTCATCTAATGCTATATACCATTTTCCATAATCTAGTTTATTTGTAATATCAAAAAAATTATTATTTCTAATAGTATATTCATATGAGTTATTGAAAGATAAATCTTTTGTTAAATACACTCTAAGAAGATTTAACTTTTTATTAATCATAAAAAAAGGAGGATTGCTTCTTGCTATATGACCGCTTTCAGGTAAAACTAATGCTATTGTATTATTATATTCATTTATTTTCTCGTTTAATGAAATTGTAACTTTTTCTTTTGTGTCATAGCTTCCAACACTCTCTAAACTTATTGCTATATTTTTTATCTTTTCATTAGATAAATGCGGAGTAAAATTAGTGGAATATAATTCTATATTGATGGTTTGATTAACAACAGGGTTTACAATAGAATAGCTTTTTTTTATATTATCTTCTTCAACGCATATATCTAATAGGGTGGGTATGTTATCAGTTTCTATATTATAACTTAACATAATACCATTTTTTATTTTCTTATTTACTTTTAATTTTATATATTCTGGATATATTTTATTATATTCGGGAAATGATATAGTATATGAATCTTCCTTTTTATTATAAACAGCATTTATTTCGCCAATGGTAACATTTTTTGATGAACAAGCGATTATGTTTATAATTATAATAAAAATTAAAAATAAATATTTAAACATAAAAAACTTCTATTCCAATCTAACTCTATGCAAACCTCTAAGATAATAAGTTATATCTTGTATATTTTTATCTATCATTTGTTTATATTCATCTGGTATATTTTGATCTCTTATTAGCTTAAACATATCAAGCCCTTCTTGTAAATTACCAAGCAAACTTATTCTTGCAGCATTTCTTAATATTTTTTTGTATTTTGAATAATACATATTTTCTGGCATATTATCAAAGCCATAAGTGATAACAAGTTTCTTTTCATAATCATCGGTATCATCAAGAAGCTTCATTCTCATAGTAGGAGTTTCACTTGCAGGTCTTAATTGAGTTTCTGGTTTTGATAATTTACTTGTTTCTTTTGGTGCTTCTACTTTTACTGTAATATTAGGAACTTGCTGATTTGGAGATGATGTTGTTATAGTTTGTTTACTTCCATCTTCATTATTTGTAACTATTGTTTGCCCTGCAGATTGAGGACTATATCCTTCATTTATTTCAACTCTGCTATTTTCAATTTTATCTATTATTGTAAATGGGCGTTTTTGACCATTATCATTTTGATATGTGTCTTCTAATCTGCTTTCTACCAAATCTTCTAATTGTTCTGATGCTTTATTTAATCTATCTTCACCTTCTGTTAGAGTTTCTTTTTTGTTTTCTTTTTCTTTTTGTTCTCTATAATCGTCCATAGCAGCACACATAATGCCTGCCATTTTTTTTATTCCTTCTTCTGTTGCAGGGTCTATATCAAAGGCTTTATCTCCTTGCATGTTCAAAGTGTCAGTGGTGCCATTAGGGTCTAATGGGTTTTCTGGCATATTAGGGTTGTTATAATAATTAACTTGACTATTTTTTATAGTTGATGCTATGTCTTTTGCTGAACTTTGTATATTGCTTCTTATTAGTCTTAATTTCTCTTCTTCTTTTTTGAGATGTTCTCTTTTTTTATCTAATAACTCTCTTTCTTTTTTTATTCTTTTTAATATTTTTAAATTTTCTCTAAATTTTTCTTTATCTTCTTTTGAAAGTTTATTAGCATTTTTTTTGTTTTCTTTTAATTGCTCTATAGCCTTTTTTAATTTCTCAGTAACTTCTTTTCTTAAAGCTTCAGACTGTTCTAATTTCTTTTTTAAATCATTTATTTCTTTTACATTGCCTTTAGAGCCTTTACTTTCTTCTTTTAATGATTCTATTTGTTCGCTTAATTTTATATTGTTAGCTTCTATTTTGTTTTTTTGATTCTCTGATTCTTTTAATTTATTTTCTAAGTCTTTAATTAATTTTGAAGTTTCTTTGTCTTTTTTATCAGTATCTTTACTAGTTTGTAGAGCTTCTTTTATTTTTGAGTTAAGCTCTTTATTTTGATTTTCTATTTTCTCTTTTTCTGTTAATAAAGTCTTTAATTTGCTTTCTAAGTCTTTAATTAATTTTGAAGTTTCCTTATCTTTCTTATCAGAGTCTTTACTTGTTTTTAATGCCTCTTTTATTTTAAAATTTAATTCTTTATTTTGCTCTTCTATTTTTTTCTTTTCTTCTTCTAATTTTTTATTATTCTTCTCTAATAGCTCTAATCTTTTTTTTAACTTAGTGATATCAGCATTAATTGTTTTTACATTTTCTGTTTTGTATTTTTTGATATTTTCTTCTAGCTGTTTTATTTTTTCTTTATATTTATCTTCAAGTTTTTTATATTTATCTTCTAATTTCTTTTTTTGCAAATCTATTACTTTTATATATTTCTCATTTAATTCTACTATCTTTGCTTCAGATTTATCTAATTTTGTTTGCAATTTTTCTGCAATTTTTTTATAATTTCCTTTATTTTCTTCAGTTGTTTTTTTTACAGCCATTTTTTAAACCGCCATTAAATATATTATAATACCTATTCGTATTAACGGTAATTTTTTTAATATGTTAACAAAAATATTTTTTTATTTTATATTAAAAATTAATAGTTTATCATGTCATGGAGCCATAGATATTGTACTTTTACTTGCTATAATATTTTTGATTCTTTCTTTGATTGTAATATAACCTAGCGAAGAAATCAATCTTTGATTGTTATAAAAATGTGTATATTCTTTTAATTTTTCTCTCAATAATTCTACTGTGATATTTTTATTTAATCGTGAATAAAATTCTCTTTCGTCTATGCCGTGTACTCTTTCTACTACGCCATTGTATCTTGGTGTTGCTATAGGAATATATCTCCTCTCTAATTTATTTTTTAAGCAGTATTCATCAAAAATATTTATTTTAGGAGTATTAATACAGCGATAAGTATATTCTATACCATTGTCCGTTTGTATAGCCTGTATCTTAAAAGGTGAAGTTTTTAAGACATATTTTAAGAAAGATAAAGCACTATAAGGTGTTTTATCCTCATAGATTTGCCTCCAACTATAGCGAGTAGCTAAATCTACAGCTGTGAATTGATAAACTCTTTTTCTGCCTAATTTGATATATTTAGTGTCTATTTGAACTATTTTGCCTTCTTTTTGTATTTTAGAGACAAATTTTCGTTTATCATATCGCTTCTTTTTCTTTTTTATTTTGTATCTCCAAAGATTATTTCTTTTTAGTACATTCTCTATAGCTGTAACCCCTATCTTAATGCCTTCACGATTTAAATATGCTTTAATATAATGCTTACCTCGATATTCTTTAGTATAGAGTTCAATAATTAAATTAATAGCTTTTTGATTATTAAAGATATTTGGAGAAGTTTTTGGCTTAGTACTAAAATTAGCGACAGTTCCAGTGTCTTTATATTTTTTAAGCCAAGCATAAAAAGTAGATTTGGGTATTTCTTCTATCTTTAAAAATCTTTTAATATTTTTAGTTTTTAATGCTTCATCCACTATAAATAATTTAAATTCTGTGCTATAATCTCTTTTCATAGTAGCATCCTTTTTATTTGTTTTATGTTCAAAATATTATAACAAGGATACTGCTTTTTTTATACTAAAAAATGTCCAATATCTCACACTCCTTAACAAAATTTATCTTTTATTTATTAGTATTTAAAGTTTTTATATATTTTTTATAAAAAATATAATTAGAGTTTATAAAAATAAAGTTTTAATATATAATAGATTATAATTATTTTTAAGGAGAAAATTATTTATGTCTGAAATAAAAAGAATTGCTATAATCGGTGCTATGGATTGTGAAATTGATAATTTTAAAAATATGATTGAAAATATAGAAGAAATTGAAATAGCTAATATTAGTTATTATATAGGAAGTTTATGTGGTAAAAATATAGTGCTTTTAAAATCTGGTATAGGCAAAGTTAATGCAGCTATTGCCACAACTATAGCTATAGAAAAATTCAATGTAGAAAAAATTATATTTACAGGTGTTGCTGGTTCTGCTAATCCTGACTACGATATATCTGATATAGTTATTTCAAAAAATTTAATTGAGCATGATTTTGACACAAGTGCTTTAGACGGAGATGAGCTTACAGTTTTAGTAAAAGGATATAATGATAATTACTATCCTGCAGATAATTCTTTAATAGAAATAGCTAAAACTTCAGCTCAAAAAGTTATAACAGACAATAAAGTTTATATTGATACTATTGCTACAGGCGACCAATTTGTAGGTGATAACAATAAAGTAAAACAAATACATAATAAATTCAAAGCTGGTGCTATAGAAATGGAAGGAGCTTCAGTTGCCCATGCTGCTTTAATGTATAATATTCCATTTGTTGTAATACGTTCATTGTCAGATAAAGCTGACAGCGATGCTGTAGTTGATTTCCCAAAATTTGTAGCAAAAGCGGCAGAAAATTCTAAAAAAATAGTAATAGAAATGCTCAATAATATTTAACAATTATTTTTTGGTTACTATTGAAAATATTTGCATATATATTATAATTACAAAATTAAATTAACATAATATTGGGGAAATCATGCCAGATAAAAGAACTATACTAAAAGGAAACGGTATCGGTGATTATGTATCTATAGGAGATTCATTTCTATATCTTAATTCATTAATAACCCCAATGTATAATATAGAAAAAGAAGATGTTGAAGAAGAATACATAAGATTAGATAAAGCAATAGAACAATCAAAGGAGCAAATAGAATATTTAATAAAAAATGTAGATAGCAATTTAAAAAATATATTATCAATGCATATTTTGCTTATTCAAGACCCTGTAATAATAAAACAGGTAAAAGATGAAGTAAAAAATAGATTATTAAATGTTGAATATGTATATGATACTGTAATAACAGAATATTTTAATAAGATATCTGCTTTTAATAATCAAATGCTTTCAGAGAGAGCTAGCGATATAATAGATATAAAGGGTAGGGTAATAAGAAATTTACTCAATCCAAGTACAGATAGTAGCAGTTTTTCCATACCAAAAGAGTGTATAGTAATATCCAAAACATTAACACCAAGTGATGTATTAAGGTTTAACAGTATAGGTGTTGGTGGTTTTATAGTGGAGGGTGGAGGCTATACTTCGCATGCTGCTATACTTGCAAAATCTTTTGGAATACCTACTATTTTTAATGTAGAAAATATTACTAATAGAGCTAAAAACGGCAGAAAAATTATAATAGACTGTAGAAGTGATATTGTAATATTAAATCCAAATCAAAAAGACACGTATAATTATAGTATATTATCTGAAAATTTAAAAAAATACAAAGAACAGTCTATTAAAGATGCCAAAGAAAAAGCCATAACAAAAGATAATGTAGAAATAAAAATAAATGCCAATATAGATATACCAGAAGAGATGGAAAGTATTATAAAATATGGCATAGATTCAATAGGACTTTATAGAACAGAGTTTTTATATATTTATTCTGATGACGGCAATACTTGTGCTTTACCAACAGAAGAGAGGCAGTTTAATGTATATAAAAAAATAGCTTCATCTGCAAATGGAAAAGTAATAATAAGGACTTTGGATATTGGCGGAGATAAAATGGCTCCTTCTCTTGGAGTTATTAACGTAAAAGAAGATAATCCATTTTTGGGTTGGCGTGCTATAAGATTTTGTTTATCAAATAAGAAAATATTTAAAAATCAAATAAGGGCATTATTAAGAGCTTCTGTATATGGTAATATAGAAATAATGATACCTATGATAAGCACTTTAGAAGAGTTTTTAGAGGCCAAAAAATTTATTAATGAAACAAAAGAAGAATTAAAAAAAGAAAATATAGCATACAATGATAATATAAAAATAGGAGCCTTAATAGAAACTCCTTCTGCGGCAGTTATTATAGATTTACTCATAGAAGAAACTGATTTTATTTCAATAGGTTCTAATGATTTAACGCAATATGTATTAGCTTGTGATAGAACAAATGAAAAATTAACTTATCTTTATAATTCTATAGATATATCTGTTTTGAGAATATTAAAACATATTATAAAAACAGCAAAAGATAATAATAAACTTGTAACATTATGTGGAGAGATGGGGGGAGTACCAAAATATACTCCTATTCTACTTGGTCTTGGAATTAGGGAATTATCTATGTCTGTAACTTCTGTAGCTGAAGTAAAAAATGTAATAAGGGCTGTATCTATAGAAGAATGCGAAAAATTAGTTGATAGTATGCTTGAAAATAAGAATAATGATTTTTCTAAATCCGTTTTAGAAAGTTTTATAAAGAAACTACAAACTCAAAAGGTATAAGATGAACACTATAAAAAATATTTTAATTGTTGTATTAATAATTTTTTCTTTAAGCTCATGTAAGGTAAAAGATTCTATAAGTGAATTTAATAAATTAAAAACGATAGAAAATACAGAAGATAATGGTGCTTTGTGTGAGTTTTTAAAATCTCTTCCAAAAAAAGAAGAAGTAAATGCCCAAACACCTTATAATGAATTAACAACTTTCTTGAAAGGAAGAGATCAAATATTATCATCAAATTATAAAGATGGTTTTGAAACTTTAGCTAGATTTTTGTTTACATATCCTTCAAGTTATTATCAAAGCGAGGCATCATATTTACTAGGTCAAGCTATAATTTATATGATAGAAAATGACCCTCTTTATATGGACACTTTTTACAATAAATTAATATCTGAAGGAATTGTGGAAGGAGAGGAAAACTCTGCAAATACTAATGTTTCTACTTCAACTACAAATAGAAGAAGCAAAGAATTATTAAATATTTATAATCAATTAGGAATAAAAATTAAAGATAATGTATATACATTTAATGGGGCTATATTTGATAGAATAGTTGCTGATAGTGAAAGTGTATTTCCGCTTAAAGATTTTGCCTATTATTTTGGAATGCATCATAGATTTCAAATAATATCATCTGCAGAAGATAAAGAAAAATATTTAAGTAATGTAAATTATTTAAAAAGGTTTTCAGACAGATATAGAACAAGCGTACTTCAAGAGAATATATTAAATAATAAATCATATTTTCCAGATGTGCTTCCTTTTGAATTAACAGCTAATGAAAAAACAGAATATGATAAAACAATGAATACTATTAAAGAGAGAATAGAAGCAATCAAACCTGTATTAAATGAAGATTATTATATAAGAGGAAATGGAATTATTATAA
The DNA here is from genome assembly GCF_008016535.1 of Brachyspira pilosicoli. Classification (GTDB taxonomy): domain Bacteria; phylum Spirochaetota; class Brachyspiria; order Brachyspirales; family Brachyspiraceae; genus Brachyspira; species Brachyspira pilosicoli_A. The sequence goes on from NZ_SAXY01000008.1 coordinate 17,956, forward strand.
GAGATAGAATACCTGCAATTAGTGTAGGAAAAGAAACAGAACTCTATGTAATGCAAAACTATGATTTTGTTACAGTATTAAATAAAACAAATGTGTATAATAACAAAGAGAGAGAAAATGAAGATTGGTCTTTAGTGAGATATGATACTTATTATGGTCCTATAATTGGCTGGAGCTATTCTAGATATATGACAAATGATATAGAAAAAGTAAAAGATGTATTTGAACATTATAAATCAGCTATGAACTATTATAAAAATTATGATTATTTAAAATCTGCAAATTATTTTTCATATATATTAAATCAAAAAACTACAAATTATTTTACAGATAAGTCTGTATATTTCCTCTGGAAAGTTAATAATAAAATAGGCGAAATTGTAAGTTCTAAAGACAGTCTTTATTATGATTATGTTTTAGAATATCCAAAATATTTTTATTATAATACAAACACTTCAGTATTACAAAGCTCAACACTTTTATATAATTATTTAGTAAAAATAATGCCAACTAATCCATATAGATTTGTTATAAGTGGAGATAGTGAGGCAGAATACAGTGTAGATTAAAAAATAATTGTAGTATAATAACAAAATAAAAGCCCTCAAAAACTATAAGTTTTAAAGGGCTTTTTTATATATTTAAATAAAACTATATTATTTTTGTAAAGAAGTTATAACAGCCAAATCAGCAATATCCTGAGCAGAACATCCTCTTGAAAGGTCATTAGCAGGTTTAGCTATACCTTGAAGCATAGGACCAATAGCTGTACATTTACCAACTCTCTGAGCTATTTTGTGTCCAATATTTCCTGAGTTTAATTCTGGGAAAATAAATACATTTGCATCACCTTTAATAGGAGAGCCAGGAGCTTTTTGAGCAGCAACTTTTTCAATCATAGCTGCATCAAGCTGCATTTCTCCATCATAAACAAAATCAACCACTTGTGAATCTAATATTTTTTTAGCTTCTCTAACCCTAGTAATTGATTCATGTTCAGCAGAACCTTTAGTAGAGAATGAAAGTAAAGCAACTTTAGGTTCATTACCTGTCATATTCCTATAAGATTCAGCTGTAGCTTTAGCTATATCAGCAAGCTGTTGAGGTGTAGGTTCAGGTATAACAGCACAGTCAGCAAAACAAGATATACCATTTGTAAATAAAGATTTATCAGAGCTTTCAAGAAAGAATGTAGATGATAAAGTTTTAATTCCAGGTTTTAATCCTATTAAAAATAAAGCAGCTCTAAGCATTTCTCCTGTAGAATAAACAGCACCGCCTACCATACCATCAGCATCATTATCAGAAATCATTGCAGCAGCAGCATATATAGAATGATTTTTAATTAAATCTGCAGCATGGTCTTTTGTCATACCTTTTTCTTCTCTAGCTCTGAAAAGCATTTCTATATATTTTTCTGATTTAGCTTCAGTTTTAGGGTCAAATATTCTAGCAAAACTATCTCCCAATTTAAGTGAATTTTCTTTTGCTAAAGCTTCTATTTTATCCCTATCTCCTACCAATATAATTCCTTTTACTAACTGCTCTTTTTTTAATATAGCAGCAGCTTTGACGTGTCTTTCATCATATCCTTCTGCTAATATTATAGTTTTTGGATTAGATTTTGCTTTTTCTTTTAAATTGTCCATGAATGATGCCATAATAAAAACCTCTTAATAAAATTAATTTAGGATATTCTAATATATAAATAATTATTTTGCAAACAATTAATTTAGAATATTTTTAATATATATAAAATTATAATATAAATTTTTTTTATATATTATATTACATAGTTTGTTTTTATTTTTTATAAATATTCTTGTGTATTTTAATATTATCTTTATTTTTAAAATATTTTTTAACTAATAAATGTGTATTGAGATTACTAAATAGTTATTTTTTATCACAATAAGAAGCTGAATATAACTTATTTAATTAATTACAAATAAAAAATATGTCTAGGTATTTATAAAACTCCAAGCATTTTTATAGCTTCAGAAATATGGTCTATTCCTATAATTTTAATACCATCTATAGATTTGCCTAGTTCTTTTACAGCTCTCTTTGATATATAAACTTCTTTAAGAGAAAATTTTTTCATTTCTTTTATACGTCTTTCAATAAATCTAACAGGCCTAACTTCTCCAGAAAGCCCTAATTCTCCAATGTATGCTGTAGTTCTTTGAATAGATATGCCATACATACTTGATACTATAGCCATAGCAATAGAAATATCACTGGCAGTCTCTTTAACATTAAGACCATTTGCAATATTAATATATACATCTTGATTAGAAAGATTTATATGACATCTTTTTTCTAATATAGCAATTATAATAAGAAGTCTATATTGGTCGTAGCCTATAGTAAGCCTTCGAGGATAACCAAAAGCACTGCTTCCAACTAAAGCCTCCTGTTCCACACAAAATACCCTGCTTCCTTCTATTACAGGAGTTATAACACTTCCAGCAAATACAGCTTCATTGAGAGAACGAGTAAAAACTTTTGAAGGGTCTTTTACCTCCATAAGCCCATTTCCTGCCATCTCAAATATTCCAACTTCATCAACTGCCCCATAACGATTCTTTACAGCTCTTAATATTCTATATATACCTTTATCATCACCCTCAAAATATAACACACAGTCTACAATATGCTCTAATATTTTTGGTCCTGCTATAGTTCCTTCTTTTGTAATATGACCTACCAAAAATATTGTTATGTTTTTTAGTTTGGCAGTCTGCATCAATGCCCAAGCACAGTTTTTTATTTGTGCCGGAGAGCCTGCTATGCTGTTTGTAGATGGGCTGTATATTGTTTGAATGGAATCTATTATAGCAAGTGCAGGAGGTTCATCTAAAAGAGTGTTTATTATATTGTCGCAATTTGACTCTGATGATATTAAAAAGTCTGAATCTTCTAATAAAAGTCTATCTGCTCTTAATTTTATCTGCTCTAAGGATTCTTCCCCTGTAAAATAATAAACTTTCTCTTTTTTGGCAATATTTGAAGCAACTTGTAAAAGTAAAGTGGACTTACCAATTCCAGGTTCTCCTCCTATAAGTATTACACTGCCAGATACAATTCCGCCTCCTAATACTCTGTTAAGCTCATCTATATTTGTAGATGTTCTTATATTATCAGAAGTTTTTATCTTTTTTATTGAAGTTAATTGTGCTTTATCTGTAGAGAGAGCATTTTTTACTGTTTTTATTTTACTTTCTTCTGGTTCTGTAAAAGGCTTTAAACTATTCCAAGAGCCGCAGGAAGGGCATTTACCCATCCAATTGATAGTGCTCTCTCCGCAATTTTCACAAACAAATACTGTATTACTTTTCTTCGCCATTATTAAATTTCTCAAATATTTTCTTTCTTCTGTTTTTATCGCTGTACCATAACATCACACCAAATAATATAACAATCAAAGGAACTATTACTATATTAATAAATCTCACAGCCATCTTTATGCTTTCAGGCACTTGATAAGGAGGATTAAATATAGCACCTTTTCTTCTTATATCCATTAGAGCAGTGTCCCCCACCATATAATCAATCATATTCATTAAGAAAATCTTATTAGCATCAAAAGCACTGTTTCTTGCCATATCAACAGAACCAACAACTATAACTCTTCCGCTTGTTGTGGAGTTTAATCTATTAACATTTGCTATATTTATATTTGTAGACTTAATAGGAATATCCTTACCTTCAAAGGCACTAGTCATACTGCCCTGAGAAATTGCTGCTATAAGTCTTTTAGAAAGCAAATTATTGTCTTTTGGCATACCGCTCATAGATGAAGTAAAATCATTAGTTTCTACCCAACTCTTATCACTAGAATAAAATAATGGTGTAACTTTAGCATCATTGCTATTAATTAATACTTCACTAGATAAAGGTGCAAGCATCAAATTAATACTTTTTGTTATATCACTTTTTGAATTAATATTTTCTGGCATTATAAGAGGTATATAATAAAATTTCTGTTCCGGCATACCCTCTTGTAATTGTGCTTTATAAGCATTATCATCAAATATCATATTTTCAGCTAAATAAAGCCCATAATTTGGAAGTATTTCATTTAATCTATTAGTAACAGGAAGTAAACGAGGTCCATACATTTGTGCATTAGGGTCATTCTCATCTATATGAGCCCCATTAAGCATAAACAATACAGGTTTGCCGCTCATTATAAATTGATCTAATTTATATAATTCTGCATCAGTAAAAGGAGTAAAGCTTCCTAATACTACTAAAGCGTCCATTGTAGAAGGAATGTCTTGTGTATCTAAATTGATAGGCTGAAAATTATAATTAGCTTCAATTTCTGATGCATATCTGCTTGCACTAGTATAAGCATCATCTGGATTTCCGCCGTATTGAACTGGTATATCTATAATATTAACTTCATTATGTCCTTCTATATAGCCAATATTAGCTTTTAACCCAAGCATACTATCTATACTTTTAGAAATTTCATCTGTGATGCCTGCAAAATCACCATATAGTATTGAAGAAGTAGAAAGTTCTAATACATCATCACCATTTTCTAAAACTAAAGAAAAATATCCGCTTCCTTTTGGAACAATAATAGTGCCGTCATTATCTTTTATATCTTGCCATTCTAATTTTTTTATATTAAGTTTTTTTATTATATCTTCATTTTCTTGATTTGGAGTAGACATATCAATATGAGTAAATACTACTTTGTTCATTAAGTTTTTATTAGCCTCTGTTACAGCCTGCATTATGCTGTCTGGTATTAATTCTATTGCCCCAATAGGTAAAAGTTCATAAACTTCTGGAGAAGATATATAATAAACATTTAAATTATTTTCTAATCTGCTCAATTTATCATTTTTGTCAATTAATTTTCTTATAATTGTATCAATATTATATTCTAAGCCTTCAGTAGACCTTACAAAAGGGATAGACTCTATGGAATCACCGTATATAAAAGCTAAGCCCATATATGCTATTTTACTGCTTGTTTGGTCTTTTTCTAATACATTTATTTGAGTGGAAGAAATTCCGTATTGATTTGCCATTGTTGTATTTGTAGAGGCATCTATTATTTCAAAACTTATATTTTTTCCTGCTGCTGATTTATATTCTGCAAATAAGTCTTTTATATATTTTTCGTATGTTGAAAAAGGAGGAGGCAGATTTGGTGTTAAAAAGAATTTAACACTTAAAGGCTCTTTTAGACTTTTTACTAATGATTTACTTCCGCTGCTCAAAGAATAAATTTTATCTTTAGTTAAATCTATAAAAGGTGTAAATTGATTAACTATTGCATTTATTAAAACAATAATCACAAGTATAAAAATAAAAGTTATTATTCTATCTTTTCTCTTAGTCATAGTTATCCCATTTTTTAAATAATATGCATTATATAAGGAATAAACATATTTGTCAAAGTGTATTTACTTAAAAAACATTTGTTTTATTTTTTTGTAATAAATAAAATTATAAAAAATAAATTTATCTATACGCACGTTTTACTAAACAAAAAATATTAAATTTTTTTGAAATAAAATTTATATTATGTTTTATAAATATGTTTAGCGTGCGGTAAATGTATTGATTACAGGTTTGCTGTATTTTGTTATTTTTTGTTCTAATCTATAATAGAATTTTATAAGAAGCGGAGCTATAAGCCGTATTCTGTCATTTAAGGTAAACATTTATCTAGATACTGCATTGCTGAAGTACTCAAGCGAGCTACCTGAAACCTTTATGAAAAGGGCAATCGGTTTCTGTTTGCTCTTGCCTCTCATGGGGTTTACACTGCCATTCATGTCGCCACAAATGCGGTGTGCTCTTACCACGCCTTTTCACCCTTACCTAAAAATAGGCGGTATATTTTCTGCTGCACTTTCCATAGGCTTTCGCCTTCAAGCCGTTAGCTTGCATGAAGCCCTTTAGAGGTACGGACTTTCCTCAGTATTAGTTATTTAAATACCGCGTTTACCCACTCCGCATAGTGTGTTACTTTATTATAAAAACAGAAAAATGTCAATTAGATCATTATATATTAAAAGTTTTTAAGTTTATCAAAATCTTTTTAAGTTTTTTATTTGTGGTGGCTTTGCCCCGCACCCCACTTCTTTTACGACCGTAGGAAGTGCCTTCGGTATTGGTATAAAAGAACCAAAAGAACTGCATTTTTATATCTTGTTTAGATAACATTGTATTACATTAAAGAAAAATATTATAAATCAAAATTATATTCATATTAGATTAATTTTCTAAATACTAAATTAATTGATTTTTTTATATTTATATATTATACTCAATGCATGAATACAGAAATTATTGAAAACACATTATTAACCTTAATAAATGAATTCAAAAAAGATGAAGAATTAAAAACAAATAGATTAAATGAAATATTTTCTAAAACTAAAACAATAATAAAAGAAATAAAAGAGGAAATTAAACAATATCCTCCGCAGTTTTGTATATTTGATGTAATAAATTTACAAAGACATGAGAATTATAATAGTAATTTGATTGCTAAGTTGCTTGAAGTAAATATAAAGTATAAAGAAGATACTGAATTAAGTTTTGTTAAAGATTTTTTAATGTATTTGAATAATAAGTTTAACTGGGACTATGGATTTAATAATATCAAAAAATTAAAGCATTCGGATATAATTATAAAAAGAGAAGAATATGCAGGCAGCAGAAGAATAGATTTATTTATATCTTATAAAAAAGACTTTGCAATTATAATAGAAAATAAAATATACGCTGGAGAGCAAGATAATCAATTAGATGATTATTATAAAAATAAGAAAGATGATTATAAAAATTTATATATGATTTTTCTCACTCCTTCAGGTTATGAGCCTTATACTTGTTTAGGAGTATGAGATATTGGACATTTTTTAGTATAAAAAAAGCAGTATCCTTGTTATAATATTTTGAACATAAAACAAATAAAAAGGATGCTACTATGAAAAGAGGTTATAGCACAGAATTTAAATTATTTATAGTGGATGAAGCATTAGAAACTAAAAATATTAAAAGATTTCTAAAGATAGAAGAAATACCCAAATCTACTTTTTATGCTTGGCTTAAAAAATATAAAGACACTGGAACTGTCGCTAATTTTAGTACTAAGCCAAAAACTTCTCCAAATATCTTTAATAATCAAAAAGCTATTAATTTAATTATTGAACTCTATACTAAAGAATATCGAGGTAAGCATTATATTAAAGCATATTTGAACCGTGAAGGCATTAAGATAGGGGTTACAGCTATAGAGAATGTACTAAAAAGAAATAATCTTTGGAGATATAAAACAAAAAAGAAAAAGAAGCGATATGATAAGCGTAAATTTGTCTCTAAAATACAAA
>NZ_SAXY01000080.1 GCF_008016535.1 Brachyspira pilosicoli
TATTGAAAACTTCACCTTTTAGGATACAATCTATACAGACCGATAATGGTATGGAATATACTTATCGCTGTATTAATACTCCTAAAATAAATATTTTTGATGAATATTGTCTTAAAAATAAATTAGAGAGAAGATATATTCCTGTAGCAACACCAAGATATAACGGCGTAGTAGAAAGAGTACACGGCATAGACGAAAGAGAATTTTATTCACGATTAAATAAAAATATCACAGTAGAATTATTAAGAGAAAAATTAAAAGAATATACACATTTTTATAACAATCAAAGATTGATTTCTTCGTTAGGTTATATTACAATCAAAGAAAGAATCAAAAATATCATAGCAAGTAAAAGTACAATATCTATGGCTCCATGACACTTCTAATATTTTAGATACTTTATTTTTTATATTATCTTTTCTTAATAAATCAAAAGCATTAAATATATTTCTATATAAATCAAACTTAACATCATCTATATTATCAGTTAAATATATTTTCTCATAAGAGTATTTTATACTTATTTTTTTATGTATATCTAATGACGCCATTATTATAATTTCATCTTTTATTTTTACTATAATATCAAATGGTGTTATTTCTATGTTTATATTTTCTATGCCTGTTAATATATTAGATATTTTTACTTTTATGTTTTCTTTTGTTTCCTTATATTTTCTATTGAGAAGTTCCTCTTTTTCTTGATTACTTATTTGCATTTTTCTTACCTCTTTTAAATTATTTATATAAGGGGCATATAATGCCCCATTATGATATCTATTAAAATCCTTTCATTAATAGCTTACATCCTTCGATATTATTATTAAAGCATTCTTTTAATTCTTTATAATCTGATATAGTATCTTTGTTATCATCAAGCATTTCAATTAAAGATTCAAAGCGAGTTATTGCAGAACTATATTTACCTTCTTTTAATAAGTCTGAACCTTGTTGATAATCACTCAAAAATAATGTTAAGTTAATCATGTTATTTACCTCTTCTTAATTAATTTATGTGATGACAATAACTCTGTTACGAAAGATAGCAAGTTCTTTTCTACAAAAAAAATATATTTTTAAGTCAAAAGTTTAAATTGACTATTTTTATTTTAAATATTAATAAAAAGGCTATAATTCTATCCAAAATACATAATAAGGTTTTAAAAAATGGATGATTCAAGAAATAGTGTAACAATTAATTTTAATCAAAATTTATATAGATGGATTGTAAAAATGGTTGAAAAAGCTAAATCTGATCCTTCAAATTATTCTAATGCCACATTTGGATGATTTGTGCAGGCTTGTGTTGCAAAGGCTAAAAAAGAATACGAAGAGAAAGGTGGTGAAATGCAAAAATTAACTAAAAGAGTTGCTATTATTGAAAAAGAAGTTAAAAGAATTGATGAATTAGAAAATAGGGTTAAAGAATTAGAAAAATAATTTGATACCCCCTAATAAAAAAGTTGTCGCCACACATAAAAGACTCCCCACTCGTTGCACCACTTAAAAGCCTGTAGAGATTTTACCCACCCCCACCAAGCAAATATAAATCAGTTATAATTCACATAAGAAAAAATTATTTATATAATATTTGACTTTACATCTTTTTTTATGTATAATAATATTATAACTAATTAAATCAAAGGAGTTTGTAATAGATATGATACTATTATCAATAAATAAGGAAGTTGCATGGCTAATGTATTAAAATCAGAGCAGTTTCAAAAATCTTTATCTAAAATTAAAGATAAACAATTTGAAACTATGATACAAGCTATTATTAAGCAATTAGCTACAAACGGTAAAAAACTTAAAGAACCGAAATGTAAATATTTGCAAGATGGAATATTTGAACTTAAACTATATAATAAAAGCCATGAGTCAAGAATATTATTCTTTTATGCATTTGAAGAAAATAGTGCAGATGATGAGTATGCAGTTATAGTTATGCTTATGAAAAAACAAAAGGATAATTATTCAAAAGAAATAGAGTATGTTAAAAATTATAGACAAGATTTTTATCATACATATAGTAATAAAAAAGAATTAGAAAAATTATTATAAATTAGGAGTAAATATGAAATTAATAAAACATAAAGAAAAGGATTATTCAAAAGATTTAGAAGCAAAAAGATTTTATGATATAAATTGTGTTTTGCAAACTTTATCTTCTGAAATAAATGAAATGAGAACTCAAAAAGGTATGACACAAAAGGAGTTGGCCAATAAAGCAGGAATTACACAACAACAATTATCGAAAGTGGAATTAGGAGCAAATTGCAATATGAGTACATTTATAAGTGTTGCATCTGTATTAGGACTTGATATTAATTTGGTTTCACATAACTCTATAAAAAATGACTCAAAAAACAAACATATTAGAATAAAGAATAAAAGCCGTAATTTATCTAATACTAAAAAGCAATATGCAAGTAGCGTTGTATAAATATATTTTAATTGTTTAAAATAAGTGTTGCGATAATTTATATTATCGCAACACTTAAAATATTATTCTACTTCCAAACTTCTTAAGTATAATCCTGTTATGGCTATACTACTATGATTTAAAGCCTGTCTAATAAGTTCTATATCTTTTGTTTGTTTATATAACTTTACTGCAAAATAATGTCTTATATCATGTATAGAGTAAGAGGCTTTTATTTTACCTTGTTCATATAAACGCTTCGAACTTCTATAGAATATATTACGAATAACTTCAGAGCTTTTATTTTTAAATGGAGTTTCTATATATAATTTATTCTTTTTTAATTCTTTTATAACCTTGTCAGTAACTTTCCAACTTATTTCTTTTCCTTTTGAATATGAATAATATTTATTGTTTTTTATTTCAAGTTTAGATAAAGCACCAACACGCACTCCGCATTCCATTATAAAAATGATGGCCATCTTTATTAAAGGATCAGATATATCTTTTATAATAAGCTCAATTTCTTTTTTAGTAGGCACTTCAAGTCTTTTTTTATTTTTCACAGGAGGACGTGTTTTTGTACCACGAAAAGGATTTTTAATAAATGGATATCTTCTCTCTAAAAATGAGAAGAAAGAAGAGCAGGAAGATACTAAGGCTCGTATACTCAAATTAGAAAGCTCACTTGAATTAACTTCGGTTATAAAATCATCAGCTTCTCTGGCTTTAATAAACAAAATATTTTTATTATTTATACGGCAATACTCTTCTAGCTTATTGAGCCCATTTTTATATTGTCTTTTTGTATGATTGCTTTTTGTCTTTGAGCATTGCTTAAAAAAGTTTTCTTTTTCTGTTTCATAATCTATCTGCTTAATAAGCTGCTCTTCTTTCATATAGTCAAGTATATTTAAATAATTAGCTTGCTTAATAAGAAGTTCGGCTTGCTCTTCAGTTATTATATTATTATTATTTTGTAATATTAATTCATTCTTTTTTTTAGAAGCCATGTTTATACCTTTCCATAAATTAAAGACAAAAGCCTTTATTTATAGAAAAAAATATAAACTTTTATAACTATGTTCTATAAAAACATTAATATTACACTGTTATGATCTGACATAATAACTCCTAATTTAATTTTATTACTATATAACAAATTTTTGATGTTATACTTATAAAAATAAATATAACACCGAATATTCCAAAGGCTATAGAACCAATTTCATAAACCATCATTTATATACCCTCAACTGTATATAATAATCTTTAAATGCAAGTTTTCTAGGAAGTTTTGAAACTCTCTTAAATAATAAGCATTTATATTTTTTACCAACTTTTATTAATATTTTTAATTTAGCTATTACATCTATCTCATTTTTATAACTTATCTTTTTATGCCAATCATACCTCAGATCTCTTTTTATATGTTTATAAATAGCTTTATATTTATTGGCTTTATTTTTTTTAGTCATATATTCCGTCCTTATTTAATATCTGTTCAATTGTTTGCATATAAAACCCTAAAGACTGATTACAATCTAATTTTTCGTTATTTATAGTTACAAATAATTCATTTTGATTCTTTACTTTTTTATATCTAATATTAATATTTTTATATTTATATTTTAATACTCCTAAAATATCATGCATTCTTCTAAACTCATCATCTGCATCATTATAGTGAATAATAGCTTTAATCATCTGCTCATTAATCCTCAAACCTAATTTCTGTAGGTAATCCAGATTTAGCTATTTCTAATATACAATCCTCACATATATTTATTTTCTTTTCTTTTGTTTTTACTTCTTTTCCATCTTTAGTTTTACCTTCAATATGTATAGTTGTTTCTCCTAAGTTATCAAAGTCTTTTTTACATATAACACAAATCATCTTTTACTCCTTTTATTAATTTTTTTCATGTACTTATATAAAGCCTTTTCATTATCTTTAACTTTATATAATAGACTTGTTTCAAAAGTACTTGACAAATCAATTTATAGTTTCAAAGAAGTAAGAATTATGTTAATATATTCGTAAAAAAGGATTTTATAAAAATGATTGATTGTCAAAGTGTGATTGGCTTAAAAAAACATATTTATTTCTTTTAGAAGAATTAAGAAAAGTATATAAAGGTTTTAATAATGGCAGACCAAGAAAACTTTCTTTGGAAACTATGCTTTTTATCACTTTTATATATTTTAAACAATA
>NZ_SAXY01000081.1 GCF_008016535.1 Brachyspira pilosicoli
AGTTCTCAAACGATATAAAATACTTTCTACTCGATATCGAAATCATTTACAAAAGTTAAATACAAGATTTTTTATATTAGCATCAATATATAATTATCAGTTAAAAAATGACTTTTGAAACAAGTCTAATCTTTTAAATAAATTATTCTACTCATTTTTAGAAAAAGAATACAAATTAAGCTATGATAATACAGAAGACATAATAAAAAAAATCAATAATTTCTATAATATATATATAAACAAGTAGAAATTCCTATAAAAAAATATTAAAAAAAATTAAAAAAAATCAAAAAAAATTCTCGATTGACATCCATACAAATATGTCAAATGACAAATTAGTATAAAAGTCCTAATATATAACTATGGTTAGATAAAAATATTTAGCCTAACTAAAAATTATATTTTTAAGGAGGAGCAATATGAGTAAAAAATCAAATCATAATGCTGACATTTCAAATGCTAACAAAGGTACATCTGGAACAAATATTACCTATGACAAAAACCAAGGCAACAGAGGTAAACAGATGAACCCTAATCAGAAGAAATAATTAAGTAAAATTTATTTCTCTAGTCTGCCTCAAATTATTTACTAGTTTGGGGCGTCTTAAAGTTTAGAAATTATTATGTAAAAAGTTTATATGTAATGATGGTTATGTGAAAAGAAAAATTAATGTTTATAATAAGGAGATTATATAATGAACTTATTTATTGATTTACACAGAAAAAGAGCAAAAGAAGCAAGAAACTATTTCACAAATTTATTAAAGGTATTATGCATATTAAAAATATTATTTGGAGATAGTTTAAGCATTAATATGGAGGTGGTATTTGGAAGAGGGCTTCATAGTGAAAATAAAAAACCTGTTTTGAAATATGTTATTTTAAGACAAGCTGAAAAACATAGATATTTAGGTTATCAATATAAATTAAATAAAAAAACAGCTAATGGTTCTATGATTATAACTTTTTAATAAATAAGGTAACTGTAAAATGGCAAGAAGAGATGAAAACAACAATATAGATAAAAATGCTAAGAGAAATATAAATGCTTTTGATGTGTATTATTTTATAAAGAATAGAAAATATGCTTTGCCAAAATATTCGTTTATTTTGAGAAGCAAAAAGGGATTAATGTCTATAGGAGAATTTTTAAATCTTTTGGAAGAAAACAATATAAAAAATATGAGTATTAATCTGCTTAGGGAATGGGATAATAAAGAGCTTCTTCCTGCATACAGAGTTGAAAGGGGAATGATTAGAACAGAAAGCAGATACTACATAATGGAGCATCTTGATATTGTAAGAGAGATAGTAAAATTAAAATCTTATGGGCTTGAAATAAGAGAGATAGAAAAGGTTGTTTTTGAAAATAAATCTTTTGAAATACTTTTTTTATCAAAATTAATAAAAAATAAAGAGCTGCTTATGAAGATGAAATGCATTGTAAAAAATATAAAACATATAGAAGATGAATTAGTAAGTTCTATATGCAATGAAGTAAAAAATATATTTAACATTAATGATGATGATTTTAAAGAAACTTTTAATGATAAGTATTTAAACACTATATTAAATGATTATAAAAACAGCGATTTAAATCCTGATGAATTAAGCGTGTTATTATTATCTTTAATACTTTTGAGTTTATACAATTCTTATGACAATAATTCTTTTGACAGAAAAAAATTCTCTAAACAGTTCTACAGCATCATAAGTGAGAATAAAAATAGTACCTAACCATACTTAGGTTGTAAGTTTATTGACTAATAAGATTGAATAAAGAGTAAATATATTTAATATAGATAAACATATTTTAACATTTGATAATTTATTAAAGGTTAGTAAATCTTTAATTGTTATAAATAAAAAAATATTCAAGGAGCAACAAAAATGAAAAAACAATTATTGAAAATTCTTTTAAGTTTAACAGCATTAATTTTTGCAGTAAGCTGCGGAGATGAAGCTGACAGCCCTTATGATCCTGGAGATGGCGGCGGCAATAATTCCTCCTTCTATGTATATGAAGGTAGTTATTCTCTTGGAAATGATCATGGTATTATACAAGTTGATACTGATGCATCTTACTCTCAAGTAAAAAAGCAAGCAAAATATAAGTTCAGTATAACTCCTTCAGATGCCAACTGCAGTGTAACAATTGCAAATATAACTATAAAAGGAACAGGTACTATTACAGATGTTAATTTATCTGCAAGTGATTTATCAGTACCATCAAATATTTTAAATAACGAAGAGGTATCAGTATCATTAACAAGTTCAGGTATTAATAAATTTAAATCATCTCAAAAAACTAAAAGAGCAGTATATACTGTAACTCTTGAGTTTAAAAATGGCGAAGCATCTAAAAATGTAGATATAGACCTTACTGTTATAGTAAAAATAATAACTAAAGCAGAAATAGAAAATATGATTCAAACACTTGGAAAAAACGGAACAGTTACGGTAATAGATGGACCACTTCCAAGAGCAGATTTCAATTTTTCTACTTTTAGTTTAACATCTTCAGGAAGCAGTTTTACAGCTACTAGTGAGTATAATTGGCAAAGCCAACAATTTTCTGCTAGTAGTGTCTCATATAATAGACTTGTTTCAAAAGTCATTTTTTAACTGATAATTATATATTGATGCTAATATAAAAAATCTTGTATTTAACTTTTGTAAATGATTTCGATATCGAGTAGAAAGTATTTTATATCGTTTGAGAACT
>NZ_SAXY01000082.1 GCF_008016535.1 Brachyspira pilosicoli
GTTTGTATAGCCTGTATCTTAAAAGGTGAAGTTTTTAAGACATATTTTAAGAAAGATAAAGCAATAGAAGGTGTTTTATCTTCATAGATTTCTCTCCAACTATAACGAGCAGCTAAATCTACAGCAGTGAATTGATAAACTGTTTTTCTGCCTAATTTGATATATTTAGTGTCTATTTGAACTATTTTGCCTTTTTTTTGTATTTTAGAGACAAATTTTCGTTTATCATATCGCTTCTTTTTCTTTTTTATTTTGTATCTCCAAAGATTATTTCTTTTTAGTACATTCTCTATAGCTGTAACACCTATCTTAATGCCTTTACGATTTAAATATGCTTTAATATAATGCTTACCTCGATATTCTTTAGTATAGAGTTCAATAATTAAATTAATAGCTTTTTGATTATTAAAGATATTTGGAGAAGTTTTTGGCTTAGTACTAAAATTAGCAACTGTTCCAGTATTTTTATGTTTCTTAATCCAAGTATAAAAAGTGGATTTATTTATTCTTTCCATCTTTAAAAATCTTTTAATATTTTTAGTTTTTAATGCTTCATCCACTATAAATAATTTAAATTCTGTGCTATAATCTTTTTTCATAGTAGCATCCTTTTTATTTGTTTTATGTTCAAAATATTATAACAAGGATACTGCTTTTTTTATACTAAAAAATGTCCAATATCTCATACTCCTAAACATTTAAAAATTATGATTTTATTGACTGTAAATATTTTGTGTTATATAATCAAATTGTATATATGGGGGTATATATGAAAAAGGTATTTATTATATTATTCTTGTTTAATATTCTTTTGTATTCTAAAACTTTAGATGAATCGTTATTTTCTGCTGTAGAAGATAATAATATAAAAAAAGTTAAATCATATTTAGAGCAAGGTGCAAACTGTAATGCATTAGATTCTTATAATAGAACAGCTTTAATAAATGCTTCTGTAAGCGGATATGATGATATAGCAAAATTACTTATAGAAGAAGGTACTGATATAAATATTCAAGATAAAGCAGGTGCTACAGCATTAATGTACACTGCTAGAAATACAAATTATGAAATGGTTGAGTTTTTATTAAAAAATGGTGCTGATGTAAACATGAGAGATGCAGCAGGAGAAACTGCATTATATTATAGTATTGAGCATAATAGTTTTGGGCAAGAAAATGAAAGAGAAAATGCTATAAAAATACTTAATTTATTAATAAAATACGGTGCTGATGTAAATACTAAAAACGATGAAGGAACATCTCTTCTTGATATATACTATAGAAGTTCAAAATCTGAAAATAAAGAAATGTTTAAAATATTAATTGAAAATGGTTTTGATTTAGAATCAAGAATAAATGATGATAATTCTGATTATACTCCTTTAATGATTGCTGTTTATAAAGAAGACTATGATATGGTTAAATATTTGCTTGATAAAGGTGCCAATCCTAATGCAGCAAATAATGAAAACAAAACAGCTTTAATGATTGCTAATGATGAAGGAAATTATGATATTTCAAAATTACTTATAGAACAAGGTGCCAATATAAACACACAAGATGAAGACGGCCGTACAACATTAATGGTCGCTGCTGCAAGCGGAAATTATAAAATGGTTAAATTTTTATTAGAAAATGGTGCTGATATAAATGTAACAAATAATCATGGAGAGACACCTTTAATGTATGCTTCCAGAGTTCATAATACAAAAGTTATAGAATTTCTAATACAAAAAGGTGCAAATATAAATGCTTTCAATAATTATGGAAATACAGCTGTTAAGGAGTGTGAGATATTGGACATTTTTTAGTATAAAAAAAGCAGTATCCTTGTTATAATATTTTGAACATAAAACAAATAAAAAGGATGCTACTATGAAAAAAGATTATAGCACAGAATTTAAATTATTTATAGTGGATGAAGCATTAGAAACT
>NZ_SAXY01000083.1 GCF_008016535.1 Brachyspira pilosicoli
CTTCTATGTTTTTTAAAATAGTTTCTTTTTCTTCTGGCTTAAATTTAAACGCTACTGCAAATCTTGGAGCACGTGACAAAAATCCTAATTTCTCCTGATACTTAACATCATCAACCTTTATTACAAGTCCATCAATTTCATAGTCCATTTTACTTCTATTTTCTTGTATATTATAATAAGTTTCTAATACTTTTTTAGCATCGATATTTGGGTGAACGCCTTCAACTGTGAAGCCTAATTCTGATAAAAACTCCATTGATTTATATTCATTAGTTAAATCAAAATCTTTGTAATTTGCAATCTGGTATGCAAAGAATTTTAATCTTCTTTTTTTACTTTCTGCACTGTCTAATTGCCTTAATCCTCCAGCAGCTGCATTTCTTGCATTAGCAAAAGGTATCTCTTCAAGTTCTTCTCTCTCTTTGTTTAAGATTTCAAAATCTTTTTTTGTTATTAATGCTTCTCCTCGTATAATAAGTTTTTTAGTCTCTTTTATGCTTTTTGGAACATTGTTTATCATCTTAACATTATTAGTAACATTCTCTCCAACTTGTCCGTCTCCTCTTGTGCTTGCAACTGTAAGTTTTCCTTTTTCGTATATTAACTCTAAAGCAAGTCCGTCAAATTTATTTTCAACAGTATATTTAATACTACTTGCATTAAGCTCCTTTTGCATTCTATTATCAAAATCCAAAAACTCCTCTTCATTCATAACATTAGAAAGCGAGTACATTGCAATAGGATGCTCAAACTTCTCAAATTTTTCAAGTATAGTGCCTCCTACTTTATTTGTGGGGCTGTCTTCTTTTTTTAATTCTGGAAACTCCCTCTCAAGATTTTCTAATTCTCTAAAGAGTTTATCATATTCATAATCTTCTATTTCAGGGTTATCATCTGTATAGTAAAGTTTATTGTGATAGTTAATAGTTGCAGTTAATTGTTCTATTTTTTTCCTAGCTTCTTCTAAGTTCATCATTTCCCCTTAAAGCATTTTAAAATTTATTTGTCATGGAGCCATAGATATTGTACTTTGTCATGGAGCCATAGATATTGTACTTTTACTTGCTATAATATTTTTGATTCTTTCTTTGATTGTAATATAACCTAGCGAAGAAATCAATCTTTGATTGTTATAAAAATGTGTATATTCTTTTAATTTTTCTCTCAATAATTCTACTGTGATATTTTTATTTAATCGTGAATAAAATTCTCTTTCGTCTATGCCGTGTACTCTTTCTACTACGCCGTTATATCTTGGTGTTGCTATAGGAATATATCTCCTCTCTAATTTATTTTTTAAGCAGTATTCATCAAAAATATTTATTTTAGAGGTATTAGACTTGTTTCAAAAGTACTTGACAAATCAATTTATAGTTTCAAAGAAGTAAGAATTATGTTAATATATTCGTAAAAAAGGATTTTATAAAAATGATTGATTGTCAAAGTGTGATTGGCTTAAAAAAACATATTTATTTCTTTTAGAAGAATTAAGAAAAGTATATAAAGGTTTTAATAATGGCAGACCAAGAAAACTTTCTTTGGAAACTATGCTTTTTATCACTTTTATATATTTTAAAAATA
>NZ_SAXY01000084.1 GCF_008016535.1 Brachyspira pilosicoli
AAAAAAGAGAGCCGAAAAGCCCCCTTTTTATTTGTTAATTATTTTTTATAATCCTTCGTAAGAATAAACCCCGCCGGATATTGCAGATAAACCAAATCTTCTATAATATGGTATAAATCCCTGTCTATCATTTATAGAGGGACCGACACCCTCTTCATAAGCTATGCCGATGCTGCCGTCTTTAAATACCGCTAAACCGCTGTGCCTAAAAGCAGCTTGATTAGTAGACGCATCTTTTCCAATAACATTTGTAATCATAGTCCAAGTTTTGCCGTCATCGCCGCTTATAGATATGGCTGTAACATTATATACTGTCTTCTGTCCGCTTTGATGCTGAAATTTACGTTCTGGATAAGAATGAGCTAAAAGAATACCGTCATAAGCCCTGCCTTTATAAGCATATTTTATTCTATCGCCTGATACCACACCTCCGCTATTTCTTTCAAATACTTTTACTACCCCGCTTAAATTAGCATCAATTATTTCAGGACCTGTTACATTAAAAGTATTTATAGAACTATTTAAATCATCTGCTAAATACCAAGCTATGCTGCCTGTCTTTTGATATGCGTCATTATTATTTTTACCTGTATCTTCTACTGCAGCTATTAATAATTTTCCGTCTGTTCTCTCTGCTATAATTTTAGCAAATCTATGATTTCCATTATATGTTAATGTTCCTCCTATTTTCCAAGTTGCTCCGTTATCTGCAGAGTAAAGTATAGCAGCTCCTTTTGCCTTTTCTTCATAATTCATTTTATAATCTATCATACAAGCTAAAGTGCCGTTTCTCAATGTTTTGCCGTTGCCCGGTGTTGTATAAAATCTATTATAAGCTTTAATGGATTCAAATACTGTTTCATCTAAATCTTTCCAATCAGTCCAATTATAGCCGTTATTAGTGCTGATACTCACAGCTATTTTAGTTTTATTAGTAGTTATGCCGTCTTGTGCAAATCCTACACCAGCTGTAGACAACACAACAATATTCCCTTCTTTAGTTAAAAATGACACTGGAGAGCCGTGTGCTGATGATGGATTTTTTATTTCTCCAATAGTAACAGTGTTGTCAAAATTAGAAGAGTTTTTAGATATTCTTGCTGTTACTGTTATCCCTTTTTTCTTTCCATCTATTCCGTAAATATCTAAATCAGGCCTGCTGATATTCCTAGTTTCAAATATTGCCACCAAATAATTAGCGGGTGTTGCTATTATAGAAGGAGAAGAATAACGATTAAATGTAGGAGTATACCCAACCATTATAGCATGGGTATCAAGAGTTTCTTGGTCTGCTAAAGATGTAAACCATAATAACTCTCTGCGGATAGTAAAGCTTGAATAAAAATAATCAGTGCCGCAGCCGTTTAGGGTAAATAATAAAACTATTAAACAAGCAATTTTTTTCATTTATCTTTTCCTAATTAAAAACAACAAGGAATATACTTGAAACTATCAAATATATTCCTTGTATCTATTCAATTATTTTTCTCTAAAATTATTTACTTTCTAACTGACTAGATAAATAACTTTGAGTATATCTGCT
>NZ_SAXY01000085.1 GCF_008016535.1 Brachyspira pilosicoli
TGTGTATATTCTTTTAATTTTTCTCTCAATAATTCTACTGTGATATTTTTATTTAATCGTGAATAAAATTCTCTTTCGTCTATGCCGTGTACTCTTTCTACTACGCCATTGTATCTTGGTGTTGCTACAGGAATATATCTTCTCTCTAATTTATTTTTCAAGCAGTATTCATCAAAAATATTGATTTTAGAGGTATTGATACAGCGATAAGTATATTCTATACCATTGTCTGTTTGTATAGCTTGTATCCTAAAAGGTGAAGTTTTAAATACATATTTTAAGAAAGATAAAGCACTATAAGGTGTTTTATCCTCATAGATTTGCCTCCAACTATAGCGTGTAGCTAAATCGACAGCAGTGAATTGATAAACTGTTTTTCTGCCTAATTTGATATATTTTACCGAAGGTACGCAAGGCGGTGTCTATTTGAACTATTTTGCCTTCTTTTTGTATTTTAGAGACAAATTTTCGTTTATCATATCGCTTCTTTTTCTTTTTTATTTTGTATCTCCAAAGATTATTTCTTTTTAGTACATTCTCTATAGCTGTAACACCTATCTTAATGCCTTCACGATTTAAATATGCTTTAATATAATGCTTACCTCGATATTCTTTAGTATAGAGTTCAATAATTAAATTAATAGCTTTTTGATTATTAAAGATATTTGGAGAAGTTTTCGGTCTAGTGCTAAAATTAGCGACAGTTCCAGTGTCTTTATATTTCTTAAGCCAAGTATAAAAAGTGGATTTATTTATTCTTTCCATCTTTAAAAATCTTTTAATATTTTTAGTTTTTAATGCTTCATCCACTATAAATAATTTAAATTCTGTGCTATAATCTTCTTTTATAGTAGTATCCTTTATTTATTTTCTATATCAAAATATTATAACAAGGATACTGCTTTTTTTATACTAAAAAATGTCCAATATCTCACACTCCTTAACAATGTAATATTTAATACTTATATACAATTTTTTTAATTTTTTATATTATTATATTTAATATTTGCACGGGAGCCAAACATATTGCAGTTAGGAATTCCTTAATTTATTAAAGTATAGCATAGGTGTATCATAATTTAAAGCAGAATGTATTCGTTTATAATTGAAAAAATAATTATATTTTTGTATATTTTTATTTGCTTTCTCTAAAGTTAATTCTTGTGTACAAAAATCATAAAATTCTTTTTGGTCTCGGTTGTGTGTACTTTCTACTACACCATCGCTGTGCGTGCCTGCGGCA
>NZ_SAXY01000086.1 GCF_008016535.1 Brachyspira pilosicoli
AATACATGAACTTCCTTCCCCATCATTAAAGCTTCAAATCCTAACTGCGAAGTGCAAACATAAACTTTATCCACTATTTCAAGCAACGATATGGGGTTTATTTCTTCTGCCATTAAATAGACATTTTCTTTAATATCTTCGCTCGAATAATAACATTTAGCTCTTTCGGAGTTTTTTACTAAAGCGTCAGGATGAGTCTTTATTATTATATCGGCGTTATAGTTTTCTTTAATTGCCACTTCAAGCATATTCTTAAAAGTATCTTCATTAGCCCAACCATAACTTATAGACATATCGCCATAACTTTGGTCTATTACCAATACTTTATTTTTATTCTTTCCTATTTCGGGTTTATATATTGGTTGATGATTGTATTTACTAATTTTATTTTTAATTATTTTATCAATTAAATATTTTGCTCTTTCTATTTGCTTATTATCCAACTTTAATTTTTCGTTGTTTAACATATATTCTAAAGTGGTTATTTCGTCTGCAAAGAAATGAGGCAGATTTGAAAATGTGAAAGATATTGAATTCCTATATTTTGAAGGGATTGTTTTATTAACAAAATTATTTATTGAACGAATAAATCCGTCCTCCGCTATTAATAATTTTGTATCCGTTGCTAATGCCATTTCAATGGTTCGAGCATTATGATAATACATATTCATTCCCCAAATTATCATAATGTCCGCTTTAGAATGAAAATCGTTAAAAAATTGTAATTCGCCTTTAAATAAATATTTAATAAATAATTTATCGTTTTCAATCAAATAATATTGCAATTCTGCAAAAAATATCTTTTTAGAAACTTGCAATATATTTTCTATATCGTAATTATATTTATCCTTTTGAATATTAATATATTTATCTATAAACGGATAAAAATATATTTTATCTATATGATTATTTACTTTATGAATAATGTTGTCTTCTATCATATCAAGTTTTAATCTTATAGGTTTAGTAATAATTTTAATTCCAAAAATTCTATAAGTTCTATAAATGCCTTCGTCTTTTTTTGAAAAAATAAAATTTAATATTTTATTCATGATAATA
>NZ_SAXY01000087.1 GCF_008016535.1 Brachyspira pilosicoli
TGTTTAGGAGTATGAGATATTGGACATTTTTTAGTATAAAAAAAGCAGTATCCTTGTTATAATATTTTGAACAGAAAACAAATAAAAAGGATGCTACTATGAAAAAAGATTATAGCACAGAATTTAAATTATTTATAGTGGATGAAGCATTAGAAACTAAAAATATTAAAAGATTTTTAAAGATAGAAGAAATACCCAAATCTACTTTTTATGCTTGGCTTAAAAAATATAAAGACACTGGAACTGTCGCCAATTTTAGCACTAGACCAAAAACTTCCCCAAATATCTTTAATAATCAAGAAGCTATTAATTTAATTATTAAACTCTATACTAAAGAATATCGAGGTAAGCATTATATTAAAGCATATTTGAACCGTGAAGGCATTAAGATAGGTGTTACAGCTATAGAGAATGTACTAAAAAGAAATAATCTTTGGAGATATAAAACAAAAAAGAAAAAGAAGCGATATGATAAACGAAAATTTGTCTCTAAAATACAAAAAAAAGGCAAAATAGTTCAAATAGACACTAAATATATCAAATTAGGCAGAAAAACAGTTTATCAATTCACTGCTGTAGATTTAGCTGCTCGTTATAGTTGGAGAGAAATCTATGAAGATAAAACACCTTCTATTGCTTTATCTTTCTTAAAATATGTCTTAAAAACTTCACCTTTTAAGATACAGGCTATACAAACAGATAATGGTATGGAATATACTTATCGCTGTATTAATACTCCTAAAATAAATATTTTTGATGAATACTGCTTAAAAAATAAATTAGAGAGAAGATATATTCCTGTAGCAACACCAAGATATAACGGCGTAGTAGAAAGAGTACACGGCATAGACGAAAGAGAATTTTATTCACGATTAAATAAAAATATCACAGTAGAATTATTGAGAGAAAAATTAAAAGAATATACACATTTTTATAACAATCAAAGATTGATTTCTTCGCTAGGTTATATTACAATCAAAGAAAGAATCAAAAATATTATAGCAAGTAAAAGTACAATATCTATGGCTCCATGACAAA
>NZ_SAXY01000088.1 GCF_008016535.1 Brachyspira pilosicoli
AGTTCTCAAACGATATAAAATACTTTCTACTCGATATCGAAATCATTTACAAAAGTTAAATACAAGATTTTTTATATTAGCATCAATATATAATTATCAGTTAAAAAATGACTTTTGAAACAAGTCTATTAGGAATATGTATCAAATATAAAATAATACCAAAATTTTAAGTTAAAAAATGTAGTTCTTTTGGTTCTTTTATACCAATACCGAGTAGGTGCCTATCGGCAAAAGAACTGGGGGCATGGGGGCTATCCCCCAAAACATAAAAACAAAAATTGATGAACTTAAAACTTTTCAAATATATAATAAGTTTTTTTATTCAACTTTTTCCCGTAGCAAAAAGTTGCAAAAAGTGCAAACATCTTAAATCTACACTCTACTAATATATACAAAAATAATAATTTTATCTTTATAAAAATTAAAACCTTATCAAAATATACAAATCAGTAAAGGAAAACAATAAAATTCAAAAACTTTAAATTTAATTCAAAAACTTTAAATTTATAAACTTAAAAAATTTATACTCTACTGTCATGGAGCCATAGATATTGTACTTTTACTTGCTATAATATTTTTGATTCTTTCTTTGATTGTAATATAACCTAACGAAGAAATCAATCTTTGATTGTTATAAAAATGTGTATATTCTTTTAATTTTTCTCTTAATAATTCTACTGTGATATTTTTATTTAATCGTGAATAAAATTCTCTTTCGTCTATGCCGTGTACTCTTTCTACTACGCCGTTATATCTTGGTGTTGCTACAGGAATATATCTTCGTTCTAATTTATTTTTAAGACAATATTCATCAAAAATATTTATTTTAGGAGTATTAATACAGCGATAAGTATATTCCATACCATTATCGGTCTGTATAGATTGTATCCTAAAAGGTGAAGTTTTCAATACATATTTTAAGAAAGATAAAGCACTATAAGGTGTTTTATCCTCATAGATTTGCCTCCAACTATAGCGAGTAGCTAAATCGACAGCAGTGAACTGATAGACTGTTTTTCTGCCTAATTTGATATATT
>NZ_SAXY01000089.1 GCF_008016535.1 Brachyspira pilosicoli
TGTTTAGGAGTGTGAGATATTGGACATTTTTTAGTATAAAAAAAGCAGTATCCTTGTTATAATATTTTGATATAGAAAATAAATAAAGGATACTACTATGAAAAAAGATTATAGCACAGAATTTAAATTATTTATAGTGGATGAAGCATTAGAAACTAAAAATATTAAAAGATTTTTAAAGATAGAAGAAATACCCAAATCTACTTTTTATGCTTGGCTTAAAAAATATAAAGACACTGGAACTGTCGCCAATTTTAGCACTAGACCAAAAACTTCCCCAAATATCTTTAATAACCAAAAAGCTATTAATTTAATTATTAAACTCTATACTAAAGAATATCGAGGTAAGCATTATATTAAAGCATATTTAAATCGTGAAGGCATTAAGATAGGTGTTACAGCTATAGAGAATGTACTAAAAAGAAATAATCTTTGGAGATATAAAACAAAAAAGAAAAAGAAGCGATATGATAAACGAAAATTTGTCTCTAAAATACAAAAAGAAGGCAAAATAGTTCAAATAGACACTAAATATATCAAATTAGGCAGAAAAACAGTCTATCAGTTCACTGCTGTAGATTTAGCTACTCGTTATAGTTGGAGAGAAATCTATGAAGATAAAACACCTTATAGTGCTTTATCTTTCTTAAAATATGTCTTAAAAACTTCACCTTTTAAGATACAGGCTATACAAACGGACAATGGTATAGAATATACTTATCGCTGTATTAATACTCCTAAAATAAATATTTTTGATGAATACTGCTTAAAAAATAAATTAGAGAGGAGATATATTCCTGTAGCTACACCAAGATACAACGGTGTAGTAGAAAGAGTAGATGGCATAGACGAAAGAGAATTTTATTCACGATTAAATAAAAATATCACAGTAGAATTATTAAGAGAAAAATTAAAAGAATATACACATTTTTATAACAATCAAAGATTGATTTCTTCTTTATTGTATATTACAATCAAAGAAAGAATCAAAAATATTATAGCAAGTAAAAGTACAATATCTATGGCTCCATGACA
>NZ_SAXY01000009.1 GCF_008016535.1 Brachyspira pilosicoli
AGCAGTGAATTGATAAACTCTTTTTCTGCCTAATTTGATATATTTAGTGTCTATTTGAACTATTTTGCCTTCTTTTTGTATTTTAGAGACAAATTTACGCTTATCATATCGCTTCTTTTTCTTTTTTGTTTTATATCTCCAAAGATTATTTCTTTTTAGTACATTCTCTATAGCTGTAACACCTATATTAATGCCTTTACGATTTAAATATGCTTTAATGTAATGCTTACCTCGATATTCTTTAGTATAGAGTTTAATAATTAAATTAATAGCTTCTTGATTATTAAAGATATTTGGGGAAGTTTTTGGTCTAGTGCTAAAATTGGCGACAGTTCCAGTGTCTTTATATTTTTTAAGCCAAGCATAAAAAGTAGATTTGGGTATTTCTTCTATCTTTAAAAATCTTTTAATATTTTTAGTTTCTAATGCTTCATCCACTATAAATAATTTAAATTCTGTGCTATAATCTTTTTTCATAGTAGCATCCTTTTTATTTGTTTTATGTTCAAAATATTATAACAAGGATACTGCTTTTTTTATACTAAAAAATGTCCAATATCTCATACTCCTAAACAATTAATAGTTTATCACAACTTGAAATAAAAAACATTTATAATAAAATGTATTAGAAATAAGGAATGAGGTTTCCTTAGATTATTTAATCAATTTGTTAAATAATCAAACTG
Organism: Brachyspira pilosicoli; assembly: GCF_008016535.1. GTDB lineage: Bacteria > Spirochaetota > Brachyspiria > Brachyspirales > Brachyspiraceae > Brachyspira > Brachyspira pilosicoli_A. The sequence goes on from NZ_SAXY01000009.1 coordinate 687, forward strand.
CTTATTTATTTTTTTCAAAACTATCAAAAATATAAAATTCTCACCTAATTTATTAATATACATTTTATCATTATTTTTATATTCTAATTTTAGAAAATAAGTGATAATTATATTAGATAAAGTAGAATAAAAAAATTATACACTAAAATTTTACTGCACTTAATATCATTATAAACATTATTAATTATTTATTAGGTCTTCCAAAAGAAATGCCCAAATAAATCTCTATACCAAAAGAAGAAAAATTATATTTACTATATACATTATAAAAACCTAATCTATAAGTATCGAGCTCCATACCAAAATTATATATTAAATTTCCTCCAATTTTAAAAGACCATCTGTCTGAAAAATAAAAATATCTTACGACATTCAATTTTACATAAGGCATAAAAGGAAGCTTATACATAAAAGCAATATTTTTTTGATTAAACTCTGTCATATATTTATAATTATCAATAAGTCCAAATGAATAATCTGCCTGATTAGCTGTACTGTATAAAGGAATTAAAATTCCGCCTCCTATGCCTAAAGAAACTTTATTGTGAAAATTTAGTCTAAGCAAATATCCTAAAATAATACTATGATAATCATATACATATATCCATCATCAGTATAATAATCTTTACTGCCCCTTCTCTCCCTCATATAATAATTATATCCTGTTTCAATCATACTGCTTATACTGGTTAAAATATTATTATTAATTTCATCATTTCTGCCCAATGACAGCAATATGCTTAATGAAAGTCCTGCACCTACTCTAAAACCATCTAAATTTTTTTTAAAAAGAATATCCTTCATTGTAACTGAAATCAAATGTACTGCCTGAAGAAACAGAAAAATCAAATTCAAAGGAAGAAGCAAATACTATATTTGAAAATATAAATAGTATTATTAGTATATTTTTTATAAATTATCCTTTTTAATTTAAGGTTTTAATATTAATCTAACCTTTTTTGTTTTAATCCCTACTTATTATTGATATTATATTGTAAAACAATAAGATATCAATAATAAAAAATAATTATTAATATATTTACAAAATTTATATTATATTAAAATGTTTTAAGGCATTATATACGCCGTCATTATCTACATCATCAGTGATATAATCAGCAACTTCTTTTACTTCTTTATTAGCATTCCCCATAGCAACCCCTATTGCAGCATGTTCAATCATAGTTATATCATTACCCCCGTCTCCAAAGGCAATAGTATCTTCCAATTTAATGCCATAATACTCTATTATCTTATATATGCCTATATGTTTTCCTCCGCCTTTGGTATTAACGTCTGTAAAAGCTGGGTGCCATCTGCTTGATTCGCAATTTTTAAATATTTTGCTCATTAACTCTTTTTCTTTATTTTCATCTACAAATAAATTAATCTGAAGTACATTGTCAATATTTTCTTCTAAAAAACTATAATAATTATCAATAACTGGTATCGGTAAATTAATGGATTTAGATACATTTATTACATCATCTGTTATATAATTAATATATATACCACTATTCATCATAATAGAGCAGGGAAATAGTTCTTCATTTTTTAAATAATCCATTAAAGAATATATCTCGTCTTTTGCTATAGAATGCCTATATATAGATTTATCTCCTATATAGCAATCAAAACCATTAGCAGTAATATAACCATCAAAAACTAAATCATCTATATTATTTATATGTTTTTTTATTCTTCCTGTAGCTATAAAAACTTTTATTCCTTTTTCTTTCAAAAGTCTTATGGCTTCTTTTGAAGAATCTGAAACTTTATGAGTATTAAAACTTACCAAAGTTCCGTCTATATCAAAAAATGCTGCTTTTATCATATATTTAATAACCTTATTGACAAAAATTTAATTGCTATATTATATATCAAATTATATAAAAAAGCGAGTGAAAACTTTTTGCTTTCAGCCCGCTTAAATAAAAAAATTATATTATTTTTAGTATAATCTATATATACAATTTATTCTAATTTAACAGAATATGTTATTTCCCATTCCTCATTTCTATTATCATTATAATCATTATATTTAATGACTATTTCTTGTTCTTTATTTTTTTCTAATACAAAAGATGAAGGAGTACAAGATATTACTTTTTCTGATTGACTTTCTACATTTAGCTTTTTATCATTAGGGTTATATGCTAAAGTTAATAAAGAATTTTCGTAGGCAGATATATGAGTTGCAGTGCCGCCGTAATCAGGGAATCCTAAAAGCCAATTATACTTAATAAACTTAGTATCTATATCAATTTTAAACATAGTTTTTTCTATATCTGATACAGTATATTTTGTACTTTTTTCTGATACAACACTATCATTATTTTTTATAGTAATTATACTGTTAGGTGTTGCTCCAAAACCAAGCTCTTTACCTTCTCCATAATTTCCAAGCATTTCATATGTTTTTGACGCACTGTCTTCATAAATAGAGGCTCTCGTAGCATATACTAAATATGCTTCATCTTTTATTTTATATCCTCCAATACCAATAGGATTAGAATAACTTTTAATGCTTATATTTTTAACAGATTTAGATGAAACGATAACAGATATTCTATTTCCTTCTTCTTTTAAGTTTAAATAAGGAGAACGTCCTGGTTTTTCTCTTGTAGCTATATCTCTTGGTTTATTATTTTCTTTATGTATTGAAGGAACATAATCTGTTGCTCCTAATTCCATTTCTCTTTTATATTCATCAAATAATGTAACACTTCCATCTTCTGAAACAAATCCTATAGGGTCATATTCATAAAAAAATCTTCTGTCTTGATAGTTTTCTATTGCATCAAATTTAGTAGGATATTTATTACCTAATGTAGTACCTGTTTCTACTATTTTGGCATAAGCAAATATAAATTTAGAATATTTATCTATAGCTATCAAATAATTGTTCATAGGTACATTAGCAGCAGAGCCGTTGATTCTCATAAAAATAAATCTTTTAAGTCTTTCAGATTTATTATACTCTCCAGTTGATGACACCAATGGATTTTTATTAACATATTTGTATACAACCATATCCGATATTGCTACGTTAAGAGGGTAGGTTACTTTATTTCCATCATTTCTTGCATCAAAATTAAATTCATTTTTTAAATTATCTTCTTTAATCCAGCTTCTTCCGTCATTTGGTATAAAGAATCTATATTCAGGAACATTACCCTTACCGAAATTTACTTTCATAAACCAACTATCAATAATACTACCGTCAAATACATATTTTTCATCATTCCAACCATAATAACCATCTCCCTTATAATTTGGATTAAAAGGGTCTTCTTCTGGAGATAAATTTTCTCCACAACCCATGTCTATATCAGAGTTTCCTGTATCACTTTCTGATGAACTAACTTTTTTATTGTAATAATACCTCGAATCAAAAGGTCTCGCACAAGCTATGAGCATAAGCATAGCTACTATTAATAATATGTATACTTTTTTCATTTCATAACCTCTCATTGCATTAAAAAAACACTAATACTATTTAAATATAGGAAAAAATAGTAAAAAAATTGCTATTTTTTATTATTTTTTATAAAAGCAGATATAATTTTTTAATCTATACCTGCTTTAAATTTTTATAAACTATGATAAATACACTATTTATTCTCTATTAGATTCAAAAGCATTAGCTTCTATAGGAGCCCCAAGCTGTCCAAGTGTTAAACTCATTCTAATAGTTTTATAGCCATCTTTATCAACTAAAGAAATTCTACTATAATTACCAAAAGTTCCGCTGGCTCCGTTTATACATTCATATACAGCGGTGAAATTATTAGAAGAATCATTATCATATCTTGCTAATTTAAATTCATATGGTCTATTATTTAATGTTACAGTAAATTTAGAACCATCATCATTAAATTTAAATTCTACACTTCCAGGAGCAAATTTTTCTGGATTAAATGCTGTATGAGTCCAATCTACAAATGTACAAGTGCTATCATAAGAATGTTCTACTACATTTTTAAATGTTGCCATTTTCACTCTATCAGCAAATAATGGGCCATTGTCAATAAATGATGTAGTTCCAACCACAACTCCATCTTTATATATTGTATTATTATCAGTTTGTATACTCATTGTAATTGTTTCACTGCTCTTTTCATCTTTGTATATAGCTGATTTTTCTTCTGATGATACTATTTTATAATGCTTAGTAGTTGTTGAAACATTCCAATTATCTTCTGTTATATCTAATGTTTGGGCATCACTTGAGAATTTATAAGTATATAATATCAAGCTCTTTCCTGTAGGTGAATAATCTACAGGTAAAGGACTATCTGTTTTATATTCGCTATAATCTCTATATTTATATGTTTTGTCTTTAACATTATTTATAAAGCCGCCTTCTATAACATTTAGATTTAAATATCCAGGCGTTGAAGTTACATTATCTGTAGGAGTTGTTTCAGGAGAAGCCCAAGAACTTCCAGACCAATATAATACTCCATCTTTAACCCCATCATAATCTGCTAATCTTAATCCCCAGTATTTAGCAGTAGCTTCTTTATACACAGCTCTGTCGCTTGAATCCTCTTGAGCAAATGTATAACTTATTACATAATTATTGTTTTTATAATAATATAAGCTTGTGCCTGAAGGATTAAATCTATACTCATAAGTGCCGTTTTTTGATTTATATGATTTTCCTGCCGATCTGTCTACAAATGCAGGTCCATTGTCTTGATAATTAAGTATATATTCTCTAGTGCCATCTTTTATTTTGTCATAAGTACCAAGTCCTGTTATCGTTAAATCTCCATATTTTAATGAAGTAGGGCCAGTAACTTCTTTGCTGCAGTTATAAGTTTTGGTAACTATACCATCATAAAAATGATTTGCTGTTAAAGTAAGAGTTAAACCATCAGAGGAAAATTTATATGTGTATAAAGTTAGTTTGTCTCTTATAGCATAAGTTTTATCTTTAAACTGATCTATTATAGTTTGCGGGTCTATATCTTCTATAGCTACCATATAATATGGAGAGCGTCCAGCACTGCTTGCATTATCATATCCTGCTACACTTCTGCTTGCATCATGCACTTGAGGAAAATAAGCATTAGCATCTTTAGCCATCTCATTTTGATATTCTCTATATAAAGTTAATTTTAAAGAATCTGTAGAAGCATCGTAACTCATAAAGCCTATAGGATCATATTCATAAAATTTTCTTTTTTCACCATGAAGCTCCACAGCTTCAAATTCTGTAGGATATTTTTGCCCAACTGCTTCTGCTGTTTTAGTGATTTTAGCATAAGCAAATACTAATTTAGAATAAGTATCAACAGCTATTAAATAATTATTAAGAGAAACAACTACAGCTTTACCTATAATCCTATAAAATAAAAATCTTCCCATTCTTTCAGACTGATTGTAAGCACTTTCAGGCGTAACCAAAGGATTTTTATAATCATATCTATAAAAAGAAGCACCTGTAATTTTATATCCCTGTGCTTTATTTGCACCATCTTGAGCATTATATTTATTTTCTGCTGTTAGAGTATCTGAAACTGTCCATACTGTACCATCTTTAAAAAATGAATACATAGGAACATTGTTATTATCAAAACTTGCACCAAATAAAAACTCTAATATTTTATTTCCATCAAATCTATAATTAATATCATTCCACTCTCCATTTATAAAAGGGTCTTTATCTGGAGGTATATCTTCATCTCCCGCTATATCAGAAGGGGTTGAATCACTTTCTGAATTTGAAGAGCTTGCTTTTTTATTGTAATAATACATAGGGCTGAATCTTCTTGCACAAGAACTGAAAAACAAACTGATAGCCAGCAATATTAGTATTATTTGTATTTTTTTCATAAACACCCCCAGTGTTTTTATTTGTTTTTAATAAATAAAAAGCGAGTGAAAACTTTTTTGTTTTCACTGCGTTTTGAAATATTTAATTAATTTATTCGTTTACAGATTCAAATTTTAAAGTGTAAGTAATTTCAAATTCTTCACCATTTTTAGTATCATTACCCTTCATCCATTTGTATCTTATAGTAATATCTTTAGTATCTCCTCTCTTAAGAGTAAAATTAGGTGTATAATAGCTTATAGTTGTAGAAAGTTCTTCATTGCTCATAACAGAGTTTCCAGTATCCACAACAAACTGCTGATTATTAGTATCGTATTTTAATTTCAAAATAGGAGCAGAAATAACTGCCATATTTCCGCTGCCATATTGTCCAAATTTAGCTGTTTCTTTATTGTATTTATCAACACGAGAAGCTAATTCTATTGTAGCACCTTTATCTATATTCTTTATCTCATTAACTATCTGAGAAGAAAAATCTGCTTGCTGATTAATTCCAATATTTTTTGTTTCACTTAAAGATATCATTCCTGTCATAGATTTAGATTTTGGGTCTAAGTTTTCTATATTTTGTAACACTCCGCTTCCCATTTCATTATTATAAGCTACTCCGGCTATTGTATAAGTAAACCAAGCATTGTTTGTAGGAGAACTCATAATTCCAAATAGTGCTTCTCTGCTTTTTACACTTACATTTTTCAAGCTTTTAGCCATTATTGTTATATTATCTTTAGTGCCTGCTTCAACTTTAATAGGCATATAAGGAGATCTTCCTTCTGTTTCTGTTGCTGAGGCTATAGGTCTATCTAAGTCTATAACATTATCTTTTACTCTTGGAGAATATCTTTTATTTCCTATAAAGTCCCAATACCATTTATAAATTTCTATAGTACCGTCTTCATGAACTATACCAACAGGGTCATATTCATAAAAATATTGAATGCCATCTACAGCAAAGTTTATTTTATTATTGTTAGCATCTGCTTCCCAACCTAATTCTACAGAACCCCAAGCAGTAGGTGCAGGTATTAATGCTATCGACTTCCAAGATATAGGAACTCCAAAAGCAAATACTAATTTTGAGTATGTATCTATTGCTATTAGATAATTATCTGTTGGATATACTGCTGCTGTTTTTGCTGTAAATCTATAAAAATAAAATCTCTCCATTCTTGTACTTTTATTGTAGGACGAGTCAGCAAGAAAATTAGGGTTTTTACTTTTATATAGATAATATTTTACCCCAGTCATTTTTACACCGCCACCAGTTATGTTATCTCCATTGTAATAGTATTCATTCATTGCAGTATTACTTGATATCCAAGAACTTTTCTTAACTAATTTATATGTAGGTTGATTCTTATTATTAAACGATGCTTCTATAACATAATCATCGAAGTTAAAAGAAAAACCATAATCAGGTCTATTCCAATCTCCATTTAAAAATGGGTCTTCAGTTTCAGGTATATCTTCATCTGCTTCAATATTGGAAGGGGGAGTGCTGCTGCCTGAATCTATAGAGCCTGATTCTGGATTTGTAGCACTATAACGCTTTGCACATGATGTGAAGAGTAAACTAACTGTTATTAATAATATCAATATAATTTGTAGTCTTTTCATAAATAATCCTTAATTTATATGTAGTAAATTAATTTAATTAAAAACAAGTGAAAATTTTTTTATATATTCAAAACAATCTCAATACAATTAGAACTTTTTTGCACACTCATATACTTTGTTAATATGTTTGTTATATTTTCAAAATAAAAATGGGCAAAGATATAAAACTATATTTTCCTCTGCCCATTTTAATATTTATTGAACCTTATTAAACTTTAATTTAAATCTTAACTCAACAGTATCATTAAGACCAGTAGCCCCATTTCCACATTTATTATTTTGAGGACCGTCATTACCGTCTACAGTTATAATAAAGTCTACTTCCTGTCCTTCAGATAAACCATTATTACCTTCAAATGTAGCACTTACTAATCTATTACCATAATCATCTGCTCCATTACTTGCATCATAAGTAAATTTATTACTATTATAATCATAGTAAACAGAAACTCTTATCTTATTATTTTCACAATATTTATAAGGCCATTCTATTTGAGTAACATTCCACATAGGTTCATCAAATTTTACTAAATCGAAATAGAAATCCATACGTATTTTATTTTTATCTTCTTCATAATATTCTATTTCATAAGTTTTATCAGTAGTTATAATTTTAGAACTACCTATATCAATTTTGTATTTAGCATCATCTCTACTTCCTACAGATCCAAATATAGCACCTAAACCAGCATCAACTGTACCAACCTCTTCTGGGAATACTGAACCAATTGTTTCAACAGCAGGTACATCATTATCTTCATTATAAGCAGCCATTTTAAATCTATATTGGAAGTGAGCATAATTAAATACTCTTTGTATATCTCCTTTCCCCCATGTGAAACTAAGTGCATATCTGTTAGCTGATTTAGCACTTACATTTTTTATACTAACCTGACTTACTGTAATGTTCATTTTATTAACAGGTCTATTATCAACAACCTTTTTCATAGGCATATATGGAGAACGTCCTGGCACTCCATAATCAGCTATAGCTCTATTAGTATCTCCAAACTCTCCATCAAATCTTGGTGCGTATCTATTATTAGCTATAGAATCTAAACACCATTGATATACTTCTATAGTACCATCATCTTTAACTATACCAACAGGGTCGTATTCATAAAAATATTGAATACCTTCCACATTAGCAAAACTTACTCGACTATTATTATTAGCATCTGCTTCCCAACCTAATTCTACAGGTCCCCATTGATTTGGTGCTGGTATTCCTGCTATTTTCCTCCAAGAAGTTGGTACCCCAAATGCAAATACTAATTTTGAATATGTATCTATTGCTATTAGATAATTATCTGTAGGCTGTCCTGCTGCTGTTGCTGTAAATCTATAAAAATAAAATCTCTCCATTCTTGTACTTTTATTATAAGATGAGTCAGCATTAAAATTAGGGTTTTTACTCTTATATAAATAATATTTTACACTGCCCATAGTAACACCACCACCAGTAGTATCTGGACCATTGTAGGCATATTCATTTCTTAGAGCATCTGTAACATACCAACCATTCTTTTTTACAAGCTTATAAGTTGGCTGATTTTTATCGTTAAATGATGCTTCTATAACATAATCATCAAAGTTAAGAGAAAATCCATAATCAGGTCTATTCCAATCTCCATAGTCTGGGTGAAATGGGTCTTCATCTGGAGACAAATTTTCTTCTCCTCCACCTATATCTGGAGGTAATATATCATCGTTTGTACTTGAACTAGAATTGCTGGTTCTATTATAGTAGTACATAGGACTAAAGCCTCTTGCACAAGAACTTAAAAACAAAATACTTAATATTAATAATGAAAATAATATAAACGTTTTTTTCATAAAGATGACTCCGCAAAATAGTATTAACTAACTATTGATTATCCTTTAAATGCTAAACCTAAAGTTAAACCAAAGTCTAATGAGTTGATATAATATGAAGGTAATTTAGTTTCAGTTGTGAAATCAGGTCTTACAGCATTCATTAATTTTAATAGAGAATCAGGCATTGTTATATATTGAGGACTGTATAAATTAAATCTTGTATATACTCCTAAAATAACTTCAACTCTGTCATTAACTGGCTGATTATATTCTAAAGAGAATTTTATGCTAAGCATTAATGGGTTCATATTTTTTATCATAAAATCTGTAACTATTATTTCACCAACTTCAGGTTGTGGATCTAAAACTGAATTATCATCATAAGCTAAATATGCAGGTGATAAGTCTGCTATTAATTTTCCTCCAACTTGAAGCCCTAAAGCTAATTTGCTATCTAAAAAATAAGCCTTAGTACCAACTCCAAAGCTAACTACAGGAGCATAATTAACATTAATATACATATTAACAGTTACTCCTTTTATTGTGTTTCCAGCAACCTGTCCAGCAAATCCATTACCAACACCAATAGAGGCATATAAGCTCATACCGCTGAATTTAGCAGGGTCTAATCCGCCGAACCATCTCTTAGAACCAAATAAATATCCAAGATCAGCTTCTCCATCCATAGTGTATCCTACAGAACCTTTCATATAAGCAGCACCTATCTTATCTAAGTCTGATGCACTAATAGATGGTAATGTGGCAGTACCGTTAAAATTAGCCTTTAGCCCCCATACAAATCCTTCGTCAAATGAATAAAGATTTAATGCTATAACAAAAAATATTATAATAAAATTTAGTCCCTTTTTCATAAATATAAACTCCATTCATTGCTTATTTATAATTAAAATCATATAGCATATTTTATATAAGTAAATATACATAATGCGTTTTTTGTCGAAAAATTTATTTTATTATATAAGTTTTTCTCTAAAATAAAACATTTTATACATTTTTTACTACATTATTTTATTTTTGTATATTATTTTTTATACATTTTTTAATAAGTGTCTATTAATTATTATCGTAATTGTTAGTACGTATTTTTATAAAATATAAAAATAAATACTAATTATTTGTTTATTTAACATATTACAGGAAACATAATATAGATAACATAATATAAGAAGTATTGATTAATTATAAAAAACGATATATTATAAAAACAATACTATGTTTAGGAGTTTTTTATATATGAACGACAATTCTATAAAATATAGTTCACCCGGTAATTTAATCTCATTTGAAATTAATAAAAATTATAATATATCAAATTTTAATGTAGATGAAAGTCTTTTAGATAAAAATCAAAAAGAACTTTTGGAAGAGATGATAGTATCAAGCATGAATGATGCAATTTCAAAAGTAAAAGATTTGAATGTTTCTGATGATAATAAAAATGATAATTATAAGAATCCTTTTAATGCTTTTAAAGATATGGATAAGGCATTTGCTGATATAACAAAGATGACTACAATAAAATATGATGAAAATGGAAAACCAATTATCAATATATCATTAGATGCAATAAACCCAGATATTATATCTAGAATGAATGATATTATTAATAACAATAATGATGATAAGGATAAAAATTGAATAGTATTGATTCTTTAGATAAGCTTACAGAGATGATATCTCGGCTTCCTGGAATAGGCGGTAGGAGTGCTATGCGTATTGCTTTATATTTATTTGACAGTGATGATGAATATTTAAATGAGCTGTCTAATTCTATTTTGTTGCTGCATAAAAATATAAAACTTTGCAGGGAATGTTATTCTTTAAGCGAGAATGATATTTGCAATATATGTGCTAATGATAAAAGAGACAGAACAAAGCTATGCGTAGTAGAGTCTTATACAGATATGATTGCCATTGAAAAAACAGAAGAATATACTGGACTTTATCATGTTTTGGGCGGATTAATAGAGCCTCTTAAGGGAATAGGCATTTCAGACATAAGAATAAAAGAGTTAATAGATAGAGTTAAAAATAATATATCAATAGAAGAAGTTATTATAGCATTTGGGGCTTCATTAGAGGCAGATACTACAGCATCGTATATAAATAAAACTTTAAGAAATAATAATTTTGATAAAAAAATAAGCCGCATTACATATGGCATATCATTAGCAAGCGATATTGAAAATGCTGATTCACGTTCATTAGCAAGAAGTATTGCAGACAGAGTAGTTATGCAGTAGTATATATTAAATATGTTTTGTTATATAAGTTTTGTTTTATTCAACTTTTTCCCGCCGCAAAAAGTTGCAAAAAGTGCATATACTATAGCTAATATTTTAGGAATATGTATTAAATGTAGTGTAGAACTTAAATTTGAGTCATGCCTAAAGACGGACTTCGTCAAATGCAGTCCTTTTGCTTCTTTTGGGCACGCCGCAGGCACTCCCTACGGTTGCAAAAGAAGCGTGGTGTGTATCATATGGGCACGCTTCGCAGTGGGCAAAGCCCTGCAAATAATGAAAATAAAAAAATTAGATTTTGACAAACTTAAAAATTTTAGTAAACTAATTAAAGCACTATTCTGTCATTGCCTTGTCTTTTTACCAGCTTTTCTCTCTCTAAAGCATTTAGTATAGGTATGGTGTATTTTCTAGATAAACCAGTCCTCTCTTTAACTAATGCTATAGTGATAATATCATTTTTTTTAGTGTTCTTCATTATTAAACTTTTTACTCTGTTATAAGTTTCTATATAATAATATAATCCTTCATCAAGGTATGCTGCATATTTTAATGCTGTTAGTGTTTTTATATCTTTTATTCCATTGTTAAGAGTTTTAATAGTTTTTTCATCTAAGCCATTTAAATCTTCTTTTTTTAATCTGTCAAGAAGCATTTTTTGCGAGTTAGTAAGCTCTACTGTATCAACATATTTTTTATATATATTATTGTCTAATGACATAATAATTTTATTTTCTAATAAATAATTAATAAAAGGTTTTGTAAATGAAGTTTCTATATTAAGATAATTTTTTATATCTTCAAAAGAAAATCCGTCTTTTTTTATTTCTATTAATTTTTTTATTCTTTCAGCTGATTCTTTTAAATAATCTTTTTTTACAAAGTAGTTAGCAATTTTTATAGCATATTCCGGCATATTTCCGCTAACTAAACTATATCCATTAACACTCATTACTAAGTCAGTATATTTTTTTCTCTCTATTTTGCCCAAGAAATCTGAAGCTCTATCCATAATATTTTTTCTAATAAATGGATTAGTTTTCTCTCCCCAAAATACATCGCCGCTTCCAATTATAGCACTTCCTCCATGGCTAATAAGTATTCCTCTCTCTTTCCAAAATACAGCTATTGTATCATCAAATTTTAATCTTATAAATCTTTTGTCTATTTCTTTATTTTCATCTTTTTTATTATTATCTTGTTTTTTGTATAGCGGTATAATCTGAGCTACTAAACATTCTGTACCAATTGCAAACTCTGCATTTTTTATCTTTTTCAAATAATCAACATCACTATTTTCAAGCAATTCTAATATTATTTCATTCGTTAGAAAAACATTCTCTTCTTTAGAGCATAATAAATGCCCCCTTCTTATCTCTTCTTTTTTTATGTTTTTTAAATTTAAAGCAACTCTCGAAGTAGAATGCACAATTTCTCTGTCTTCATGATATGATTGAATATTTCTTATAGATACTTCTTTTTTACTAGGGTAGTGTATGAGAGTATCTTCTTTTTTTATACTCCCTCCTTTAATACTTCCTGTAATAGTAAGCCCTGCTCCTTTTATAGAAAATACCCTATCTACATAAATATGAGTTTTTATATCTTCTTTTCTTTTATCGTTTATTAATATATTAGTAACTCTTTCTTTTAATAAATCTATATTAGTGCCATTTAAAGCAGATACTTTTATTGTTTCTATATCTTTTTGAAATATTCTATATAAATTTTTTTTAATACTCTCTTCAGATTCTTTTAATTTATTATCATCAACAAGGTCAATCTTATTTATTACGCATACAATATTTTTTATGCCCAATGCCAAAGCAACCTTAGCATGCTCTTCTGTCATATTCATCCACCCTTCATTAGCACATACAACAAGCATAACTAAATCCAAACTCCACATACCCGCAACCATATTTCTAATAAATCTTTCATGTCCCGGAACATCTATTACACCAATAGTAATATCCTCATTAGGCTTAAAAAATCCAAAACCCAAATCAATAGTCATCTCTCTTCTTTGCTCTTCAGGTAAACGCATCATAGCAATACCTGTTAAAGCTTTGATTAATTCTGATTTACCATGATCAACATGCCCAGCAGTTCCTATAATTTTGTTCATTGACATTTCCTTAAATTAAAAATTACTTGCCATAATTAAATTAATATTTAAACTAAGATTTTTTTGAAGTTTTTATAAATATTCTTTTTCTATATGCTTTAACACATTGTATACATACTCAATATCTCTCTCTTCTATTGTTAAAACATATAATAATACATAGTCTTTTTTTATCTTTGATATAATAGGGGTATACAAATTATGCAAATATTTTATAGTTTCTTTAATGTTTTTAGGCTTAAATCTTATAGCATAAGAATTGTAGAAAGTATCAGCCATAGCACCGCCTCCAGTTTCTACATATTCACTAACTACATCAAAGCCCTTTAAATCATTAATGATTCTAAATGATTTTTGTTTTACAACTTCTTCATCAATAGAAAGTAATCTCTCACAATAACCCTTAAATTGTCCCTCTGCGTTTAATCTTTTTATAACATTTTTCTCTAATATAGAAAGCACAGTTTTACCGCATCTAAAAGCCCTCATAAGAGGGTGTTTGTATATTTTATCTATATATTCTTTCTTTCCAACTATTATGCCAGCCTGCACGCTTGAAAACATCTTATCCCCAGAAAAACATACTAAATCAACACCTGCTTTTATTGCAGATTTTATATGCTCTTCTTCGGATATGCTCTCATCAAATATTCCAGCCCCTTCATCATAAACTATTGGTATATTGCTCGGTATAGAATCTTTTAGTTTTTTTAATGACGGGCTTTTTACAAAACCTCTGATTTTAAAATTGGAAGTATGTACTTTTAATATCATAGCAGTGTTTTCTGTTATAGCTTCTTTATAATCGTTTATTGTTACTATATTTGTAGTACCTATTTCAACGAGTTTAGCATTAGCTTCCATTAATATATCGGGTATTCTAAAACCGCCTCCTATTTGCACCTGTTCTCCTCTAGATACTATAACTTCTTTTTCTCTAGCAAGTGTTTTTAATATTAAAAATACTGAAGCTGCATTATTATTTACAACTAAAGCGTCTTCAGCACCTGTAAGTTTAGCTAATAATGTGTATAAAAACTCTCCTCTTAGCCCTCTTCCTTCTTTATTTATATTGTATTCAAGGTTGTTGCTGTATATATTTAAATCTTTTACTTCTTGCCACACATCTTCATCTATAGGAGAACGACCCAAATTTGTGTGCATAATAGTTCCTGTGGCATTTATCACTCTTTTTATAGGTAGGTTAGATTTTTCTTTTAATTTTATTTCGCATAATTTTACAATATCTTCTTTACTGTAGGGAGTATTTGGATTATTTTTTAATTCTGCTCTTAATTTTTCTAATATTTCTCTTATAATATCAGCAACTATAGGGCGAGATAAAATTTTATGATATGGTTTAATAGAATTATCTTCCAATACGGCATTGGTTTGAACTAAGTTAAAATTATTACTCAATTTTTAGCCTCCCTTTCTTACAATAAATGCAATATATTTAAAGAATAAGAGACTATTTTGAACATTTTATTAGTAATTTAATCATGCTGTTTTGTTTTTAATAATCGCATATTTATCGGAAGAGGCAGGAGTTGAACCTGCCAACGTTGTTATAACGTCCAACGCTTTTGAAGAGCGCGGAGCCCACCGGGACTCATCTACTCCCAAGTTTTTTTAATGATATATTAGTTCTTCTTTTATGTCAATTAATTAGCTTTTCTAGATAAATTAGAGGTCCAAATCTTTTATACTTTCTATTTTTGTAATTAAATATGTAATCATAAGATTTTTTAAGATAGGTTCTACATCTTTATTAAGATTCATCATGTATAGTTTTATTTTTAAGGCTTGCAAACTTTTATAGAGTTTTAATATTTTTGCTATTCCAGCACTATTAATTTCTTTAGTATTTTTTAAGTCGAGTATTACTATAGGCATTCTAATGGAAGCGGCTTCTTCAGATTCATTAACAAACCTATATATTTCTTCAGAACTACAAAGATTAGCTTCAGGAACTATAGATATATATATGTCATTAAACTCTATAGCCATTTGATTAATCCTTTTAATTTAGAATAGATAAAAAAAGAATGTGGGCAGGGAGGGATTCGCACCCCCGTAGACTCACGTCGACAGATTTACAGTCTGCTGCCATTGACTGCTCGGCCACCTACCCGTATCAACTTGAAAAGTGATTTAATTATATTATCACATAATAAAAAAAAGTCAAGTCTTTATTTTATTATTTATGTCATGGAGCCATAGATATTGTACTTTTACTTGCTATAATATTTTTGATTCTTTCTTTGATTGTAATATAACCTAACGAAGAAATCAATCTTTGATTGTTATAAAAATGTGTATATTCTTTTAATTTTTCTCTCAATAATTCTACTGTGATATTTTTATTTAATCGTGAATAAAACTCTCTTTCGTCTATGCCGTGTACTCTTTCTACTACGCCATTGTATCTTGGTGTTGCTATAGGAATATATCTCCTCTCTAATTTATTTTTTAAGCAGTATTCATCAAAAATATTTATTTTAGGAGTATTAATACAGCGATAAGTATATTCTATACCATTGTCCGTTTGTATAGCCTGTATCTTAAAAGGTGAAGTTTTTAAGACATATTTTAAGAAAGATAAAGCACTATAAGGTGTTTTATCTTCATAGATCTGCCTCCAACTATAACGTGTAGCTAAATCTACAGCAGTGAATTGATAAACTGTTTTTCTGCCTAATTTGATATATTTAGTGTCTATTTGAACTATTTTGCCTTCTTTTTCTATCTTAGAGACAAATTTTCGTTTATCATATCGCTTCTTTTTCTTTTTTATTTTGTATCTCCAAAGATTATTTCTTTTTAGTACATTCTCTATAGCTGTAACACCTATATTAATGCCTTCACGATTTAAATATGCTTTAATATAATGCTTACCTCGATATTCTTTAGTATAGAGTTTAATAATTAAATTAATAGCTTCTTGATTATTAAAGATATTTGGGGAAGTTTTTGGTCTAGTGCTAAAATTGGCGACAGTTCCAGTGTCTTTATATTTTTTAAGCCAAGCATAAAAAGTAGATTTGGGTATTTCTTCTATCTTTAGAAATCTTTTAATATTTTTAGTTTCTAATGCTTCATCCACTATAAATAATTTAAATTCTGTGCTATAATCTCTTTTCATAGTAGCATCCTTTTTATTTGTTTTATGTTCAAAATATTATAACAAGGATACTGCTTTTTTTATACTAAAAAATGTCCAATATCTCATACTCCTAAACATTTTTTATTTAATATTAGCTTTACATTTTCACCTCTTTTTATATAATGATTTTATTATTAAGCGATAAGGAATAAATAATATGAATCTTAAAGAATATATGAATACAAGATTAAAAGATATTGATAGTGAAATAAATAATATTTTTAAAACTATCAATATATCATTAAAAAATAATTTTTTAGATATGCTTAAATATCCGCTTGATGCAGGAGGAAAAAGATTAAGACCAATTTTAACTTGTCTTGCTTGTGAATTATTTAATGGAGATTATAAAAAAGCAATTATTCCAGCTGTATCATTAGAGCTTATTCATACATATTCTTTGGTTCATGATGATTTGCCTGCTATGGATAATGATGATTTAAGAAGAGGCAAACCTACAACGCATGTTAAATATGGAGAAGCTAATGCTATACTTGTGGGGGACGGACTTCTTACTCATTCATTTGAAATTTTATCTAATGCTAATGTCAATGATAAAACTTTGAGAAAACTTCTTTATGAGATAAGTTATGCTGCGGGAGTTTCTGGGATGGTTATGGGGCAGTTTATAGATTTGTATTATGAAGAGAGGGATATTGATTTTGAAATGCTTAAAATACTTCATTCCAAAAAAACAGGTGCTATGATTAGAGGAGCTGTGAGAGCGGGGGCTATTGCTTCAGAGAAAGAAAATATAAATTTAGAAAACATTACTAAATATGGAGAGGCTATTGGTTTAGCTTTTCAGATACAAGATGATATACTTGATGTAATTTCTGACAATGAAACTCTTGGAAAAACTGTGGGTAAAGATGAGAAAGAGGGTAAACTTACCTATGTTAAACAATTTGGGCTTGAGGGTGCAAAAGAGAAGGCAATAGAAACTTCAAAAGAGGCTATAGATTATTTAAATGTATACGATGATAACGAAGCAAAAAATATATTAATTGAGCTTGCAAATTATATAGTAGAGAGAAAATCGTGAATGATATTAGAGAAAATAATTTAAATGCTATAAAAAAAAAGGGGCTGTCCTAGATAACTTAAATTTGTTAAAATTAAAGTATGAAACGCAGTAAATTAAGTCAAGATAAACAATTAAAATTAATAGAACATTTTGTAGCAGGAACCACAGCAAGAACTACATCAGTA
>NZ_SAXY01000090.1 GCF_008016535.1 Brachyspira pilosicoli
CATGGAGCCATAGATATTGTACTTTTACTTGCTATAATATTTTTGATTCTTTCTTTGATTGTAATATACAATAACGAAGAAATCAATCTTTGATTGTTATAAAAATGTGTATATTCTTTTAATTTTTCTCTTAATAATTCTACTGTGATATTTTTATTTAATCGTGAATAAAATTCTCTTTCGTCTATGCCGTGTACTCTTTCTACTACGCCATTGTATCTTGGTGTTGCTATAGGAATATATCTCCTCTCTAATTTATTTTTTAAGCAGTATTCATCAAAAATATTTATTTTAGGAGTATTAATACAGCGATAAGTATATTCTATACCATTGTCCGTTTGTATAGCCTGTATCTTAAAAGGTGAAGTTTTTAAGACATATTTTAAGAAAGATAAAGCACTAGAAGGTGTTTTATCTTCATAGATTTCTCTCCAACTATAACGAGTAGCTAAATCTACAGCAGTGAACTGATAGACTGTTTTTCTGCCTAATTTGATATATTTAGTGTCTATTTGAACTATTTTGCCTTCTTTTTGTATTTTAGAGACAAATTTACGTTTATCATATCGCTTCTTTTTCTTTTTTGTTTTATATCTCCAAAGATTATTTCTTTTTAGTACATTCTCTATAGCTGTAACACCTATCTTAATGCCTTCACGATTTAAATATGCTTTAATATAATGCTTACCTCGATATTCTTTAGTATAGAGTTTAATAATTAAATTAATAGCTTTTTGGTTATTAAAGATATTTGGGGAAGTTTTTGGTCTAGTGCTAAAATTGGCGACAGTTCCAGTGTCTTTATATTTTTTAAGCCAAGCATAAAAAGTAGATTTGGGTATTTCTTCTATCTTTAAAAATCTTTTAATATTTTTAGTTTCTAATGCTTCATCCACTATAAATAATTTAAATTCTGTGCTATAATCTTTTTTCATAGTAGTATCCTTTATTTATTTTCTATATCAAAATATTATAACAAGGATACTGCTTTTTTTATACTAAAAAATGTCCAATATCTCATACTCCTAAACAAA
>NZ_SAXY01000091.1 GCF_008016535.1 Brachyspira pilosicoli
TGTTTAGGAGTATGAGATATTGGACATTTTTTAGTATAAAAAAAGCAGTATCCTTGTTATAATATTTTGATATAGAAAATAAATAAAGGATACTACTATGAAAAAAGATTATAGCACAGAATTTAAATTATTTATAGTGGATGAAGCATTAGAAACTAAAAATATTAAAAGATTTTTAAAGATAGAAGAAATACCCAAATCTACTTTTTATGCTTGGCTTAAAAAATATAAAGACACTGGAACTGTCGCCAATTTTAGCACTAGACCAAAAACTTCCCCAAATATCTTTAATAACCAAAAAGCTATTAATTTAATTATTAAACTCTATACTAAAGAATATCGAGGTAAGCATTATATTAAAGCATATTTAAATCGTGAAGGCATTAAGATAGGTGTTACAGCTATAGAGAATGTACTAAAAAGAAATAATCTTTGGAGATATAAAACAAAAAAGAAAAAGAAGCGATATGATAAGCGTAAATTTGTCTCTAAAATACAAAAAGAAGGCAAAATAGTTCAAATAGACACTAAATATATCAAATTAGGCAGAAAAACAGTCTATCAGTTCACTGCTGTAGATTTAGCTACTCGCTATAGTTGGAGGCAAATCTATGAGGATAAAACACCTTATAGTGCTTTATCTTTCTTAAAATATGTCTTAAAAACTTCACCTTTTAAGATACAATCTATACAGACCGATAATGGTATAGAATATACATACCGCTGTATCAATACCTCTAAAATAAATATTTTTGATGAATACTGCTTAAAAAATAAATTAGAGAGGAGATATATTCCTATAGCAACACCAAGATATAACGGCGTAGTAGAAAGAGTACACGGCATAGACGAAAGAGAATTTTATTCACGATTAAATAAAAATATCACAGTAGAATTATTGAGAGAAAAATTAAAAGAATATACACATTTTTATAACAATCAAAGATTGATTTCTTCGTTATTGTATATTACAATCAAAGAAAGAATCAAAAATATTATAGCAAGTAAAAGTACAATATCTATGGCTCCATG
>NZ_SAXY01000092.1 GCF_008016535.1 Brachyspira pilosicoli
GAGCCATAGATATTGTACTTTTACTTGCTATAATATTTTTGATTCTTTCTTTGATTGTAATATAACCTAACGAAGAAATCAATCTTTGATTGTTATAAAAATGTGTATATTCTTTTAATTTTTCTCTCAATAATTCTACTGTGATATTTTTATTTAATCGTGAATAAAATTCTCTTTCGTCTATGCCGTGTACTCTTTCTACTACGCCATTGTATCTTGGTGTTGCTATAGGAATATATCTCCTCTCTAATTTATTTTTTAAGCAGTATTCATCAAAAATATTTATTTTAGGAGTATTAATACAGCGATAAGTATATTCTATACCATTGTCCGTTTGTATAGCCTGTATCTTAAAAGGTGAAGTTTTTAAGACATATTTTAAGAAAGATAAAGCACTATAAGGTGTTTTATCCTCATAGATTTGCCTCCAACTATAGCGAGTAGCTAAATCGACAGCAGTGAACTGATAGACTGTTTTTCTGCCTAATTTGATATATTTAGTGTCTATTTGAACTATTTTGCCTTCTTTTTGTATTTTAGAGACAAATTTACGCTTATCATATCGCTTCTTTTTCTTTTTTGTTTTATATCTCCAAAGATTATTTCTTTTTAGTACATTCTCTATAGCTGTAACCCCTATCTTAATGCCTTCACGGTTCAAATATGCTTTAATATAATGCTTACCTCGATATTCTTTAGTATAGAGTTCAATAATTAAATTAATAGCTTTTTGATTATTAAAGATATTTGGAGAAGTTTTTGGCTTAGTACTAAAATTAGCGACAGTTCCAGTGTCTTTATATTTTTTAAGCCAAGCATAAAAAGTAGATTTGGGTATTTCTTCTATCTTTAGAAATCTTTTAATATTTTTAGTTTCTAATGCTTCATCCACTATAAATAATTTAAATTCTGTGCTATAATCTCTTTTCATAGTAGCATCCTTTTTATTTGTTTTATGTTCAAAATATTATAACAAGGATACTGCTTTTTTTATACTAAAAAATGTCCAATATCTCACACTCCTTAACA
>NZ_SAXY01000093.1 GCF_008016535.1 Brachyspira pilosicoli
TGTTTAGGAGTATGAGATATTGGACATTTTTTAGTATAAAAAAAGCAGTATCCTTGTTATAATATTTTGAACATAAAACAAATAAAAAGGATGCTACTATGAAAAGAGATTATAGCACAGAATTTAAATTATTTATAGTGGATGAAGCATTAGAAACTAAAAATATTAAAAGATTTCTAAAGATAGAAGAAATACCCAAATCTACTTTTTATGCTTGGCTTAAAAAATATAAAGACACTGGAACTGTCGCTAATTTTAGTACTAGACCAAAAACTTCTCCAAATATCTTTAATAATCAAAAAGCTATTAATTTAATTATTGAACTCTATACTAAAGAATATCGAGGTAAGCATTATATTAAAGCATATTTAAATCGTGAAGGCATTAAGATAGGTGTTACAGCTATAGAGAATGTACTAAAAAGAAATAATCTTTGGAGATATAAAATAAAAAAGAAAAAGAAGCGATATGATAAACGAAAATTTGTCTCTAAAATACAAAAAGAGGGCAAAATAGTTCAAATAGACACTAAATATATCAAATTAGGCAGAAAAAGAGTTTATCAATTCACTGCTGTAGATTTATCTGCTCGTTATAGTTGGAGGCAAATCTATGAGGATAAAACACCTTATAGTGCTTTATCTTTCTTAAAATATGTCTTAAAAACTTCGCCTTTTAAGATACAGGCTATACAAACGGACAATGGTATAGAATATACTTATCGCTGTATTAATACTCCTAAAATAAATATTTTTGATGAATACTGCTTAAAAAATAAATTAGAGAGGAGATATATTCCTATAGCAACACCAAGATACAATGGCGTAGTAGAAAGAGTACACGGCATAGACGAAAGAGAATTTTATTCACGATTAAATAAAAATATCACAGTAGAATTATTGAGAGAAAAATTAAAAGAATATACACATTTTTATAACAATCAAAGATTGATTTCTTCGTTATTGTATATTACAATCAAAGAAAGAATCAAAAATATTATAGCAAGTAAAAGTACAATATCTATGG
>NZ_SAXY01000094.1 GCF_008016535.1 Brachyspira pilosicoli
TGTTTAGGAGTGTGAGATATTGGACATTTTTTAGTATAAAAAAAGCAGTATCCTTGTTATAATATTTTGATATAGAAAATAAATAAAGGATACTACTATGAAAAAAGATTATAGCACAGAATTTAAATTATTTATAGTGGATGAAGCATTAAAAACTAAAAATATTAAAAGATTTCTAAAGATAGAAGAAATACCCAAATCTACTTTTTATGCTTGGCTTAAAAAATATAAAGACACTGAAACTGTCGCTAATTTTAGCACTAGACCGAAAACTTCTCCAAATATCTTTAATAATCAAGAAGCTATTAATTTAATTATTGAACTCTATACTAAAGAATATCGAGGTAAGCATTATATTAAAGCATATTTAAATCGTGAAGGCATTAAGATAGGTGTTACAGCTATAGAGAATGTACTAAAAAGAAATAATCTTTGGAGATACAAAATAAAAAAGAAAAAGAAGCGATATGATAAGCGTAAATTTGTCTCTAAAATACAAAAAGAAGGCAAAATAGTTCAAATAGACACTAAATATATCAAATTAGGCAGAAAAAGAGTTTATCAATTCACTGCTGTAGATTTAGCTACTCGTTATAGTTGGAGGCAAATCTATGAAGATAAAACACCTTATAGTGCTTTATCTTTCTTAAAATATGTCTTAAAAACTTCACCTTTTAGGATACAGGCTATACAGACCGATAATGGTATGGAATATACATACCGTTGTATCAATACCTCTAAAATCAATATTTTTGATGAATACTGCTTGAAAAATAAATTAGAGAGGAGATATATTCCTGTAGCAACACCAAGATACAATGGTGTAGTAGAAAGAGTACACGGCATAGACGAAAGAGAATTTTATTCACGATTAAATAAAAATATCACAGTAGAATTATTGAGAGAAAAATTAAAAGAATATACACATTTTTATAACAATCAAAGATTGATTTCTTCGTTAGGTTATATTACAATCAAA
>NZ_SAXY01000095.1 GCF_008016535.1 Brachyspira pilosicoli
TGTTTAGGAGTATGAGATATTGGACATTTTTTAGTATAAAAAAAGCAGTATCCTTGTTATAATATTTTGATATAGAAAATAAATAAAGGATACTACTATGAAAAAAGATTATAGCACAGAATTTAAATTATTTATAGTGGATGAAGCATTAGAAACTAAAAATATTAAAAGATTTTTAAAGATAGAAGAAATACCCAAATCTACTTTTTATGCTTGGCTTAAAAAATATAAAGACACTGGAACTGTCGCCAATTTTAGCACTAGACCAAAAACTTCCCCAAATATCTTTAATAACCAAAAAGCTATTAATTTAATTATTAAACTCTATACTAAAGAATATCGAGGTAAGCATTATATTAAAGCATATTTAAATCGTGAAGGCATTAAGATAGGTGTTACAGCTATAGAGAATGTACTAAAAAGAAATAATCTTTGGAGATATAAAACAAAAAAGAAAAAGAAGCGATATGATAAGCGTAAATTTGTCTCTAAAATACAAAAAGAAGGCAAAATAGTTCAAATAGACACTAAATATATCAAATTAGGCAGAAAAACAGTTTATCAATTCACTGCTGTAGATTTAGCTACTCGTTATAGTTGGAGAGAAATCTATGAAGATAAAACACCTTCTAGTGCTTTATCTTTCTTAAAATATGTCTTAAAAACTTCACCTTTTAAGATACAGGCTATACAAACGGACAATGGTATAGAATATACTTATCGCTGTATCAATACCTCTAAAATAAATATTTTTGATGAATACTGCTTAAAAAATAAATTAGAGAGGAGATATATTCCTATAGCAACACCAAGATATAACGGCGTAGTAGAAAGAGTACACGGCATAGACGAAAGAGAATTTTATTCACGATTAAATAAAAATATAACTGTAGAATTATTAAGAGAAAAATTAAAAGAATATACACATTTTTATAACAATCAAAGATTGATTTCTTCG
>NZ_SAXY01000096.1 GCF_008016535.1 Brachyspira pilosicoli
GGAATATGGCTTCATCAATTATTTGAAGTGCTTGATACAAAAATAGAAGAGAGACAAACTAATTTAGATGAAACATTAAAAGAGTTTCCTTATATTAATGGGTCTTTATTTGAAAATGCAGTTAAGATACCTTCGTTTGATAAAGAGATGAGAAGTGCTTTGCTTGAATGCTGTTATTTTGATTGGAGCAATATATCTCCTGCTGTATTCGGTTCGCTTTTTCAATGTGTTGCTGATAAGGAAAAGAGAAGAAGTTTTGGGGAACATTATACAAGCGAAAAAAATATAATGAAAACTATAAGTGCATTATTTTTAGATGAATTAAGAGAAGAGTTTGAAAAAGTAAAGACAAATAAAAACAAATTAAAAGAGCTGCATCAAAAAATATCAGCATTAAAATTTTTAGACCCTGCCTGCGGATGCGGAAACTTTTTGATTATAGCGTACAGAGAAATAAGACAATTAGAAATAGATATATTAACAGAGATTCATAAAGAGGATTTAAAAGACGGAATATTGTATATAGATATTTCAAATTTATCTTTGATAGATGTTGATAATTTTTACGGCATAGAGATAAATGAATTTCCTGCTAAGATTGCTGAAGTTGCTTTATGGCTTATGGACCATTTGATGAATTTAAAACTATCTGTAAAGTTTGGAAGGGCATTTGAAAGAATACCATTAAAAAAATCGGCAGTTATAAAAAATGAAAATGCCTTAATGGTTGATTGGAAAAATATAATAGATGTAAAAGAGCTTTCGTATATACTCGGCAATCCTCCTTTTGTGGGTGCTAGAATGAAAAGCAAAGAGCAAAGCGAGGAGATGAAAAGAGTATTTAATAATATGAAAGGGTATGGGGATTTAGATTATGTAAGTGC
The DNA here is from genome assembly GCF_008016535.1 of Brachyspira pilosicoli. Taxonomy (GTDB): domain Bacteria; phylum Spirochaetota; class Brachyspiria; order Brachyspirales; family Brachyspiraceae; genus Brachyspira; species Brachyspira pilosicoli_A. Next base: position 885 of record NZ_SAXY01000096.1, read on the forward strand.
TTGGTATAAAAAGTCGGCAGAGTTTATAAAGGGTACAAAAATAAAAG
>NZ_SAXY01000097.1 GCF_008016535.1 Brachyspira pilosicoli
GGCGACACTAATGGCGATGGAACAGGTTCAATTACTCTTCCAGAAGAAGCTGGCTCAGTATATACAGTTACCGTTCCTTTTGCAAGTGCTTCAAAAGTCGCAGTAGACTACAGAGATAGCGCAAAACTAAATCAATTATGGCTCGACCAAATTAACAGAAAAGCCGCTAATGACGGTAAAGTTTTCGCAATTAGAAATGGTAGAAATTATCATGCACCTAGTGAATTCCAAAAAAGCAAGCCAGCAACTGGTGAAAAATCAAATCTACAAGATTACTACTATTTTGATTCTAAAGGCGATATTTACTACAAACAAGATAACAGATTAATCAAACAATTTGTAGGAGCGGTTATAGTAGATTATGTAAATTGCACCGCAAAAAAATATGGAAATGAAGATAGCGTAACGCATGAATACGCTCATACGGGAAACTGGACAGTTGGAGCTATTTATAAAATGGCTATAGGCGGAAGTGAAGCTGAAAGAATATATGGTTCTGGCGGAAGCGCTAAAAACGCAGTTCATACATTTATAGAAGCTAATATAACTTTGTCTAAATTCTGGAATGGCGTTCATGGTGAAAATATATACTTTAAGAGAAATTTCCAAAAAGATTATATAGAAGTTTTGGTTATGAATCCACAGGCTAATGAAGGCTTAAGCGGTTGCGCAGGCGTTGATTCTTACTATTGGTGGTGGGAAGTAAATGAAAGAAACCTCGATAACAGATTTGGAAAAATGCAAGATGCTAGTTTATATATAGGTAAAAAACCTCAAGAGCTAGTTAAAACATTTACGAGATATGTAAAATTCACAGATTCTTGGAATACGCCTTGGTGGAATTACATGTTCATACCAGGAAGTCCTAATTAATTTGGGAATATAATTTTAAGGGGTTTATCCGAAAGGGTAAGCC
>NZ_SAXY01000098.1 GCF_008016535.1 Brachyspira pilosicoli
CATGGAGCCATAGATATTGTACTTTTACTTGCTATAATATTTTTGATTCTTTCTTTGATTGTAATATACAATAACGAAGAAATCAATCTTTGATTGTTATAAAAATGTGTATATTCTTTTAATTTTTCTCTCAATAATTCTACAGTTATATTTTTATTTAATCGTGAATAAAATTCTCTTTCGTCTATACCGTGTACTCTTTCTACTATGCCATTGTATCTTGGTGTTGCTATAGGAATATATCTTCTCTCTAATTTATTTTTCAAGCAGTATTCATCAAAAATATTGATTTTAGAGGTATTGATACAGCGGTATGTATATTCTCTACCATTGTTGCCACAGGCACTTCCTTCGGTCGCAGTTTGTATAGCTTGTATCCTAAAAGGTGAAGTTTTTAAGACATATTTTAAGAAAGATAAAGCACTATAAGGTGTTTTATCCTCATAGATTTGCCTCCAACTATAACGAGTAGCTAAATCTACAGCAGTGAATTGATAAACTGTTTTTCTGCCTAATTTGATATATTTAGTGTCTATTTGAACTATTTTGCCTTCTTTTTGTATTTTAGAGACAAATTTACGCTTATCATATCGCTTCTTTTTCTTTTTTGTTTTATATCTCCAAAGATTATTTCTTTTTAGTACATTCTCTATAGCTGTAACACCTATCTTAATTCCTTTACGATTTAAATATGCTTTAATATAATGCTTACCTCGATATTCTTTAGTATAGAGTTTAATAATTAAATTAATAGCTTCTTGATTATTAAAGATATTTGGGGAAGTTTTTGGTCTAGTGCTAAAATTGGCGACAGTTCCAGTGTCTTTATATTTTTTAAGCCAAGCATAAAAAGTAGATTTGGGTATTTCTTCTATCTTTAAAAATCTTTTAATATTTTTAGGTT
>NZ_SAXY01000099.1 GCF_008016535.1 Brachyspira pilosicoli
ATGGAGCCATAGATATTGTACTTTTACTTGCTATAATATTTTTGATTCTTTCTTTGATTGTAATATACAATAACGAAGAAATCAATCTTTGATTGTTATAAAAATGTGTATATTCTTTTAATTTTTCTCTCAATAATTCTACAGTTATATTTTTATTGGGGCTGTCCTAGATAACTTAAATTTGTTAAAATTTAAGTATGAAACGTAGTAAATTAAGTAAAGAAAAACAATTAAAATTAATAGAACATTTTGCAGCAGGAACTACAGCAAGGACAGCTTCAGTTTTAGTTAAGGTTAATAAGACTACAGCTTCGTATTATTTTTTAAGATTAATAGAATTAATATTTGAATATGAAAAAGAAAAAGAAGAAGAAATTTTCAATGGAGAAATAGAAGTTGATGAGAGTTATTTTGGCGGTAAAAGAAAAGGAAAAAGAGGAAGAGGGGCTAAAGATAAAATACCAGTGTTTGGTTTGTTAAAAAGAGGCGGAAAAGTATATGTAAAAATGATAAATAATACTAAAATAAGCACTTTAATGCCTATTATTAGGCAAAAAGTACAGCCAGATAGTATAGTTTATTCAGATTATTATCATAGTTATGATATATTAGATGTCTCTGAATTTAAGCACTTTAGAATTAATCATAGTGAAAAGTTTGCTGAAGAAAAGAATCATATTAATGGTATTGAAAATTTTTGGAATCAAGCGAAAAGACATCTTCGTAAATTTAATGGAATACCGAAAGAACATTTTTATTTATTCATAAAAGAATGTCAGTTTCGATTTAATAATCCAAAAGTTGACAAACAATTAGAAATTATATATAATTTAGCGAAAAAGAAGCTTTTTTAGTTATCTAGGACAGCCCC